>NZ_JAUKNS010000015.1:0-23578 GCF_030487755.1 Paenibacillus sp. 11B | reverse complement strand
CCATGGCTTTTTAAAGGCTTATTGCCTTCGCTATGCTCGCGGGGCAACTTTTCGAGAGGCTCGTGTACTTCGTTAACTCGCTGAATAAAAAGGCTAATCGCGGGCAGACGCTTCGACGGGCGGATCGGGCTGTGGGCCGCTGTTGGCTCGGGATTTCTTTTTCATTCCCCCTCAGCAGGGGAAATCCCGCTCCAAAGGCGGACGCTTCGCTCCCTCTGCTCCGATGCCGCCCTCCTTCGCTACTTACCTCAAATACATTTGCAGCGGCTGCAATCGCAGCTCGCGGATGGCTTCTGCCACCTCTATGGCGAGACGACGGGCACCTCGCTCCTGAAAGTGCGTGTTATCCTCCACGCCTGCCGGGAAGTTCACGTACTCGCCCGGCAGCACCCACATGAAATCCTCCTTGCTGCCTTCAACACCCGCTTGCTCGAACAACATGCGGCTTCTCTCAGCCAGATCGATCAGCGGTACCCCTTCCTCTTCGGCCAGCTCACGCACGGCGATGATATAATCGCCATGCGTGTCGGTCAATGTGCCGTCATCGGCGAAGTAGCGCCGATGCACCGGAGTTACCAGCACCGGGTGAGCACTCGCTCCGCGGGCTGCATCAATATACTTTTTCAGATACTCCTTATATGTTGTGAAAGGTTCCGTTCCCCGGTCAGGGCCCGGCTTCTCATCGTTATGTCCAAATTGAATAAACAGAAAATCCTCCGGCTTCATCTTCTCCAGAATGGCATCCAGTCTGCCCTCATTGATGAAGCTGCGGGAGCTGCGCCCAGACTGGGCATGATTATCAACAGCAACATCATGTTTGAACTGAGCCGGTAACAGCTGTCCCCAGCCACAGTATGGATATCCACTCTCCGGCTGATCCGTCACGGTAGAATCACCAGCGAGAAATACAGTCATCGTCTGATTCGCAAGCGTGATCTCCAATGCATTGATCCGTGGCGCGGGACCGGAGAACGATAATCTAAGCTTCCCACCACGGACCACAACGGAGAATCGTACTTCTGCCCATTGTCCAGGAAGGGCACGAATGGTCGGCAGCATCAGTCTGCCCTCTCCGGCTTTGACCCGGGTAATCGTCTCTGCCCATTCATCGCCTGCAATCAACAAGACTTGGTAGGTTCCATCGGGTACATCAACGATGAAAGATGCCTTGAGCGGAATACAAAAGCTTGAACGTAATGGGACAGACACATTGGCCTGACCTTGTATTCTATCATTTTCCTTGCCGGTGTCAGCCATCCCATATTCACTTTGCCGCTGCTTCTCATACACAAGGGAACCGGATTCAAAACCGTATTCCCCCTGTACTTCATATAGGGTGCTGGCAGACACTTTCAGATAACCCTCAATCTCACCCGAACTACCCGAGTCCGGTCCAAAATTGAACTTCCAGTGGGTGACGGATTCTTTACCGCCCTCTAACGTTACCTCCGTGGTAACAGCCTGACTCCCCTGAGCATTATTCAATAGGAAGAACCTCCTTTTTCAACGTGCTAATCCAGGTTAGGATCCAGTGAATATCGTTTATCCTTTCAATCCGCTGGTGCTCATGCCCTGTACAATTTGTTTTTGGAAAATAAAGAACACGGCTACAACGGGTACGAGACTCACAATGGACATCGCGAACATCGCACCCCAGTTGGAAGCAGATTCGCTATCCAGGAACATTTTCAGTGCCATCGACACGGTATATTTATCCGGCGAGTTCAGATACAGCACTGGACCGAGCAGATCCTCCCATCTCCAGTAGAAGGAGAAGATGGCTGCCGTTGCGAGTGATGACTTGATTAGCGGCATAATAATCTGCACATACAGTCTGAACTTGTTACATCCATCAATAGTAGCAGCCTCATCCAGCTCTTTCGGAATTGTACGAATGAACTGAACCATCAGGAAGATGAAGAACGGCATCCCGAAGAATGTAGGTACAACAATCGGCAGAATGGTATTCAACCAGCCAAGCTTCGTAAAGATAATATATTGGGGTACGAGTACAACGTCATGCGGTAACATCAGGGTTAACATCATCAGGGAAAACCAGAAGTTACGTCCTTTAAAGTTGAGCCTCGCAAAACCAAAGGCAATCAGCGATGAGGATAACACGGCACCAATCGTGGAAATGACTACAATAACGAGAGAGTTCGTAATGTAATCCATAAACGGTCTTCCGCCTGCACCTTTCCAGCCATCCGCGTAGTTGCTCCAGATCCATTCTGTAGGAAACAGGGACTCGGCAGTCACGAAGATGGTGCGGCTTTCCTTGAAGGAGCTGAACAGCATCCATAGCACGGGATAGAGCATCAGGAGGGCCAAAGCTGCAACGAACAGATGATAGATAGGCCATTTCACATTTCTCCAAACCATCGTTACTTCCCTCCTTCGGATTCATAAAACACCCAGAACTTGGATGTCAGGAATACCGCAACTGTGAGTATACCGATCATAATAAGCATGATCCAGGCCATGGCCGAAGCATAACCCATGTTGTTAAACATAAAGGCCTGACGGAACAGATACAGCGAGTAAAGCATGGTACCGTCCATTGGCCCGCCCTCGCCTTTAGAAATGATATATGCAGGTACAAAGGTCATGAATGCACCGATAGTCTGCATAATCAGGTTAAACAGAATGATTGGGCTGAGCAGCGGTAAGGTGATACCAAAAAATTTGCGTACCGGATTGGCACCATCCACACCTGCTGCTTCGTACATCTCGGGAGAGATATTTTTCAGACCGGCCAGAAAGATGAGCATGGAAGATCCAAACTGCCAAACTGATAGCGAGATCAGCATAACCAGGGACGCATTCGGATCACCAAACCAGCTGATTGGCCCAATTCCGATTGCCGTTAATGCGCTGTTGATGACACCTTCATTACTAAAAAGGTTACGCCACATAATGGACACGGCCACACTACCACCGATAATGGATGGCAGGTAGTACAAGGTTCGGTACGTTCCGACCATGCGGGAGCCCGTATTCAGGATCATGGCCACGAAAAGTGCAAAGACCAGCCTTAGCGGCACACCAATGAACACGTACAGGAACGTTACCTTAACCGAGTTCCAATACTTCGGATCATCAAAGAACATCTTGGTGTAGTTGTCCATCCCAATCCACCGTGGAGAAGTGAACAGATTATAACTCGTAAACGACATGTATAGAGATACAAACATCGGAATGAGCGTAAAGCCCAGAAAGCCGATGATAAAAGGACTAATAAATGCATACCCGGTTAAGTTTCTGCGCAACGACGAATATTGCCTCAACGGAACGAACCTCCTTTATGGATCTGATTACTTCCCACAGCCTTCGCTTCGATCTCATGGACGGGGAAAGGCCCTCGCAGTATGCGAGTAGCCCCCTGTTCCCATCCATCCCGGTAATAGGATGAGCAAGCAATCATTCAACTGTTATTTATTGTTGGCAAGAACCGCTTCGGCATTTTTGCGGAATGTCGCTGCTGCTTGTTCCGGTGTAATCTTGCCAAAGTTCAGTTCCTCCACAACATCCGCCAGAGAAGCAATGACTTCCGGCGAACCTACCGGCGGCGGTGGGCTCATTGGCGAAGCTTTAGGCTCCATGGCCGCTACGAAGTCAAATACCTGTTTCGTTGCATCACTCAGCTCAGGAGCGATAGCTTCCTTGATTTTGCCCGAGATTGGCACACCGCGTTCGCCCTTGATCAGTTTGTTTGCTTCCACGTCGTTCACCCAGAAATCGATGAATTTGGCTGCTTCTTCCTTCACTTTCGAGTTCGATGTTACAGCCCAGTACATACTTGGCTGCATATAGAGACCTTTTTCCATGTCCGGTCCAGGCATTGGTGCAATCTCCAATGGACGATTGGCTACCTGCTGCAAGGCTACAAACTGGTTGGACCATTGCCATACACCAATTCCTTTTTCTTTGACCAGGTCGGATTCCTCGATAATACCTTTGGTTTGGTTCGCCAGATCCGGCGAAGGCGCTGCGCCCTGCTCAATCATCCGGCGCATGAGTCCGAAGAACTCAACGAACAGTTTGTCGTCATCATAGCCAAGACCCGTTCCTTCAGCATTGTACAGGGATAATCCTTTGGTCCGTAGGAAATAGTGGAAGAAGATATCCGGCGCCACGCCTCCATCCAGGAAAAGTCCTTTGGCAGCCGTTTGCTTGCCAAGCTCTTCATACGATTCCCAGGTCATATTTTCAGGTAGGGCATCCACACCCGCTTTTTTGAGCAGAGCCGGATCATACTGGAAACCCAGTACGTTAACACCCGCAGGTACCCCATATTGTTTTTCATTGATAATGCCTGTGCTGATTACGTTCTCGGATACATCGTCCACTTTGATCTGATTTCCGAGATATGGGGACAGATCTTCGAGCTGTCCGTTCTGTGCATATTGGCTGATGTAGGAAATATCCATCTGTACAATGTCCGGCAGTTGATTCGCTGCAGCTTGTGGAGCGAGCTTTTTCCAGTAGTCATCGAACGACGCATATTCCACGTCAATTTTGACATTCGGGTTCTTCTCTTTGTACAAGTCAATGACCTTCTGTGTATACTCGTGACGTGCATCCGATCCCCACCACGCGATACGAAGTGTTACCGAACCATCCGCAGATGTTTCGCCCGATCCTCCGCTGCTGCTGCATGCCGTTGTTAATACCAGCAATGCCGCCATCATCAGGAATATTGCCTTTTTCACCATGCCAATCTCCCCTTTTATGTTGATATGGTTGTGTGAATGAGTTACCTTCATTTTCTGATAACGCTTTCACAAACTTTATATTGTCATTTTCGCAAATGTGAGACCATAGTTGAATACACAAAACCGTCTTGTTGGTTCAAAAAACAGAGGAGGACAACTGCACCCTCCCGGTGCGGTTCGTCCCCCTCATACTCCGACTACATGATCGTCAGTCTATTGTTATAAGCCAGTTCTGCGGAATTCGGTAGGTGTCATGCCAGTCCACTTTTTGAATACCTGACTGAAATATTGCGAGTTCCCCCCGAAGCCAAACAATTCGGCAAGCTCAAATACCTTCACATCCCCACCTCTGCGAATATGTTCGCAGGCACGCTCAATGCGCAAACGATTCACATAATTGGAGAAGTTCTCGCCGGTTACTTTTTTGAAAATTTTACCTAAATAATCCGGGTTCATATATAACATCTGATGAGCGACACCGTTAAGGGATAGATCAGCTTCGCCATAATGACGGTCTACAATATCCATCATCTTCTCCACGGCAGAAGACTGACGGCTAATGTGGTTTTTGTAATAACCGGAGGTTATTCGGGCTGCGCTGCTTGCGACAAAGGATTTTAAGCCAGACAAGGTATCGATATGGGGCAGCTCTGCCATACGCTGAGTGAATTCCGTTGCCTCCTCAGGTGGACAGACATGAATCATAGCGGAGTACAACTGCACCACATACGAACGGGTAATCCCAATTTCAAGCTGCTGACCGGATAAAAGATCGAAGAGGCGATCCACTTCCGCTGCAGCTTCTTCGGTATTACCTGACTTAATCAACTGGCACAGCTGCTCTGCATCCTGTTCAACGTGTACCCCAGCACATTCCCCGGCCAGGGCCAGATCATTTTTGGTAATCAGCTTGCCTTCGCCAATAAAAAAGCGGTGGTTCAGGCATTGCATAGCCTCACGGAACAAACGCCTGGATTGAATCATTCGATCCGCCTCACTAAGGGCAGCCGTAACTTCGAGTTTATACAGTCTGGTAAAAGCAGCCCGCACTTCCTCAATGCTCTCCTTCAAACCGACCGGATCGGAAGAGTCCCCCAGCAAAATTAACAGTTTGCCTTCAATGGTCGTGCTTAACAGAACATGGGGCAGCAGATCACTGGCGATGTTTTTGATCGCAAATAAATGACTATAATCATGTTCATCTGCAATCCGGAACAGCAGCAGCCGAACTTCACTATCCTCCAGCTCCAGTTCAAACAGCTCCTGGTAATACTCCAAATCAACCGGACCATAGGTTTGGTTCGTCATAAACTCCAGCAGGAACTGCTCCTTCACATGCGGGAGTACCCGTTGCAGCCGCTGTTTCATCTCTCCGGCCACATGTTCCTTCACCTGGGCATCCTGGTGTTCCTGAAGCAGCTCGGACAAGGCATCGTGGATCTGGTTCTCGTTACACGGTTTGAGCAGATAATGCTTCACTCCATATTGCATGGCCCGGCGAGCATATTCGAACTCTTTGTAACCAGACAACATGATAAACCGGAGTCCAGGGTAAGCTTCGGACGCCTTTTCAATTAATCCAAGACCATCCAGACCCGGCATGGAAATATCCGTAATGATAATATCCGGTCTGGAATGACCGATCTTATCCAGCGCTTCAATCCCGTTTCTCGCGGTATCCACCAGCTCCGTTCCTGCTGCAGCCCAATCCACGACTTGCGAAATCCCCTCCAGAATGACACGTTCATCATCTACGAGCATCACTTTGTACATCGTCATCGTCCTCTCTGATCCAAGGTATTCTGATCGATACTACGGTCCCTGATCCGGGATTGCTGCTCATGATCATTTCGCCTTCGTCCCCGAAGGTCAGCCTGATCCGTTCCTTGATGTTCGACAGTCCGATCCCCTGTCCCCTCGTCTGAATACGTCCCTCCTGCAATTGCTCCAGAAATTCGGGAGTCATGCCTGGACCATCGTCCTCCACCTCAATCACAATGTTGTCCCCATCCGCTCTCGCTCTGATCCGAATACGGCAAGGTTCTATGCTTGGCTCCAGAGCATAATGGATGGCGTTCTCCACCAATGGCTGCAGCGTTAACTTCGGAATGCGCGCAGTTCCCACTTCGGGCGCAATGTCCATGTCAAAATCAAGCCTTTCCTCGAATCGCGTGTGCTGGATTGTCACATAACTACGGACAATTTCCATTTCTCGTTCCAAAGTAATCCACTTCTCGGACATGTTCACGGAGCTTCGCAGCAGAAATCCAAGGGCCTCAACCATTTTAGAGATTTGATGCTGCTTCTGCACTTTCGCAAGCCAGTTGATTGATTCCAGTGTGTTGTACAGAAAATGTGGATTAATCTGCGCCTGAAGCGCTTTCAATTCAGTCTCTCGTATCACGAGCTGTTTCGCATAATTCTCATCAATGAGTTCGCGTATGCGCTGTAACATCATCTTGAACGTGCGATGCAGCAACCCAACCTCATTCTGCGAAGATACCGGAACGTTGCCAAGCGCTGCTTCCTCCAGCTTATCCAGATCCCCTTTTTCGATATTGCGCATTTTCTTGATCAACTGGGCGATCGGCTGTGTAATACTGCGCGAAAACTTAGCTCCAAATACAAGCGCCGCCAGGAATATCATGATAAAAATGACAGTCACCAGCTGTTTGACAAACTGGATCTGCTTAAACATTTGGTCAAAAGGCGTCATGTACAGGTACACCCAATCCGTATAGGAAGAATGTGCACGGGCGACAAAATTTCTACCCTGCTCAAACATGGCGATCCCATAAGGCTGTGTCCGCTTCAGTTCACACTCAATTTCAGATTTGCTGACAGTCGACTCTGTCGGGTAGATCACTTCCCGGCCATCTGTAATTAATAGCTGTGAATCCTCTGCCGGATGCTGCATCTGGTCCTGAACAATCCGATCCAGCCGTACTCGAATAACGAGGGTGCCCAGCTTCTCCAGCGTGAATGCTCCACCGGTAAAAGACTTTACCTGTCTAACCGACAGTAATCTGGCTTGTTGGTCCCCACCCGTGTACCAGGCATTGGAGCCTGAATATTGCTGTCCCAAAGCAACCAATTCACTTTGCTTTGCTTCCGAGATTCCTTCACGGTTTCCAGCCGCCATAACATTATTATCATTATCGATAAAGATCATGGAATAGACGTATTTCTCTGAACCTGCATAGGCCACCAATCTGTTGGTGATTTTTTTGCGCAGGCCATTTTGCTCATATCCCGTTTCGGCATTTTCCAACTGGAGAAGGTATTGCTGTAGTGGTTCGTCAGACATGACTTTAAAGGATAAATTGGAAATCTCACGCAGCTGGTTCTCGATGCCCACCGAAGACATATTAAGCACCTGTGAGGATTTCTCATAGATTTGTCGGTCATAAATGTTGAACACGTATCTCAGGACAGATACATAGAATGTGAAGCTGATCAACATCAGAAGTCCGATGAGAAGAATGGTTTTGTGATGAATCGGCAATCTCGTGAAAGCGTTCTTAATTTTTCTCATCCAAAACGCTCCTTTGGCTTGCGAAGGGTGCTGTCATTCGAAATGGTTTTCGATCTACTGTAAGTTATTTTCATATTTACACATCCATGGTCAGATGACAAGCCATATTATATTTGGGCTTTACCATGTATTTTGATTCTCTAGTCGATTAACTGATTTAGTTAGTAAATCTAGAAAAATCTCAGGTAAATCTTTGAGATAGTTTTTCGACCGATTTAATTTTGGGGGAGGACTAGATGCATAACTAAAGAGTTTTCCACATATTTACCATATATCTACTCACTGATAGAAATCGGGAACAATGATTAATATCAAAGTTCCGTTCATTTTCTTTACTCAGGATAGACGGGTCTGCCAGTCCGCGCAATCCATAATTCGTCAAGGAAGCAAAAGGATACGTAAATCTTAGTATGTCTAGTAAACAATCTTATGTTCTAGCGTTAATGTTCTTCAACGTCTGTCATTATATTTTTTCAGATAATATGTTTTTTCGCTAAGAAACGGTTTAGTTTCACCTTTGTCCAGCAATGGCATCTGCAGTTCAGCAAAGCGCCAGCATTCCTCCATAGTTGTTTACTTGAAAACGATCCAAACTATTGACTAGAAATATAATTACCATCGCTGGACGAACTATATCAATGAAGGCAGCAAAATCCAAATGATAGCTTTTCAATGTAGAAACTACTTTACAAGTAAACGGAATCTATATGTTCAAGGATAATGGTAAAGTTCAATTAATATATTTTTCCAATTGCTTATTCGTGTTCGGTGGGGAAAAACATCCGAAGACTTGCCCTTCAAAAAAAGTTAGTTTTGGTTTTCTAAACTACTGTAACTGTAGATAGAACTCAATTGTTTTTTACTCCTATCTTTGAAAACTAATTATCATTTTTTTCTAATTCTAAAATCCTTCTGTCTCTTTTAAAAACTATAACCCCATAATATGGTATCCATTATAGAAATTCGCAATATTGATCTAAATAATTTGAATCGTATTTTTTCTATTTCGGGTTGGTCGTCACAAAAAAACAAGTTTTCCTAAAAATAATAAACGACCGTTTTTCCGGTCGTATAAATTGACATATCAACATTCAAAAAAAAGTTCCTAGAACAATAAAAATATTTCTATCTTTTTATAAATTTCTTTAGAGAGGATTAACTTTCAGATATCATAAGATCAGTTCACTATTTTTTGCACAGGTATAAACTTTATTTAGTGAATCAATTAACTCTTGAGGTTGAGGTAAAGACGCTTCAGAAAATAATATATTCCCACTAGAAGCTTCTATAGAATGAGCGGAGACATTTAAGAAATGAAAACCATCTTCTTTTAGTTGTTTAACATTGCGTTGTACAGAATGTGAGTTCCACATTAGAGGATTCATATTTGGGGCTACACACACAGGACCACCATAATTCAAAATAGCTAATGTCAACAAATCATCTGCAGCTCCATTGGCTATTTTAAACAAGAAATTTGCTGTTGCTGGTAATACCAAAAATAAATCTGCATCTCTTGGTAAATTAGCATGAGGAATTTTAACGCGGCTATGATCATTCATATTTGTATAAACATATTCTACATATGGGAGACATGCATTACTTACTAAGAATTTCTGAGAATTCTCCGTCATTATTAAATTTATTTCATATTCTTGTGCCAAATAAGCTAAGTAAGTGGGGACATTTGAAGCACCTATCGAACCCGTAACTCCAAACAATAATTTTTTCTTATACATATAATTCTTCCTCATGTATTAAATTTATATATCTTTTAATATTTTTTTTAATTGGTGGACAAGGTGTTCTATTAGCCTCTATTCTCTCTAAAGGACAAGCATTCCCTTGACAAGAAGGCCTGAAATAACATTTTGTGCAGTTGGAATCTTCATTGGCACCACCAGTTACCCACAACATTAATCTTTCCTCAAAAATTTCAAGGAATCCGTCCTCTTTTAAATTTCCTACGTGGTTATCTTGGTTATTAAAGGCAACCGTACATTTATAAATCATTCCATCTGAACCAATTACTAAAGAGTTTGGATTGGAAGCATAACATTCAGATCCATTAGGTCTAAGCGGTCCCTTATAGAAATCAAATGAAAAACCTTTTTCTTGAGCGTACTCATAGTACGGAAATAATTCTTTTGTATCACATAAATGGAGGTCTCCTGACTGTGACCCCTTTAGATCTTTTACTGTAACAAAATGGATGTCAAATCTTGGATCATCTTTGAAATATTCGTCTACTAAATCTATGTAGTTTTCCATGACCACCTTAACTGGATCACTTACATTAGTTCGAAGTAAAATGTGAAATTGATGAGAAGTATTTCGTAAGTTTATTAGATTAGAGAATATCGTAGCAAAAGTAGCTTCCCCCTCTTTGCCCACTCGGAGTTTATCATGCGTTTCATCGATACCATCCAAAGTTATCTGAAAGCTTCTAACACCAAGTTTATTTAATTTATCCATTACATCAGGCGTAAGCAAATATCCATTAGTGGTCATTCCACTAGAGTACATAACGTTGTTTTCCTCACAAATTTTTATTATTTTATGTGACAGGAGCTCTAGTGCTCCAAGCGAAATTAATGGTTCCCCACCAAACCATTGAACTTGAAGATAATCATAGTGTTTTATATTGTTTAATAGAAAGTTTTCTATCCCTTGTATTGTAATGCTCGTTATCTCTTTCTTTTTAAAGTCTTCATAACAGTATACACATCTAAAATTACAATCCTCATTAACAAGGATGATTAACTGCAGTGTTCTATCTGATGAAACTGATCTCAATTTTTGTGCAGTCGCCCTTTTGAATTCATCCAATGATTGATCAACCAAATATTCATTCTCATATAAATATTTAATAAGTTCATCAGACTCAATATCTAAATCAGTTATTTTATTTTGTAATATTCTTTTGGCTTTATCGTAATGTTTCGAATCTATTTTTATAATTTTTCCAGTTAAACTATTATAAAGTTTAAGACCTCCATCCTTAGTATCTGAGATTACATTATATCGTGAAGCTTTAAACCCTTTCTTCAATTCTTTATTTTTAAGAAAATTACTATCTCTATTAAACATAGCTCTCCTCCTTATTAGTAAAACACACCACCCTAATTTCTTAGGTGGTGTGTTTTTGGGTTTCCTTAACAAAAAGCATTAATTACTGTTGGCTTATCATTGTTTGCTTGTTCGATCACAACCATTTATCTCAACTCCTTCCTTCAAATCAACTTACAAGTAGATTATAACAAATATTACCTTGCGTTGTAAATATTTTTTTCGGTAAATTTTTTTTTAATTTGCTTTCTCCTCTAATTTTACCCCTGTTACTAAGTGCGAAG
Source organism: Paenibacillus sp. 11B (assembly GCF_030487755.1). Classification (NCBI taxonomy): domain Bacteria; kingdom Bacillati; phylum Bacillota; class Bacilli; order Caryophanales; family Paenibacillaceae; genus Paenibacillus; species Paenibacillus sp. 11B. The sequence goes on along the minus strand of NZ_JAUKNS010000015.1, from coordinate 11,975 downwards.
AATTGCTTGCAGTAGATATTCCTCTTAAATTTGGATTCGATAACCAGTAAAGCGAGACATATATCAGACCTATTCCAGCTCCGATAAAAGCATATATACTTCCTAACCATTCAGAAACGAATCCACCTACAAGATTACCAAGCGGTGTGGCTACTACAGTTAAACTAACTATTAAAGAAATGACCCTGCCCAAGATGTTCTCATCAACAGAATTTTGAATAAGTGTCATAAAAATCACATTTGTTATCCCCATAATAATTGATGCTAAACCAAGTAGGATAACCGATATATAAGGGTTGGATATTAATCCAGAAGCCAGCCAAACTAAACCACTAAATAAGAAACCAATTATAGTTAGTTTACCTATTTTTACTTCCTTTAATAATAATGCTAACAAAGATCCTACAAGGGATCCTGCTGAAAAAGCTGCTAAATAATAACCATAGAATTCTACACCACCTCGATCTTGAGCGTAACTAGGTAAACTCACGATAAAAGCACCTATTAGGAAATTTGCAATGATCGATCCAAGCAATATCTGTGGTATAAGGGAATTCCTAATATAACTAAATCCTTCAGTTAGTTCAGAATAATAGTTCTTAATTAATTCATATATGTTCTCATTTGGAGTAGGATTTTCATGACTTCTCAGGTTTTTATATCTGATCTTTGTAAATAATATCGAGGTCACCAAAAACAAAAACGAGTTGTAGAAAAGAACTACATGAGTCGCTGTAATTGTAATTAACACTCCTGATATAGCCATAAATAGAATATCTGTCCCTTGATAGGCAAGTGCCATTAAAGAATTAGCTCTGGTCATACTATTTTTATTTACAATTCGAGGCAAAAGGGACATTTGTGCTGGATAGGCAAAAGCACTGGCACAAGAGGCAGCAAACATGATGAATAATAATGTGTATACATTTAAAAAGTTATAGTGGTAAAAAATAGGAATAGAGATTATCAATGCAAATTGCGTTAGTTGAGAAACAATCATTACCTTCTTTAGATTAGCTTTGTCTATATATGGTCCAATCAGAAACTGTAATCCTGATGGAACCATAGTTAAAAAGCCAGCTATACCTGTGAATACACTATTGCCTGTTAATTCAAAAATTAACCACATCGCTGCTACCGAGTATAGACTATCTCCAATATTGCTAAAAAGTCTCCCAGAGACTAAATACCAAAAATCTCGTTTAATAAGTCACTCCTCCATTTAAATTAATTTTAACGTTTAAAACAATTTTATTTCCATTTTTTTATTTTGTCAAATGTTTATATTTTTAGTTAATTACATAAACATAGTACGTAATAAATTGAACAATAAATACTTCTACTGTATGCTTTAGTTGAAGTGCTGGTTATTGTTATTGTATTAATTTAATGCTTTCAAATGAATTGAATATAGGAGTGATTTTCTTTGGAATATAATCATGAGAAGTTGGCAAAGGCTTTGCTAGATAAAACCAAGCAAAGGATTTTAGAATCAATTAGTTCTGAGGAAAAAACAATTAAACAAATTGCTGAAAGTTTAAACGAAGACGCATCCCGTTTGTATTATCATGTAAAACAATTGAAGGAATTAGATTTAGTTAAGATATCTCGAAGTGAGAATTTAAATAATCTAACTCAAAACTACTATTTATCGAATACTGAAAAAAATGTAAATATAACTTTTGATGGAACATTAGCTAAAGAAAGTGCCATTATTCTAAGCCAAAAAATTAATGAAATTTATACTAAGGGTATCTGGGTTTTGAACAGGGATTTTAAAAGAGGGGCGTCTAAAGAGAGTTCTGATGTTGAAGTAACTGTTACAACTTTATCTCTCACTAAAAAACAATGGAAGAAGGTCAATGAGGAAATTCGTCAAATATTAAATAACATTTACACCGAATCAGAAGAAAACTGCGAAGGCATAGAAGATAATCAATTCGAATATTTATTTCTAACTTATAAAAAAGAATTTTGAAACAATATTATGTGAACCTGAGTCTTACCATCAGATATTCACAATCAGAAAACAACTATATGTTATATTCATCATGAAAACGAGCCTTAGAAAAATCCTATAGGCTCGTTTTATCTGGCTATAAATTTGATTTCAAGTTGTTGTTTACGTTACGGATTCACAAATACAGTTTTTAACTTGGCTACATACTGCACATCAAAGCCAAGACCCTCGGCTACCATGGCGAGAGGTACATACGTTTTGGATTCTGTGCCCACTTTGTTCAGGAATGCAGGTGTATCCACAGTCACGGATGCTCCGTTCACTTGAACGGCAGCGGCACCGATCTTCACGGCAACCTTCCGGTCTCCGTATGTAATGGTTGCAGTTGAGGTTTTATTATCCCATACCGTGGTTGCGCCAACAGCGTTCACGATATCCTGGATCGCCACAAAGTTTTTGCCATTACGGATGATTGGTTTGTACGGTGTATCCAGCGTTTTACCACTTACGATGATATTCATCGGTTCACCACTTGCAGGAGCTGTCAGCTTGGTGTAGTCGCCCCAGATCGTTTCTGCGAATACTTTGGCAATCGCTTCATATCCGAACTGATTCGGATGGAAATCGCGGTCCTTAATCATGTGCGTCATCGTGCCTTCTCCACCAATAAACTCCTTGGCGACATGAGCCACTTTTATATCCATCCCTTTAGCGGAAAATTCAGTCGCAATTCCATCAATGGTCTTCGTAAACCCTTGGGAAGCTTCCATTAGTTTCGCATAAAGCTCCTTACCAGCTACTTCTGGCATAGGTTGGTATTGATCTGCGATTACGATCTTGGCATTAGGATTAATCTCATGAATATCATTGATAACTGCGCTAACATTGGCTGTATAGGATGATAGCAATTCTTTCACTTTTGCTTCCAGTTCCGCATCACTCAGCTTATCTGCCGAGCCGAGCAGCTCGGATACATCGTTCCCTCCGATTGTGATAGCAACGAGATTCGCTCCAGCTACACTCTCCTGGATGGCAGCAATATTGGCTCCAACTTGTGCCGCTCTTGGATCAGGAAGACTCGGTTGAATGGCTTCGGAAGTGAGCGCTTTCCCTTCTTTAATCGCATCTGCAAAGTTTTTCAGACCACTGCTCTTCAATCCGGCTATACCATAGTTGTCCACCTGAGTACGTCCATGAAGCAGGCCTTGTTCCTGTAACCGTTCCACATAACCATACGGCAGTTCTTTCAGGTTCGGCTCGTAACCCACGGTAATAGAATCCCCCAAAGTGACGATGCGGAATTCCTTGGTTACTGCTATGGCATCCTTGTTCACAGGCAAAGATGCTGTTGTAGTTCCCGCAGGTAACGTATTGCTATCCGCAGCAAGAGCGGACTGGGCGGTTGATGCCAAAATCAGCATCCCTGCCAGCATACTTGCCGTTAATCCCGCGGCGGTACTTCTCCATATGCGTTTACGCTTCATTCTTAGAACACTCCTTGTCTCGTATCTATACTAAGTAAACAATAATTGCATATTACACTTTCCACTGCGATGACAGAAGTTCGTGTAACTCTATTCTAACATTATTAAAGGGGTGCTGTCGTCTGTACGAAAAAGGAGGAGCTCTCACTATACACGTAAATAGACTACCCCGAAGTCGTTCACCCACCGGTCGTCGTCGCTGGACCCTACGCTGACGATCAAAAGGAGCTTCCGTCATATTCATGCATGACTATTGGAAGCCCCTCATTTAACACAGATAAAATATCAACCTGTCAAGATTTCTGTTTACTTCGCGTCGCCAGAATCAGAACTATCCGTGTCGTTTTCCGGTTTGTTCCCGGCAGAACGCTCTATATAACGATCATAGCGATCGTCCACTTCGCGTGCCATATCCCGGTACTTCAACGTTTCCTCAACAATCGGATCACGTTCTGTCTGGATGCGCACCTCGTACTTGGGAGGAATGAGCTGGCGTTCACGCTTGTCAGCATCGCCGGACTCCTCCATGTCCCCTTCAGTCAGCATATCACTCAAACGTCGTTCCAGTTCTTTGGATTCATCCATTGTTGTTCGCTCCTTAGATTAAAGTCACAAATGCACTAATCTTACTATTACATTTTCACTTCGTGGACAGACAATCTCCACTCACTCCAGGCCGGTTGCCTTTGCTTCCTTCAGCACACCTGTCAGGGCATCATGAATCTTGCCATTGCTGGCCACTACATGACTCACCGAGAGTTGATAAGGCGTTCCGATGGTGTCAGTGACCTTGCCTCCGGATTCCTCCACCAGCAGTGCCCCTGCGGCGATATCCCATGGCTTCAGGCCAACTTCGGTATAAGCGCTGAGGCGCCCCGCTGCAACATACGCCAAATGCAGGGCGGCGGAACCGCCTGCACGCAGACTGCGTACTTGCGGTGCAAGGGCCTGGACAGCGGCCATGTTGATCGGCAAGGCGTATGTCGTATCTGCCGGGAAGCCAACCGCGATCAGGCTCTGAGCCAGTTCCTGTTCACCCGATACAAGCATCCGGTTTCCATGGACGTAAGCGCCTTTTCCTTTTTCCGCAACAAACATCTCGTCACGGGAAGGATCGTAGATTACTCCCACAATTACCTCACCGTTATGGGCCAAAGCGATGGATACGGAGTAGAACGGAAAACCATGTACAAAGTTCGTCGTTCCGTCCACCGGGTCCACAATCCAGAGAAACTCTTCTTCCTCAGCTTCTTTCAGTGCTTTGGCCGAAGCTTCCGGTCCTGGTTCTACGCCTTCTTCACCCAGAATGGCATGATGGGGAAAATGCGTCAGAATCAGGCGGCGGATCATCTGTTCCGCGCCTTTATCCACTTCAGTAACGAGATCCTGCGGGGAATACTTGGTTCCGGGCTCCCCCACAGTTCCGAGACGGCTCTTGATCCACTCTCCAGCTTTGGAGGCTGCATTAATGGCGACGGCAGTATAGCTTTTGCTTGTCACGACATAAGGTGTTTTTTCCTTCTCATTCAAAGCGTTCACTCTACTTTCTATATCAATCTACGAAAAATTAAAATACTTGTTAAAAGTATACGCCCCGAGGCTCGTAAAGTTTCTCGCTGCCCAGGCCCCTTTTGGCGCTACGGATGAATGATAACCGTCGACTCGTCCACCCACTCCACACCCTCTTCGTGATAGAATGCTAGTTTCTGCATCAGTTGAACCAATGCTTCATCCTTGCGCTTCGCCTCAATCATCACATCAAGGGCGGGCGTATCTGCTGCGATATGGCGCAAGAAAGTGAGCAAAGGCTCCACTTCAACACCGTCAGCATGACCTCGCAGGTCCTTCTCACTCTTGGGACTGGACACGTGAATTTTGGGCGGCAACGGCTTATCTGCCTGTGAATCCGCTTGGGCAAGCGGGGATTCCCATGTCTTCAATATATCAGTCCAGAGATCCCACGGCTGTTCGCCTTCATTGTTCACCCATTGATGATGAATATCCAGTACCATGGGCAGCCCCATCCGCTGGCATACTGCAAGTGTCTCGGGTGCATTGAAGGTCTTGTCATCATTTTCGAGCGTCAGCCGCTCCTGAATATCCCGATCCAGCTTTAGAAAATTCTCCTCAAAACGCAGCGCAGCACTAGGCTTGTCTCCGTATGCACCACCAATATGTATATTGTTCTTGGCAGTGGCATTCAGCCCCATCGCATCCAGCATACGTACATGATGACGAAGGTCGCGCATGGAATTGCGCAGCACTTCCTCCCGCGGCGTGCTGAGTACTGTAAAATGATCCGGGTGGAAAGATACACGCATCTCGTTCTCCTTCACAAAATCGCCAATTACAGCAAAATCCTGCTTAAGCGCGGGAAACGGGTCCCAATCACTCAGATCCTCATGAGTAGCCAGCGGAATTAATTTGGAGGAGAAGCGATATACATGAATATGGCTGCCTTTATTGTGTCTGAGCAAACGTAATGTATTATGCAAATTCTCGGCTGCAATTCGTTCCAGCTTGCGAATTGCCGCTTCCCTATCATCAATTTTCTTAAAGCTGGACATGGTCATCGTCCGGGAAGGTGAAGCATTCTCCACAAGCACGGACATCGCCACATAGCCAAAACGTACGAGCATGAATTTCTTCCTCTCTATTAGGGCGGAATTCCTTCCCCGGCATATGAAGCCGGCGGTCTTCCCTTCACTGTATATAACCAAGTTTTACCCTAAAAGAGTGACCATAATCGTAATTTCGACAAATCCGTCCATTCATTCCGGTCCATGTGTAACAAACTACCCCTGTGCCTGTTCACCAAAGAACATCTCGTCCGCAAGAGCGGTCTGAATGCGTGATTCTTCCTCGTTCAGTTTACGGATCAATTGCATCTCCACTTCGGTCACTTCCTGCCCCTGGAAGTTAATCTCTGCAATGGAGACTACGATTTTTACGATGGCTACCGCCACGTTATCCGGTGTGTAAGCAATGACTTTTTGTCCGGTAGGAAATACACGAAAGCCTTGTTTGACCATTTTGCCACGGCCGTATTCAAGCAATTCGAAAAGCTCTTGTTCATTCTTGAATTTGCACACGGAATTGAATTCGGTCTGAAATCCCATTCATACCCCTCCCTATATTGTCGTCCTCAGGCTACACCTGTACGCCGTTCTCGTAGTTCAGCGCCTGCTTGCGGTTGTAGCGTTCCAAAGCCAGCTCAATCATGCGATCCAGCAGTTCTGCATACGATACACCCGTCTCACGCCACAAGAGTGGATACATGCTGTAGGGGGTGAAACCAGGCATGGTGTTTACTTCATTAATAAGCAATGCCCCATCCGATTTGCGAATGAAGAAGTCGGCCCGGGAGATCCCATTGCCTTCAATCGCACGGAATGCCTGCAATGCGGCCTCGCGGATGCGATCTGCGGCTTCCGGGTCAAGCGGAGCAGGGATCAGCATCTGAGACTGACCATCGATGTATTTAGCTGCATAGTCATAATATTCACCAGAGGATACAATTTCTCCTGGTACGGAAGCCATCGGTTCGTCATTGCCAAGCACACTAACCTCGACTTCACGCGCCTCTACAAACTCCTCAATGACAACCTTCGTATCATAACGAAGAGCAAACTCCACTGCTGTCTTCAGTTCACCCCGGTTACGCGCTTTCGAGATCCCCACGCTGGAACCGAGATTGGCCGGCTTAATGAAACAAGGATAGCCCAACTGATCCTCCACCTGCAGGATCATTTCATGTTCGGTCTGCTTCCACTGCGTAGCGTTAAAATACGTAAAGGCACATTGGTCGATTCCAGCCTGTGCGAACAGTTTCTTCATGACCACTTTGTCCATACCACCTGCCGAAGCCAGTACACCTGCCCCAACATAAGGCATATCCGCCATCTCGAACATGCCCTGAATGGTACCATCCTCACCAAACGTGCCGTGCAGCAGCGGGAACATCACGTCCATCGCCTCTTCCCCGCCATATAAGCGGCCAAACAGCGCTTTCAGCGCTTCCTGGGTTCCGCCCGACGCCTGCTCCAGCTTCAAATCTTCAATCTGCGCGAATGGCGCATGCATGACAGATCCTTTTTTCCACGTACCCTGCTTGGAGATATAAAAAGGAACCAGTTCATACTTCTCATAATCAAATGCGTTCGTTACAGCAAACGCCGTTTGCAGCGATACCTCATGCTCGCCTGACTTTCCGCCGTAAACGACGCCTACTGTTAATTTATCCATACTCATGTGTAACCTCCGATTATCTGTGCAATGATGCTGTCATGCCTGCATGTTCAGCACCACTTTTATTCTGTTATCTAGACTTATTTTACACGGAACCTGATGTCCACGTCACCGAATCCCGTAAAATCTTTGACCATCAAAATTCATCTGCAATATGAAAAAGCCGATACACCGTCCGCTCGTTCCAAGCGTAAGAATCCCGGTAATCCCAGAAACGGTGGCGGCTGCTGACTGTATGTGCGTTCACAAGCGGCATGCCCCCCGCATCAAAAGCGGTCACAACAGTACTGTGTTGAAACCTGCCATCACCGTCCCAGTCGTAGAGAATGACATCTCCAAGCATTAGCTGCTCGGGACGCTCCACTTCGGTTGCTGACAACCCCCAGCTGCTGCCGGATAAATAGCGCTCCAGACTATTGGAGACCGCCCAACTGTAGCTCCACATTTCGGCGCCATTCACATAACCTTTGTACCACCATCCTGCTTCTCTTTTACCAGTATAGTGGATGGGTGCTCCCCCTGCAAAGAGACATTGGGACACATAGTTGGTGCAGTCCACATCGAATTCCTCATAGGCCGGATTACCCGCATTCCACCACCGATCCGCGTAGGCCACAGCAAGATCCCTGCGATACAGCTGCTGCTTTGATCTCCTACCCTGTCCCAGTACTTCCCGGTTAAGCAGTGGCCGATTCATCGCCTGTACAAAATCAGCTTGTTGAAAAGGGCGACCCTCGCCTACCGGACGACGCTCCGGGACCTCACGTTCCACCCGTGCAATGGTCCAAGCTCCTCCTTGCCTAAGAAAGGTCAGGCGTTCCCGCTCAATCCGGTCTTCCCGATGGGTCAAACCGTTCTTCTCATAGAACAGCCTGCTGTACAATTGCACGTCCACCACCGATTCATCTGCCCCATCCATCAGTGTCCGCACAAGCTTGGCGCTGGTCTCACTGCGAAGAGGCACGGCCCGCCGCTTGCGATACCATTGGTCCAGTCTGGCCATCCGCTCTCCCCGTTCCAGCACAAATTCCGGATCGGTTACAATCCGTTCGCTTGTCTGTGGACGGTAGTCGATCTCACAGCGATTATACTGGTTCACGTAGGTATATAAGGCACTCTTCCATTCGCGTTCCAAGCCTGTGTCCCCCTTTGGCATGAGTTCTGTCCGGAATGATCCATTGCATGAAAACTCTTTTTTATTTATATGAGAGAATTTCGGTTGTATGTGTCTGGTTCTGTTTTGAAGCCTTAATAACGGGGATAATGCGTACGGAAGAGATCAAGTCCATTCCCTTTACTTGAGAACGCATTCAATGTCTAATTCGCTTGGCTGGACAGGCAAAAAGCCCTTTACGTACGGCGTTGAAAACGGTATACTTAAAACTAAAGTTACGATTATGAAATTACGTTTCACCTAATGAAACCAGTGAACAAGGACACGGAACGATGAAGGCCTGTTCTTCACCTATATGGACGTTTTCTTCATCTCACCGACCATTTTAAGGAGGTACATGTATGTCAGCCAAGAATCATTTCTCCGCGGCCCGCAGTCTTGAGGTCGGAGGCAAGTCTTATCGCTACTACAGTTTAGATGCTCTTCAGGAAGGCGGCTACGGCGACCTTTCCAAGCTTCCTTTCTCCATTAAAGTGCTGCTCGAAGCAGCTATTCGTCAATTTGACGGACGTGCAATTACCGAAGAACATGTTAAACAACTGACCGGCTGGGCAGAAGGCCGTGACAATAACAAAGAAATTCCATTTATCCCTGCACGTATCGTTCTGCAAGATTTCACCGGTGTACCGGTTGTCGTTGACCTTGCAGCAATGCGTGATACCGTGAAAAAAGCAGGCGGCGATCCCAAACAAATCAACCCACTCGTTCCCGTCGATCTCGTTATCGACCACTCCGTTATGGTTGATGCGTTCGGAACGAATGATGCACTCGACTACAACATCAAGGTTGAGTTCGAGCGTAACGAAGAGCGTTACCGCTTCTTGCGCTGGGCGCAAACGGCATTCAACAACTTCCGTGCAGTTCCACCATCCACAGGGATCGTTCACCAGGTTAACCTGGAGTACCTGGCTTCCGTGGCTGCAACCAAAACCATTGACGGCGAAACCGTTGTATTCCCGGATTCCCTCGTAGGAACGGACTCCCACACCACCATGATCAACGGACTCGGCGTTGTTGGTTGGGGTGTTGGCGGAATCGAGGCTGAAGCAGGCATGCTGGGCCAACCGCTTTATTTTGTAACACCGGACGTTATCGGTTTTAAATTAACAGGCAGCCTGAGCGAAGGCGCAACTGCAACGGATCTGGCACTCACTGTTACCCAAATGCTTCGTAAAAAAGGCGTTGTCGGTAAATTCGTCGAGTTCTACGGACCGGGTCTTAGCAACATCAGTCTGGCTGACCGTGCAACGGTTGCCAACATGGCACCAGAATACGGCGCAACAATCGGTTTCTTCCCTGTAGATAGCGAAACACTGAACTATATGCGTAATACGGGTCGTACCGACGAACAGGTGGATCTGGTTGAAGCTTATTACAAAGCTCAGAACATGTTCCGTACTGCTGATACGGTTGACCCTGAGTTTACAGATGTGATTGAACTTGACCTAGCATCTGTTGTACCAAGTCTCGCGGGACCTAAACGTCCACAGGATCGCATCGAGCTGACTCAAATGAAAGAAGGCTTCAATAGCATTATCCGCACGCCGATCGACAAAGGCGGCTATGGACTGAGCGACGAGAAAATCGCTGAGAAAGTGCCTGTTAAACACCCTGACGGTTCCACTAGCGAACTGTCTGCTGGTGCTGTCGTTATCGCGGCAATCACAAGCTGCACCAACACTTCGAATCCAAGTGTTATGGTTGGAGCGGGTCTGCTTGCGAAAAAAGCCGTTGAACGTGGTCTGACCAAGCCTGGCTACGTGAAAAGCAGCTTGACTCCAGGTTCCCTCGTAGTTACCGAGTATCTGGAAAAAGCAGGTCTGATTGAATATCTCGACAAACTCGGATTCAACGTGGCCGGCTACGGTTGCGCAACTTGCATCGGTAACTCTGGCCCACTGCCAGACGAAGTAAGCGAAGCAATCGCTGAGAACGACATGACGGTAGCGGCTGTATTGTCCGGTAACCGTAACTTTGAAGGTCGTGTGCACGCACAGGTCAAAGCCAACTACTTGGCTTCACCGCCACTCGTTGTGGCGTATGCTCTGGCGGGTACCGTTAATATTGATTTTGCAACCGATCCAATCGGCTATGATACCAACAACGAGCCTGTATTCCTGAAAGACCTCTGGCCTAGCTCCGAGGAAATCAAGGATACCATCGCTAGCTCGCTGAACGCACAGATGTTCCGCAACAAATATGAGAACGTATTTACAGCTAACGAGCGCTGGAATACGATTCCTGTACCGGAAGGCGAATTGTATGAGTGGGATCCTAACTCCACATACATTCAGAATCCACCATTCTTCCAGGAGCTTGGCGACAAGTTGACGGATATCGCAGATATTCGTTCCGCACGTGTCATGGCATTGCTAGCTGATTCCGTAACAACGGATCACATCTCGCCAGCGGGTAATATCGCACCATCCAGTCCGGCTGGACTGTACCTGAAAAAACATGGCGTAGAACGCAAAGACTTCAACTCTTACGGCTCACGTCGTGGTAACCATGAAGTCATGATGCGTGGTACGTTTGCAAACATTCGTATTCGTAACCAAGTGGCTCCAGGTACCGAGGGTGGTATTACGAAATACCTGCCAACGGACGAAGAAATGTCTATCTACGATGCTTCCATGAAGTATCAGGACGAAGGACAGAACCTGATCGTTATCGCTGGTAAAGAGTATGGTACAGGAAGCTCCCGTGACTGGGCGGCAAAAGGAACATTCCTGCTCGGCGTCAAAGCCGTTATCGCAGAAAGCTTCGAGCGTATTCACCGCAGTAACCTGGTCGGCATGGGCGTAATGCCATTGCAATTCCAGGAAGGTCATGGCTGGTCCAGCCTCGGTCTGAACGGTCGTGAAACGTATGACATCACAGGTCTGAGCAATGATGTGAAACCAGGACAAGAACTGACGGTTACCGTAACCCGTGAGGACGGCACCAAGTTCGACTTCCCTGTCATCGCTCGTCTGGACAGCATGGTGGACGTGGACTACTACCATAACGGTGGTATCCTGCAAACCGTATTGCGTCAAATGATGAAAAAATCTTAATTGCCTTTATATTTAATGCAATTAAGTTATACAGAAAAGCTCCTCGTCACGTG
>NZ_JAUKNS010000014.1:0-29524 GCF_030487755.1 Paenibacillus sp. 11B | reverse complement strand
AAAAAGTTCAACAACTCCAAGATAAGCTAGGTCATGTGGCCAAGGAGAACAGCAAGCGTAAATTCCATGCCTTGTACGACAAAGTCTACCGGTGGGATGTCTTGTACGAAGCCTGGAGACGAGTGAAAGCGAACAAGGGAGCGGCAGGTGTAGATGCCATAACGCTGGCAGATGTGGAGGAACAAGGAGAAATGAACTTCCTCAAGGACTGCGAACGAGCGTTGAAAGAAGGCAACTACCATCCGCAGCCTGTACGGCGGCACTATATCCCAAAGAAAGATGGGAAGCAAAGACCGCTGGGCATACCCACCGTGCGCGACCGAGTCATACAGATGGCAACGAAACTCGTGATTGAACCCATCTTTGAAGCGGATTTTGAGGACGTATCCTTTGGATTTCGCCCGAAACGAAGTGCGAAAGGAGCGCTGGAACGAATTCGGAAAGCTTGCAACCGCAAAGGGAATTGGGTAGTCGACGTCGATATCCAAGGTTACTTCGATAACATTAATCAAGAGAAGCTGATGAAATTGGTGCAGATGCGCATCAACGACAGGCGGATACTGAAATTAATACGGAAGTGGCTTCAGGCGGGAGTGATGGAAGAAGGAAACGTAAGGCGCTCCGATTTAGGAACGCCGCAAGGTGGTGTGATCTCACCGCTTCTGGCGAATATCTATCTGAACTATTTTGACCGACTATGGGAGAAACATGGAAGAGGTCTGGGAGAACTGACAAGGTATGCAGACGACTTTGTAGTAATCTGTAAAACCAAAAAGGACGCCGAGCATGCGTATGAACTCATAGGCAAAATTATGGAACGTCTGGAGCTAACCCTGCACCCGACCAAAACTCGCATTGTAGGTCTATGGACAGGAGACGAGGGATTCGACTTCTTAGGAATGCACCACCGAAAAACGAAAGCAGAAACTTCGCAAGGGAAGGTATATTATACCACGCAGCAATGGCTAACCAAAAAGGCGGAAGAACGTATTCGTGGAGTCGTTAAAGAGCGACTGTCTCCACCGAGTATGCGATCCAGATCGTTCGCGGAACATGTGAAATGGCTCAATCCGAAGATTCAAGGGTGGAGAAATTATTACTACACGAACTACAGCCAAAAGAGACTAGCTAAGCTGGACTGGTATATTTTGCAACGGTTAACACGGTGGTACGCGAAGAAGAGACAACGCAGAAAATGGATGGGTTCAGTATCTGAGGTTAAATATATCGCCGGCCAATATGGACTAAAAACGCTGTTGTAATTTGCATGCCCATGAATGACGAACATCGGAAAGCCGTATGAGGGAAAACCTCACGTACGGTTTGATGAGGAGGGGCTGGGTTTTGCCCAGCCTTTTACTCTAGCAATGATTTCTCAATGAACAGTATGAATGCAGGAGTGGATGTTAGTGATTGTGGATAAAGTCAAACTGGAAGCGCGTCGGGACAAGGCTACCTATTCAGACCATTGGGAATGGTGGGACTGGGTGGCACCGGATGAGGAAAGTATGGCAGAAGCCTTGGAGGAACTAACGAGCGAATTTCCAGAAATGCAGTACTGGCTTCGCAAAATACCGGCGGTAGAGTCCAATTACCTCTCTGTCCGCTTCATGAACGGCACGGAGCCCGTCATATTCGGGTCATTATTATATGCGGTCAAGAATGAAAGAGACGATCAACGTAAAGATAATCAGATGTTTTTCTATGTGGATCAAGAAAGACTGGTTACCTTGAATGTAGATGACAATACCAGAGGGATTATGAATACAGGTGAACGTGCAGCCATGTTGCAACAATGCAATGAAGCCCGGGACGGCATGTTTGTGCTGTTTCGAGCCATCTTGCATTATTACCATGTGGGCATGGATCAATTTGAGATGAACCTGCGTGATTTGGAGCGGACGATGGAATCCCGCAATGCACGAACGCTGATGGATCAGATTCTTGCTGCCCGATTTGAGTTGCTATATTGGAGTAACCTGTTCATCCCGTATTCCGAATTGATGGCCGCCGCCAGGGAGGCTTATCTGGACGAGCTGAAGGAGAACCGATTTTTTCAGCAGCTCCAGCACCGGATCGAACGCATGGAGCGTTTGTTCAAACATTATGAGAAAGAGATCGATACGCTGATTTCCATTGATAATGCGATTTCAGGGGTGCGTGGCAATGAGATCATGAAGACATTGACCCTCGTTACCTCGGTATTCACGCCCGCAACGGCTGCTGGAGCCATATGGGGAATGAACTTTGAGAATCTGCCTTGGATCGACAAAACCTGGGGGGTTGTACTTGTCCTTGTACTTATCATCATTAGCATGGTCGGCATGTATGTATGGATGATGATGAAAGGCTGGACAGGGGATCTGCTCAAAGTAAAGTCCTCCCAGCCGTCAGTTAAGGAAACAGAGAAACGTGGCATTGGTAAACGAAGGCATTGACTTGGGAAGCATCACATGCTTCCTTTATTTTTTATAATCTTCAATGTATCCCAATAAGTCAGCAATGTATTGTCCTACAATCGGCATATTCACGAATTGACTAAGAATAAAGGCGAGCAGACCAAGAACAACAAAGGTCCCTACGGTCAAACCCAAACCACGTGCCATACCGGCTGTAAAATTGGTAATGATGCGTTTTTTGGGACTGCTGTAATTTTCGATAATATCCTTGATTTGAGATTTTTCCAGACTGTCAGCAATTTGATCCAGCCTTGTGTTCAGACGTTTTACCTCATGACGCAATTCAAAAGGGTGCTCACTGGTATCATACTGTTGTGCGGGTTTTCCTCCGGTAATGGGCGTATTGCCGTTCATTGTGACTTTACTCATGTTCTTCCTCCTTTAATCTCGCGGTGTGGATAAAAAATAGCCAGCTGGAATACAGCTGGCTATTGGTCACTCGATCACAAGCCTTACAGGCTGGTCGAGTTTATTTCTTTACGTGTATCTTCCTTGGCTTCTACAGAAGCAGCAGCCACTTCTTCTGTCGCCTTGGTTGCTTCATTCGCTACATCAGAGGAAGCTTTTCTCACGGAATCCATGACGTCATTACGTCCTTGGTTTACTGTTTTTGCAATATCAGAAGTTTTGGAAGAGACCGTTTTAGCCAGTTCGGAAGCTTTATCACCTACAACTGCTGCAACTTCTTTCGTGCGATCCGTAACGATGCCCACTTTCTCGGAAAGGTCACCACGCAATTCGCGTCCTGGTTTAGGGGCAAAGAGCAGCGCAGCTGCAGCACCCAGCAAACCTCCGATGAAAATACCTTTGGCGAAATTGGAACCGCTTTGTACAGGATATTGCTCTTCTGCTTTATTCATGTCAAATCACTCCTTCTTCAAATTTAAAAAACGGATACGAAACAACGAACACCTTGTTGACCGATCAGGCAGCCTGTCTGAACAGTCTGGACGCAAGCCCCAGCAAGAAGACAAAGAGCGCTGTTCCAATGATGGCAGGAATGACGGCGAAGTTGCCGATGACCGGCCCCCAGTTACCCAGCAAAAGTGCTCCTAGCCAGGCGCCGACAAATCCGGCAATCATTGCACCGATGATTCCTCCAGGCATGTTGTGACCGGCAAGTGCATCACCGATTACACCAATAATGACTGCCATCACAATGCTGATAATGATACCCCACATAACAACCGCCTCCTTTATACTTGATGTAGGATGTTGTCTGTTCGCGTTTGCTTACTTCGTATATAAACGCCGTGCTTCCAGGTGAAACAATCAACGTGTGGAGAAATGATATGGAAAATATAGGATAATGCAATTCAGAAGGAGCGCTTAATCCCCTGAATCATACAGCAGATCCAAGCCAGTCCGGCAGCAAATCCGGTGAAAACATCGGTTGGATAATGTACGCCAAGCATGATCCGGCTAATACCGATCAGGAATATAAATGCCATTCCGCAAAGGACAGGCAGGGCAACTCCAGACAACCGTTGCTGTCTTTCAATCGCCCATATGACAAATAACATGCCGTAAAACCCCATTGAGATCATCGCATGACCGCTTGGAAAACTATATCCATGAACGATCAACAGATGTTCCAGTTCAGGTCTGCTGCGTCTGAATATTTCCTTCAATAAGGTGTTCAGAATCCACATCATGGCAAAACTGCTGAGTAACGCATATCCATATATGAGGAAACGGGGACGGCGCTGCAGCAAGAAAAGGATTGAAAAACCGACAGCTGCCATGGCAGAAAGGTTAAAAGAACCGAGCGCAGTAATGAAAGAAATGAAAGGCAGCAGATAAATACGTGATTCCGAGTTCAGATAGACCAGCTGCTGGATACGGTCATCCAATGAAAGGATAGCATCATTACCAAGCAACGCTCCCAGAGCCGCCAGCAAGAAGACGACCGAAACGCTGGCTATCATTCCAACACCAGCCCACTTGAGCAGTGGGCGTAATGATGAATTTTTGCGATTTAACCCGGATGAGGATGAATGCGTTTTGCGCTGCATAAATGAGTGTCTCCTTCAGTGATGGTAGTAGGTAGATAAAGATTGATAAAGGATTACCCGAAATGTCTGTCGAAAAAACTGTAAAAACGTCGCTTTTGTACTATACTATTTAAGATATCCCATGCGGCGTCGTGACGCAAAGCAGAGATGAATTTGGGAGTATAAAGGAGAGAACTCGCATGGAGAGTGCCCTGTTAATTAAAGAATACCGTGCAGGCGTTATGGAATGCGCCCATTACGGACACATAAGCATTACGGATGAGAACGGCAAGATTGTATATTCAGCTGGCGATCCTCATTTTAGAGCGTTTACCCGTTCATCTGCCAAACCTTTTCAGGCCATTCCGGGGATTCGGGCCGGTATTGCCGGGCATTATGGTCTGACAGCTCAGGAGATTGCCATCATGTCTTCCTCGCACCGATCGGAACCGATTCATATTCAGGTGCTGGAGCAGTTGGAAAGCAAAATAGGATTGGGAGAAGAATGCCTCATATGTGCACCAAGTTATCCCCTGAATGAAGAAAGCCGGAATCAATGGCTGCGTGCTCAAGGAGAAAAGCGTCGTATCCTCCACAACTGTTCCGGTAAACATCTGGGCATTCTCGCATACACTCAGATGAAACAGGCAGACTTGGGTAGTTATGCAGAGCCAGAACATCCAGTACAGCGTGAAATTCTGGAGACCATGGCCTACATGGCAGGTATTGAAGAGAAAGAGATTAAACTTGGGACGGATGGCTGCGGCTTTCCGGTATTTTCATTGCCGTTATCGGCATTGTCGAACGCATACTTGAAGCTGGCTTGCCCGGATCTGATTGAAGATCCATCTACACGCTCTGCGGTAGAGAGCATCACTGGAGCCATGAACGAATATCCGCTAATGGTAGGAGGAACCGGACGCGTGGACTCCGTGCTGCTTGAAGACAGCAACATTGTAGCCAAGGGCGGCTTCAAGGGTGTGTTTGGTTTTGCTCTGAAAAAGGAACGCCTTGGAATCACGTTCAAAGTGCTTGACGGTTCGGAAGAAGAATGGGCCTGGATTGCACAATCCATCTTGGAGCAGATTGGATATAGCAATCGAAAAACCATCGAACGACTGGCAGAGGTATATCCACCTGATATTCGGAACGACGCGGGTAAAGTTGTGGGGCGGGCAGACAGCGAATTCAAGCTTCACTCACCTGAAGAAAGCGTATAACCTGAAGCAAGGGGCGTGATTAGAATTCCCGGGCCACGGGTAAAGATGACATACCAACTGGTATTGATCTATAGAATTCTAAATATACACGCATGAACTGCTGCGAAGATGTGGCAGCTCTAAACCTTTGGAGGTGGATGAATATGATTAAAGTAGTGACATCGGAAGAAAGGCACACGTCGGATCGAGGTTGGATACACAGTGAATTCAGCTTTTCCTTTGCGGACTATGATGATCCAAGCAATGCCCACTTTGGTTGTCTTCTGGCTCATAATGACAACACACTGATGCCGCAGGAAGGCTTTAAGAGACATCCACATCATGACTTGGAGATTGTTAGTTATGTGATATCAGGTACGTTGAAACATACGGACAGTATGGGAACAGAGCAATTGCTGGAACCGGGAACAGTTCAGGTCATGAGTGCGGGGACCGGGGTCGAGCATTCGGAGACTAACCCCTCTGAGGATGAACCTGTACGTTTTTTACAAATGTGGTTTTTGCCATCCCAGCGCATGCTCAAACCCTCGTATACCAATCGTCGCCTGGAGGATCAGGAGCATCTGAACCGTCTTTGTCCGATTGTATCGGGACAAGGGGGAGAGGCAGCCGAGGGAGCATTACCGATTTCACAGGATGTAACTTGCTATCTATCCCATCTGGAATCCGGCAAAAAATTAATGTACCCTCAACATGAAGACAGGCGTACACATCTCTTCCTGATTAGTGGTCATATCGAGATTGTATGTTCAGATGGTAACTTCAATCTCAAGCCGGGTGATGCTGCACGGATCCGTAAGAGCTGTGATCTGCAAATTACAGGTACAGGCAGCGAGACTGCTGAATTTGTACTGGTGGACTTGCCTTGAGGAAAAGGGTGTAACTTATACCGATGGAATAGGGTTTAAAACATGAAGCAGACTGTCCGGTAAGGATAGTCTTGGAATATAACAACCGCAAGAGGACCTGATTCCACTGTGACGTGGAAGGCAGGTCCTCTTTGTACGGGTTGATTTACCTTCATAGCTTTACCTTCATAAAAAGAGCCGCTCAAAGTTCTATGAACAATGTCGCCTAGGATTTACGAAGGTTACCCAGTTCGGAAGCGACAGCTTCCACTTCAGAAATACTCAGATGTTCCTTGCCTAGGACCATCTCATACAGGTCAAACAGATCTTCATACTTGTCGAGTGGGAAAGCTGAAGCCTGCATGGCAGCTCCACTGGCCATCCGCAGCTTCGTTTTGATCGCTTCAATCATATATTCCATGTTGGCTGCGCTTGCTTGCGTTAAATCCATCGTTATGTCCATCCCTTCCATATCGGAAACTGTTGTCATTGTATCATGTTTGGACAGGCACAGGCCAATGCTTTTGCGGCGTAACGAAGCATCGGGTAAAATGAGGAATACAACAATAGAGCTTCAGGTAGGGAGTACATGTGTAAAGGAGGGAAAAGAGATTGACAGTGTACAAGCGGGAATTGGTTCGCCATCAAAGCAGGGAAGCCCGCAAAAATGTGCAGGGAGAAGATTTGGTATTATTTTTCAAGCACATCTACCAACTTCATTCACCCGATGAAATTACCTTTGTCTGTATCGGGACGGACCGTTCTACCGGGGATGCACTGGGCCCGCTGACAGGGAGCCTGCTGCAGGAGTACGGAGTGAACCACGTGATCGGGACACTGGCTTCACCTTGCGATGCCGATACGCTGGAGAAGAGGCTGGCGCTTGTCCCGTCCCATCATGCCATCATCGCTATTGATGCTTGTCTGGGTCCAAAACAGGCAGAAGGTACATACTATCTCGCGGAACATGCACTTATTCCGGCCCGATCGGTTGGCGGCAAGCTGCCGCCGGTTGGTCATTACAGCGTGGCTGCTGTGGTGAATGCGAATGGACCGAGACCTTATTCCATTCTTCAGATGACCTCGCTGCATTTCGTTATGGGGATGTCTCGAACGATTGCTGAGGCGGTATCCGAAGCAGTGAAATACAGACAAACGTTTCATAAATGAGTTGCAGGCTTAATAATATACAACTTGAATGAATTTAATTTGCGCAGAGAGAGGGATTTAATATGGAAAAAGTGATGTGTGACGGAACGACGATTTGTTATGCCGAACAGGGTAAGGGAGAAGCACTCATTTTGCTCCATGGATACTGCGGAAGTTCATCCTATTGGGATGAAGTTGTGCCTGAGCTTGCACGCAGCTATCGTTGCATCGTACCCGATCTGCGTGGACATGGCAAAACGGACGCGCCTGTAGGTAGCTATACCATCGATCAGATGGGCAATGACGTATTGCAATTAATGGACGAGCTCAAGGTGGATAAGGCTGTCTTGCTCGGTCACTCTATGGGTGGATATATCGCACTCTCCATCGCACAGCGCCACCCGGAACGATTGAATGCCTTCGGCTTGATTCATTCCACAGCGTATCCGGATAGTGAAGAGGGCAAGGAAAAACGCCTTCGTGCAGTATCCACCATTCAGACGGAAGGCATGGTTCACTTTGTGGATGGGCTTGTTCCCGGTTTGTTTGCACCAGAACATGTGGATTCGCTATCAGCGCAAGTGACACGTGTGAAAGAAATCGGTTACCAGACGGCGCCGCAAGGGGCAACTGGAGCTGCATTGGCTATGCGGGAACGGCCGGACCGCCGTGATGTATTGTCCGCTACACCACTTCCTGTTCTGCTGGTTGCCGGCGAGAAGGATGCCGTCATTCCGCCGGAACGTACATTTACAAGTGACAAGCCACATATTACGCAAGCTGTGATTCCTGGAGCAGGTCATATGAGCATGTATGAAGCTCCGGAAGAATTAATTCAGGTCATTAAACAATTTTTGACGGGATTATCGAAGTAATTTACTGAAACATGAATAGTACCAGATATTTCGCCTTCTTTGCGAAGTGTCTGGGCCTTGCTAAACCCCTGCAACGTTCGCTCAAGAACGGCAGGGGTTTTATTTGTTCAGGTAAGAGCATGGGGGGCATTCACCATGTTTTGGCTTTTTGTCATGGCATGAATTAAAATGATGAGAATGGATCATGTAAATGAAACTGGAATGTACACGATCGAACGATGAGGGGGCATATAGCATGTTCAGGAAAGATTATCTGCTCCGTATGATGGAGGAAATGACAGAAGCGATCGGCAAGGTATTTACACTCAAACAACAGCGAAAACACACGGAGGCTCTGTCCGAGTTGGACGAGCTGCTGCGCAGGCAGTTTGGCCTGAATTTATCGTTGCTGAACTCACTGCCTGCCGAGGATGTTATTGAGATGTTCCGTTTTCGCGGCGTCATTGAAGTGGACAATCTACAGCAAGCCGCCAGGCTGATCGAAGAAGAGGCGTACATTTATAATGAAAAGTCCATAGTAGAGGGCATAGATGATCATGAAAAAATGGAGTCAGAGGATGAAGCACTTATTCGTCTGATGAGATCACTTCATTTTTACCTGTATGCACTGAATCATGGGGCTAATCCGAAGCTGCTGGATGCACCAGAGCGTGTAGAGGGCATATTGGAGCAAACGAAAGCATACGAACTTCCGGCACGAACGGAAAAGCAGCTTGCCTTGTATCGTGAACAACAGGGGCGTTATGATCAGGCAGAGAATAGCTGGTACAGACTGTTGCAGGTAGACGACAGTCATCCAATTCATTATCGGGGTGAGGTGCAGGCTTTCTATGAAAGGTTAAGACAACTGGAAGATGAGCAACTGCAGCAAGGGGGCTTGCCTCGCGAGGAAGTGGAAGAGGGGCTTGCCGAGCTAAATCGTTAAACCCCCTGAATACGCACCTTAACTTGGAGAGGGAACGGAATTGTGGTATGGTAACGGTTGACCAAACCAAACCGAAAGTGAGATGTACCCCCGTGGATTCATTGCGAAAGCTTATACAAGACATCTTTGAACAGAATTCGCTGATTACAGCGACCTGGAGCCAGCTGCGCAGACGGGACAATGTCTCGTATACCAAAGTGCAAGTCAAGCCGGTAACGCTCAAGAATCAGTTGCATTATCAATTCGCATTTCATTATACCAACAAAGTGCTGCACGAGAATTTGACTCCGGCTGAAGCGGCAGAACGCATGACTTTGCTATGCGAGGAGACGTTTCGTCAAGGACTGCTCTGTACAGCAGACGCGGACTATCAAATTTTGATCAGCAAAAAATATAAAGTGTCCATCTTGACCAAGTCAGCTTCCAAGACTGCGGTGGACCTCTCGCATAATCGTAAAAAGCAATATGTGCTGGAAGATGGAGTTCCCGTTTCTTTCCTGGTCGAGCTGGGAATTATGAGCGAGGAAGGCCGAGTTTTGGCCCGCAAGTACGATAAGTTTAGACAGATTAACCGTTTCCTCGAGATGGTACAGGATGTCATCCCGCATTTGCCAGAGGGCCGTCCACTTACGATTGTTGATTTTGGGTGTGGGAAGTCGTATCTGACCTTTGCTTTATATCACTATTTGTCTGTACAGCAGCGCAGATCGCTCAAGATTATTGGTTTGGACTTAAAAGCCGATGTTATTGAACACTGCAATGATCTGGCAAACAAATTGCATTACGGTGACCTGAAGTTCCTTGTGGGAGACATCGCTGACTATGACGAGCTGAATGAAGTGGATATGGTCGTGACGCTGCATGCCTGCAATACAGCAACCGATGCTGCTTTGGAGAAAGCCGTTCGTTGGGGGGCTTCCGTCATTCTGTCTGTACCGTGCTGTCAGCACGAGCTGTTTGACCAGATTGAATCCAGCGTGATGAATCCGTTGTTGTCACACGGTATTTTGAAGGAACGTTTCTCCGCATTGGCAACGGACGCCATCCGGGCGAAGCTGCTGGATCTGATGGGATACAAAACGCAGCTGCTCGAATTTATCGATATGGAGCATACGCCAAAAAACATATTAATCCGTGCAGTACGCGGTCAGGCCGGGCAGACAGCTGACATGTGGAATGAATATACCGCATTCCGTGACTTCATTCAGGCAGATCCTTATTTGGAGCGGGCTTGTGCGGACCTGCTTCCAGGTGGGGGCAAGTTGAAAGAAACTGTTCCGAACGATGGAGCAGATTTAAGCCAAGAGAATTCAAATGGGGAATCCATTAAAGATGTCACCCAAGATCCTAGCCGCTGTGATCACTGTTGAATCGTTGATGCAGATCGTCTGCCATCGTCCTTGACGGGACATACTGGTAAGAGGGTCCCGTGAAAACAACATAAGGTGCCAGAGGCATGTAATTAGGCAGAAGACCCTAACGGGAGCTTCTGCCTTTTTTTGTTTTTTAGTTGGAATTTGGATGAATACGATGACGTGTGAAAGGAGGTAGACGCATGGAGGAAGTAAAATCGGATAAAAAGGTTAAGTGGAGTAAGTCAGATGATAGGGGCAGCCTGGACAAGATAGAAAAGGTGGACCGAGCAACTCAGGGAATAATGTTTTCCCGATTATTAGAGCCAGCACTAACGATGATGCTTGGTTTAATCCTGGTGGTTTTACTGTTGGCAGGGTGTCTACGCAGGGGATTGTTTTATTTTACGGACGTATACCCCATGGTGCTGATGGCATCAGGCAGTGCACTTATTTGGTTGATCCTGTTCATGATGTGCTTCAACGCACCGAAGACAAATGGGAAACCAGGGATTTCTCAGTGGTTGAATACCCTCAAACGATTGTATGTGGCCCTTATGCAGTACGCTCATCTCCACTGGATGTTTTGGCCCTTGGCTCTGGCAATTTGGTTTGGCCTGCATGCCTGGATAGGCTCTGTCAGCGTACAGGGAAGCTTGGATGAGATGCTGCGCTGGAGCCTGCTGGCGATATTTGCGTTGCTAACAGTGATGCTGGCCTCGCGCGCGAACGGAGCGCGATGGTTTGCCTGCGGCTGGCAAATGGCAGGTGGCCTGCTTGTGCTAAGCGGCGTGCTTGCCGCGTGCGGTGTGCTGCCGCTGCCTTATGGGGTCATGCGAACCGCTGACCCCGAGATCAGCTCCGCCGGAGCCCGGCTCGGCGGATTGCTGCAGTACCCCAATGCGTACGGCGCCGTTGCCGGCATGTACGCATTGGAGCGGCTGGCTGCCGCCGCGCGAGCTGTAGCCCGGCCGCTGTCGGCCGGGCGGCTCATCGCGGCAGTGCTGCCGCTCCTCCCTGCGCAAGCCGCGCTCCTCCTGAGCGAGTCGCGCGGCGCCTGGCTGGCGACCGGCTGCGCCGCGGTCGCCGCCTTCGCTTTGCAGCGGCGCGGTGCCCGCCTGCCGCTGCTGCTGGCCACGGCCGCGCCACTGGCGTGCGCGGCCTGGCTCTACCGCCAGCTGGCTGCTGCCCAGCTGGCGCCTGCACCCGTGCCCGGCCTGCTGGCACTGGCCGGGGCATGGGCAGCTGCGCTGCTCGGCACGCTGCTGCTGTGCCGTTTGTGGCACAGCGGCGCTCGTGCACGCGCCGCTGCCCTCACGGCCACGGGGCTGGCGGGGATCACCGCCGCAGCCCTGGCCGTGGCCTCCACCGCCGACCGCATGGCGGCTGGTGTCGGCACAGGGTTGTCCCGCCTTCAGATGTGGCGGGACGCCCTGAAGCTCTGGACCGAGGCCCCATGGATGGGCCACGGGGGAGAGACATGGCGCAGCATGTTTCGCGCCATCCAATCCTCGCCTTATGTCGGAGGCGAGGTCCACAACGGCATCCTTGATCTTGCCCTCGATGCAGGCATAATCGGGCTGTTGCTCATCGCTGGCTGGTTCTTTTCCACCCTGCGAACCATGTGGAGGCAGGCTCCTCAGCTGATGCCTTCAATTATTGTTTTTGGCCTCCATGGTGCAATGGACTTTGACTGGAGCTTCACCTTCCTCTGGATGATGTTCATTTGGCTAGGGGGCTGGGCACTATCGTCGCAAACTGTACAGGAGGCCGCCGCTTACAAAAAACGGCCCCGCTTTTTCCGTCAGTTGAATCCGTGGCCTCAACTGATACTAGCAGGACTGTTCGTCATTTTTTGGCTTGGCGGGACAGCTTGGTTTGCTGGAAATCATTTGGCGGCAGATCAACAATACCGTCTAGCCATTTCCAATGATGCAGGAAGTGCTGAACGCAAGACGCTGCTTACGGCGGCGTACAAGTTTAACCCCTACAGACCGGATATCGCCATCTCCCTGTCTCGTACGCTTCCTGCGAAAAAGGCTGAATTAATGTTAGTGCAGAGCCTGTCCTATTCTCCAGTTTACCCCCAACTCTACGGAGAGCTGGGGCAGTTGGCTGCTCGATCGGGTAGAGGAGAGTCAGCCGGGAATTATTTTGAACAAGCCATAGCCCTCAATCGTTTTGACGCCTCCAGCCAGTCCCTGGCTTTATATTGGATGGAACAGGCATCACGGAGGGAGCTGGCGGCAGGCTATGCTGAGCGAGGAAGGCAGACCGCTTCTGCCGGAGTAAGATTATACGAACGTTATAGACAGCTGGCTGAAGAAGTGGCGGCAGGGAAGGCGAGAAATGATCGGCGCTTTGGTCTTAATGAAGTGGCATTACGTTATGGGGATAATCTGCTTATCCTTGCTTCTAATCCACTTGCTTCAGAGGTGAGCAGAAAGTATCCCTGAACATCTAACCTCACGCAACGTCGATGTTGAACTAAATCCATGAAAACGAATGATTCAACATGTAATGGGATAAACAATTCACATTTCCACCGAAAGTAGTTGTTTTACGGCTGCATTCAGGTTCAATTCAGGTTCTATTCAAATTCAACATCTAGCCCTATGCTGCACATAAACTGTTTGGTTACCTGTCCATTACTCCGAATCTACAGGCGATATCCGCCAAACGCTTCCTTGAAGGCACCTTGCAGCGGTTCTACCTCCACACCCCATAGAGTCGCAATCTCAGCGCTGACATCGGCGTTCCACCATTCGCATAATTTTTTGCGATTATCCCGGTTTTCACCGATCCAGAGCAGATTGGCGATAACTTTCCCATAATACAATTCTTCTGCCTGCTTCATCCGTTCTGGGGAGATGTATACCTTTAGCTTTTTGGCTGTTCGATACAGCTCTTTGCTGCATGCCCTTCGGATCCCTCGGGCAGAAGGCAGTTTCTGGCCTGGGGTGCTATGTTTTACCGGGGGAGTACCGGGTGCTGATTTGGGTGACATCTTCTCACGCTCCTCTCCCGATACCATATGCAAACGGCCGCCTGCGGGACACTATCCCAAACGGGTGAAGTAGCAACAGCTACAGGCCTGTGATAAAATAGGGACGAACATCCATGGTGCGAAGGGCACTGCCAATCAGGATGAAGAAAGAGGGTCGAGATGGACGTTATTCATAACATTGTCAATCAATTATTTGATTGGATCCAAAGCCTTGGATACTTTGGAATTATGCTTGGACTAATGCTTGAAGTTATTCCGAGTGAAATTGTACTGGCATATGGAGGTTTTCTCGTTTCACAAGGCCATATTAATTTTTTCGGTGCAATGATTTTTGGTACCGTGGGCGGTGTCATAGCCCAGCTATTTATTTACTGGATTGGCCGTTATGGCGGAAGACCTGTACTTGAACGCTACGGAAAATACATACTGATCCAGAAAAAGCACATCGACCATTCCGAAGAGTGGTTCCGCAAGTATGGGACAGGTGTCATTTTCACAGCGCGTTTTGTTCCAGTCGTAAGACATGCCATATCGATTCCTGCCGGCATATCCAAAATGCATACGGGTCGGTTTATTTTGCTGACAACACTCGCTGTTATACCTTGGTCTGCATTGTTTATATATTTAGGGATGATACTTGGAGATCAATGGCAACATATCAACGAAAAGGCGGCACCTTATATTATGCCGATTCTGCTCGTTGCTCTGGCACTTATGATTATTTATGTACTTATTAAATGGATGAATGTTCGTAAAAAGAAGGGAAGTGTCTAGTTATGGGAAAACCAAACTTGTCTCACAAATTCGGTAAAGGTCTGCCGCCGAAAGAATTCATTGAGAGCATGACGAAAAACCAAAGTGAGTTTCAGGCAAACTATGACAGCTTTGTATGGCCGAACGAGGATGATCGTGAATTTTTCGAAAGCCTGAATCACCGCGATGATTTGCGTGTGTTAATTTTGGCTGCTGACTGGTGTGGCGATGTGGTACGCAATATTCCGGTCGTGTTCCAGGCGTTGGAAATCTCGGGCATTCCGACAGAAGTTCTTATTATGGAAAATCATCCTGAAGTGATGGATGAGTTTCTTACGATGGGCGGACGCTCTGTACCTGTTGTTATTTTTGCAGATACAGGCGGACATGTACTGGGCCAATGGGGGCCTCGTCCGCAACATGTGCAAGAGGTTATGATTGAATTCAAACGTCTCAATCCGGACCGTGAAGCGGCAGATTATCAGGATAATTTGGCTGTTGCGCGTCAAGAGATCGGGAAACGTTATGGGGAAGGAACGGAGTCAAATGCAGCCATTATTCGTGAGCTGCGTGAACTGATTTCGGGTTACTGAGCCGCTATGCTTAACATTCGTACATTTTCATTGGGACCGCTCCAGACCAATGCGTATCTGTTGCAGGGTGATGATCCTGATAAAGCTGTAATTATTGACCCCGGAATGAATCCGGGACCGTTGCTCAAAGCCATTCAGGGCCTGGAGATTGAAGCGATCCTGCTGACTCACGCGCATTTTGATCATATGGGCGGCGTGGATGAAATTCGCAAATTGAAAGGCTGTCCTGTTTATTTGCATGACTTGGAGAGTGACTGGCTCACAACGCCGAAGTTGAATGGTTCTTTGAACTGGCCGCAGGCTATCCCACCGCTTTCGACAGAACCAGCTGAATATGCCATGGACGAAGGGCAGACTCTGAATTTTATTGGTCACACGTTCAAAGTGTATCATACACCGGGACATTCACCAGGCAGTGTAAGTCTGTTATGTGGTGATGACCTGTTTGCAGGTGATGTTCTGTTCCGTATGGGTGTAGGCAGAACGGATCTTACTGGAGGCCGTGAACGGGATTTGATTGATTCGATCCAGAACAAGTTGTACACCTTCGCGGATGAGGTCAAAGTATATCCAGGTCATGGTCCCAAAACGACCATCGGTTATGAAAAGAAGAACAATCCATACGTCTCTGCCAGATGATCCGACAATTTATGTGAAGAATGTCTGGACAAGTGACAACTTTTTCATTAGAATAGCAATTAGTTGTTACAAGCGATAAAGCACCATCTAACTGAGGCAATAAAAAGAAACACCCTAACTTGCGAAGCACGCAGACTGTGGTCTATACCCGGTTTGCGTTCTTTTTTTGTTTTCAGCCTCTTTTATATCCAAGACACATCCCGTTTAACCCTACATACAGATCAATGACTAGCTTCTACAGAAGATCGTTCTTTTCCATTTAGCAAGTCGAATCATAATAAGCTTGAGCTTTAATAATAGTCAGAAGAATCATGGAATAATAGCTAAGGAGAGCGAGGAAATAGAAGTGGAGAAAAAGCGAGTTATCCAGTTGGGACAACGTGCCGAGCATCTGATCATCGAAGAAAACCTTCGAGCAATGGAGAATGGCAAAATAGAATCAATTCCCCAGCGTCCTCAACTACATAGTTACATCAGTAATGAGATGAATCAAATCAAGGATCAACAGCAAAATATATGGAGAAGTCGTTTATTAAACAGCGGTGCCCACAACCAACCGTGGTTCGACAAACTGCAAGATTACCGAAATGAAGTCTGATTGCCCGGGAAATTGTCGGCTTCAGATTTTTTTTGGATTGAATTGAACGTTTCTGCAGAGCCTGTCGTAATAACATAAGACTTAGCGGAGAGCAGGTGACAATCCAGATGGAGGCAGCCGAACTGGAAGAAGTACAGAGGGCGATACAGGGAGATGACAGTGCACTGGCAGAACTGCTCCAGCGTCACTACGCTTTTGTGTATAAGTATCTTGTCAAAGTAACGATGGACCCTAACGTTGCGGAGGAGACGGTGCAGGATACGATGATTCGATGTATGGAAAATATTCAAAGGTACGATGGTTCGTCTGCCTTTTCGTCATGGATGATTACGATTGCGACCCGGATATATATTGACAAGACGAGGCGCAGGCGAAGAGAGCAGATCTGGCTGGAGGCCGTTCGCAACCAAGCTGTAAGAAAGTTGCGATGGCAATTCGAGAGTCGGAATGAAAAATGGACGGATGTCATGGATGCCATGACAAGGTTAACGCCTGAGCATCGCATAGCCGTTCTTTTGAAGCATTATTATGGATATGGATATGATGAAATTGGTGAAATGCTGGGTATTCCATCCGGAACGGCGAAGTCGCGTACAGCCTATGGTCTTCGCCAATTGAGAAAGGAGCTGGGATGAGCATGAGCAGATCTGAAGAACAGGATGAACAAGAAATTCTGGCACGGATGCAACAACAGATGAAAGTGCTTGATGATGCTTATGAGCCTGTAAACATCCCTTCATTAGCCTCACTTGAAGCCAAAGTTAAGGAACGAAGGCAGCTAAGAAGGCGAGCCAATCGGATCGAATTGATTTTGTTCTGGATTGTGGGACTGTTCATTGTCGCCTTTGGTGCATTATTGTTACATTCGGCTCCGGCGCTATATTTGGGTATTCAGGCTGCTAGCTTGGTCGCAGCGATTGCCGTGGCAGCCATCTGGTCAGGGCGACGCCGGAAGGAGACGACTCATCATGAATGATTTTCATTATTCATTAGAAGAGATTCCGCTCGTATGGCTTATTCTACTTGCCATTGTACTGCTTGTTCAGGGAACATGGATCTTTCGGGATGCACGCAGGCGCGGCCGCTTTCCCTGGTTATGGGGATTGTGGGGAATTACCAGTTTCCCGATGCCTTTGATCATATACTGGTTTGTTGCTGTTCGTGCAGACAGCAGGCCCCCTAAGCAATCGAAAAAATAATAACATTATGCAACTAAAAAAAGATTTTGCACAAATGTTTTGTTTAATTCTAGTAATCGTAGACAGCGCTATTCTTTTCTAGTAGACTATACAAATAATAAAAAGATAGACTACCAGGAGGTTAGACGATGCTGCGATTAGGAGAGAAGGTTGTCATCGTCGCGGATGCGTTTGAGCAGAATCTTCCTGTGGGGGAATATGGTTTCATCATCGCTTATGACCGGAATCCGGACAATGCGTTCGATTACGTTCTTCGAGTGCCGCAGGTAAATCGGAACTTTTTTGTTCCATCCGGCGACGTCGATCTGGAAGAGGTTCTGCTGAAGCAGGAAGCTGAGCGGGTCGAGCGGGAAGCGTTGATAGATTACGCCCTTGCGACACACAATGAGAAACTGTTTCATCATCTGATGAACGGAGACTTTCAAGCTGTGGAAGAGGAAGAGGAAACCGCGAACGATGTTATGTCACAGGCGGATTTTATAAAGCAGGTTAATCTGCGTGCATGGATTTAGAATTTGAAGAGTCGGCTGATGCCGGCTCTTTTTTGATTAGATTTAGAACGGTTGAACTTTGAAGCGTGTGTAAACTTGATATTGCATGTGGTAATTTTGCTAAATGGGTTTTGAAATATGCATTACAGGAGGACTCCACCGTTGTGGGGTTATTTTGCATATTCGGCAACTCGAGTCGTATGCATTGAATTGTCGAACTATCTCACCTATAATGAAAAAAGTTATCTTGGGACTTTAGCCCGTTAAACGAACGATTCGTTTTCGGCGGTTTCAGGAATCAGAACGAATGAAGGAGGCATCCGGAAATGAGTATTTCGAATAATGACGTTCAGCATGTGGCCAAGCTGGCCCGGCTTAATTTGACTGCTGAAGAAGAGCAAACCCTGACAGGGCAGCTGAACGCGATTTTAAAATATGCTGAGAAGCTGAATGAGTTGGACACTGATGACATTGAACCTACCACTCACGTGCTGCACGTCAGCAATGTGATGCGTGATGATGAGACGAAGGAAAGTTTGTCAATTGAACAGGTGATGCGCAATGCACCGGAAGAAGAAGACGGGCAGTTCAAAGTGCCTGCAGTAATGGAATAACGGATAACCGGAAGGAGGACGAATTACGTGAGTTTATTTGAACAATCGTTGCCGGAGATACATAACAAGCTGCACGCCAAGGAGCTGTCGGTAAGCGATCTGGTGGATCAGGCATATCAGAACATTGGTGCACGTGAAGAGAAGGTTAAGGCTTACTTGGCACTGGATGAAGAACAAGCACGTGCTCGTGCACGTCAACTGGATGATCGACTCGTCAGTGGCGAGGAGAAAGGGTTGCTTTTCGGTCTGCCCGTCGGCATTAAGGATAACATCGTGACAAACGGACTTCGTACAACATGCGGCAGCCAGTTTTTACGCAACTTCGACCCGGTATATGATGCAACGGTTGTCGAGAAGCTGAAAGCGGCGGATACCATCACGATCGGAAAACTGAACATGGACGAATTTGCCATGGGCGGCTCCAATGAAAATTCAAGCTTTTACCCTGTACGTAACCCATGGGCACTCGATCGTGTTCCAGGTGGTTCCAGCGGTGGATCGGCTGCTGCTGTGGCTGCTGGAGAAGCTTATTTCACATTGGGATCAGACACAGGGGGCTCTATCAGACAGCCCGCTTCCTATTGCGGCGTTGTCGGTTTGAAACCTACCTACGGACTCGTTTCACGTTTTGGTCTGGTTGCATTCGCATCCTCCCTGGACCAGATTGGACCTTTGACGAAAAATGTCGAGGATTCTGCCTATGTGCTGCAAGCCATTGCTGGTTATGATGCCAAAGATTCGACATCCGCGAAAGTGGATATCCCGGATTACTTGAGCGGACTGACAGGGGATGTCAAAGGGCTTCGTATCGCTGTTCCGAAGGAATACATTGGTGAAGGCGTTGATCCGCAAGTAAAAGAGACCGTTCTTTCTGCCTTGAAAGTCCTCGAAGGACTCGGCGCAACATGGGAAGAAGTATCCCTTCCGCATACCGAATATGCGGTGGCAACGTATTATCTTCTCGCTTCATCGGAAGCTTCTTCGAACCTGGCTCGCTTCGACGGCGTGCGTTATGGTGTTCGTGCAGACAATCCGGAAAACTTGCTGGATCTGTATCACCAGTCCCGCAGTCAAGGTTTTGGTCCCGAAGTAAAACGACGCATCATGCTTGGAACCTATGCGCTCAGCTCGGGTTACTACGATGCGTATTATTTGAAAGCCCAGAAAGTGCGTACGTTGATCAAACAGGACTTCGACGACGTATTTGCCAAATATGATGTCATCATTGGACCAACTGCGCCAACAACGGCATTCAAACTTGGTTCCCAAGTTGATGACCCACTTACCATGTATCTCAATGACATTCTGACCATCCCGGTCAGCTTGGCTGGTGTACCTGCAGTCAGCATCCCTTGCGGATTCTCGGATGGCCTACCTGTCGGCATGCAGATTATCGGTAAAGCCTTTGATGAAACGACCGTACTGCGCGTAGCACATGCGTTTGAACAAAATACGGAATTCCACAAGCAGCGTCCGCAGCTGTAGACTGCCAGGAACGGAGGAATATAGAAATGTCCGCATCTAAATATGAAACGGTCGTTGGGCTAGAAGTCCATGTCGAGTTGCATACAAACTCCAAAATCTTTTGCGGCTGCTCCACTGCCTTTGGAGCTCCGCCCAATACACATACTTGTCCGGTCTGTCTCGGACATCCAGGCGTATTGCCTGTATTGAATCGCCAAGCTGTAGATTACGCGATGAAAGCAGCCATGGCCCTTAACTGCACCATTGCTGATGTCAGCAAGTTTGACCGCAAAAACTACTTCTACCCCGATTCTCCGAAAGCTTATCAGATCTCACAATTTGATCAACCAATTGGTGAGAACGGCTGGATCGATATCGAAGTTAACGGTGAAACGAAGCGAATCGGCATTACGCGTCTTCATCTGGAAGAAGATGCAGGGAAGCTTACCCATGTTGACGGCGGCTATGCTTCATTGGTCGATTTCAACCGTGTCGGTACCCCTCTGGTGGAGATTGTCTCCGAACCTGAGATTTCTTCCCCGGAAGAAGCGCGTGCATATCTTGAAAAATTACGTGCCATCATGCAGTACTGTGATGTGTCTGATGTGAAGATGGAAGAAGGCTCCCTGCGTTGTGATGCCAACATCAGTTTGCGTCCGCATGGACAGGAGAAGCTGGGCACAAGAGCCGAACTGAAAAACATGAACTCCTTCCGCGGCGTTCAGCGTGGTCTGGAATATGAACAGTATCGCCAAGCGGAAATTTTGGACGACGGCGGTGAAGTGGTTCAGGAAACTCGTCGCTGGGATGAGGCTCAAGGGAAAACACTGTCGATGCGTGGTAAAGAGCAAGCGCATGACTATCGTTATTTCCCGGACCCTGATTTGGTAAAGCTGCATATCGATGCAGCTTGGAAAGAACGGATCAGAGCTTCCATTCCGGAGCTTCCGGACGAACGTAAAGCCCGTTATACTGCTGACTATGGTCTGCCTAATTATGATGCAGAGGTTATTACGTCATCCAAAGCGGTCGCTGATCTTTTTGAAGACAGTCTGAAATACACCAAGGATGCCAAAGCCGTATCCAACTGGATTATGGGCGATTTGCTCGGTTATTTGAATACAAGCAACCTTGAATTGACTCAGGTGCCACTGACTGGCCAAGGTCTGGGTGAGATGATTGGATTGCTTGAAAAAGGTACAATTAACAGTAAGATCGCCAAAACGGTATTCAAGGAAATGCTGGAGAGCGGCAAGCTTCCACAGCAAATCGTTGAAGAAAAAGGTCTGGTCCAGATTAGTGACTCAGGTGCCATTCTCGCCATTGTAGAGCAGGTTGTTGCGAACAACCCGCAGTCCGTGGAAGATTACAAGGCTGGCAAGCAGAAAGCCATTGGTTTCCTCGTTGGTCAAGTCATGAAAGAAAGCAAAGGCAAAGCCAATCCGGGACTGGCCAACCAACTGCTTACAGATGTACTGAACCGCTAATCCATCCGGTGAGGCCGGACAGAAAGAGGCTCGTCCCTGTGACAGCCTCTTTTTGTGTTAGGGGTACAGGTTTGATTTCGTTGTCCTGGATTCAGTGATGTACAAAGGAGATGAGGAAGGTATGAAGATTCAATCGTTGTCTTTGAACGATGTGGAGATGGTAGGTCAGTTGTGGCGGTTACAGCATGTGTCTTATCGGCTTGAAGCGGAAATCATCGGATTTCAGGAAATTCCGCCTTTAATGGATACGATGGAGACACTGCAGAATTGTGGAGAGACTTTTTACGGCTATCTGGACACGGATGGCGAATTGCTTGGTGCGGTTGCAGTGGATGAGGAAGAGATCAATACATTGACGATTACACGAATGATGGTGCACCCTGAACATTTTCGTAAAGGAATTGCTGCTGCTTTGATGACGTATGTGTTTGAACAGCATTCGGATCTTCCGCGTTATATCGTTTCTACAGGAACGTTGAATCAACCAGCCGTCCAATTGTATACCAAATTCGGTTTCAAACCCGTGGAAGTTGTACAGATTGCACCGGGAGTGGAATTAACGACATTTCATAAGAATAAAGATTAATGATGTAAACAACGTGGAGGAGGAGTACCGGTTTTGGGCAATCCCTGGTTGATAGATGAGTGGCACATTTTATTGCGATTATTACTGGCTATGCTGCTTGGGGGGCTTGTAGGCCTGGAGCGGGAACGTTCCAATCATGCTGCCGGTTTGCGTACCCACATTCTGGTATGTCTTGGATCTGCACTCATTATGATGTTATCTGTTTATGGTTTTAAAGATTTTGCCAATGAATTAAATGTTAGGATTGATCCGGCCCGTTTGGCGACAGCTGTTATTACTGGCGTTGGGTTTCTCGGAGCCGGCACGATTCTTTTTACCGGAAAGTCGATTACCGGACTGACAACGGCAGCTTCCATTTGGGTGGTGGCAGCCATCGGACTGGCAACAGGCGCGGGATTCTTTTTTGCTTCCATCGTGTCAACAGTCTTGGTATTGCTTAACCTCTGGGTTTTCAATAAGTTGGAGCTTAGGTATATACGGGGAAACAAACTGCATGTCGTTACGCTTCATACCTTGTCTGAGCCCGGCTTTCTGGAACAGGTATCTTCATTTCTGGAGCAGGAGAAGATCAAAATCCGTAAAATAACGGTTAATGAGCAGGATTTGGCTTATGCAGAAATGATATCGGTTGAACGCAAAATTGAAATTGTGCTGCATGTTTACATGCCACATGAGTTCAGTGCAGTACAGCTTGTATCCAAATTAAGACAGTGGGAACATGTAACGAAGGTGTCGGTCGAATAAATGAATTAAACCCTCTGAAGCCCTTAGTGCCGGAGGGTTTTTGCTCATAACCATATTTCTTCCAGTTACTCTCCCGGCTCTTTAGGGTACTATCTAACCAAATGCATGAAGAGCGGGAACATCAGCCCGGAAGAAAGGAGTCGTTTATGAATCGGAAACGTCAGTCGAACATTCATTCCAGCGGAACGCGAGGAAAACCTGTCCGAAATCGGACTCACAAGTTTATTGCCGGGTTGCTAAGTGCGGTTATTCCCGGTCTGGGCCATATCTATCTCCGACTATATATGAGAGGTCTGACTTTCATGATGCTTGTGCTTCTGGACCTGTCAGCACTCTTGTACTTCTCATCTATTGGAATACAGATCAATGTACCATTGCTTATCCTGCTGGCATTGTTTATTCCGGTGATTTACTTTTACAATGTATTCGATGTATTACAGTCTGCGGACTGGGTGATGATGCGCAGAAGAAGAGCGATTACTCACAATAGCTCGGACAAGCCGATCCCTAATGAACGTTCTGCAGGGGAAGCTATGATGGTGTGGGAGAGAGGCATTTCGTTTGGGCTGCTTCTTATTGTAGGGGGATCGCTGTTAGTTTTGTTCTTTCGCAAACCGCGTTGGTTTAAAGAGCTAATCGCTGTGTATGGCGGATACACTTTTGCTGTTCTGATGATCGCAGGAGGACTTATCCTTTTTGGACGAGAAATCTGGGTCATGCTTCGCAAGAAGAAAATCTAGTGTGAACTATTCAAGGAGGGATAGCCATGAACCGTAAAGTCCGGGTCGGCCGCTATACGGCTGCCGCTTTAATCATAGCTGTCGGTGTGCTGTTGATTTTGGATAAACGGTGGGGAACGGACTATGTATATGAGATGGTCGACTGGTGGCCCCTCTTGCTCGTAGTATTGGGTATGGAATACATACTGTTGTTCTTAGTAACACGCAGAAGAGGGAATTTAGCTTCAGATCAAGGTGACAAAATTAAAATGCGCTTCAGACCCGATGCGAAAGGTATCCTGACTTCCCTTCTCCTGACAGCCTCTGTATTTATCGTTACAGAGCAGGATCATTACATGCATTTGTGGAACAGGGTGAGTCTTAACCTGGGAGCGGCATCTATGGATTATAGCCAGGCAGCAGGGTACATGGAAGATAAGGGTACGATTCGGGTGCCTGTAGGTATGGATACTTCGGACATTATTGTTGAGGGAGTGAACGGGGATATCTCGGTACAGCGAGGGGACACGGAAGAGATTGAAGTGCGCACGGTAGTTTGGGTAGATCAGACAACCGAAGTACAGGCCAAAGCTGTGGCAGACGCTTCCTTTGTTGAGACGGACGGGACAAAAGTAATTCATATCAAGACGACAGGCAAAACGTATGGAGAAAACGAGAAAACACAACCACGGATGAATATTACCATAACGATCCCGGATGATCGTCGTTTCAATCTCGATATTCGAACGTCTAATGGAGCCATATTACTGAATCGTCCGGAAGCCATTAGTACCATTTTTGCTGAGACAGGGAATGGACGTATACGAATTACGAATGCCGTAGGTGATATTTCGGGTAAAACACTGAATGGTGATGTCATTGTGGCAAATGCGATCGGAAATGTGGACTTGAACAGTAATCGAGGGGATATGAAGGCCCGTGGAATTTCTGGAAATGTGAATCTGACTACACAAGTCGGAAGTATTAGCATCACCGACTCGGTTGGAGAGATCACAGCGGATACCAGAAACGGAAGTATTAATGTAGACGGCGCAAGTTTGGCGGTCAAAGCTCAGTCCCTCAATGGAAGCATAAGCATTGTATCCGCCAAAGTAGGCGGTGACTGGGACATTTATAGCGCTGTAGGTGCGATTAACATTCTGCTTCCGGAGCGTGGGGATTATAGCCTTAGTGGTTCCAGCAGTTATGGAGATTTGCAAACGGATCTGCCGTTTACCGTGAAGAATAAAACGATTGAGGGCCAGCTTGGTGAAGGAGAGTATACGGTTAAAGTTGAGGGGAACAGCGACCTCACTATTGATCGTAATCCTGCAGTGCCTCCTGTTGGGACGAATACACTGGATTCGGAAAATACGGATGATAACTTGGAACAAATGACCGAAGACGGACAGAATTCCCAAGACGAAACGTCTGAAGTTCCCTGACTGGCGCGTTGACAATAAACTTGCAATCGCCGTACAATAAATATAAACTGGCAAGGTTACACGGCAGGGGAAATGTAATGCTGTTGTTCCAGCCGAGGATCAACTCTGAAAGAAGAGACAACATGATAATGCTTTTGTCTCGACAGAGTAATGAAAGGTAAGGCGGTGGGTTTTATGGCAACACGTGTCCAACATGCGTTGGAGCATCTGAAAACGACCGGTGTCCGTATTACACCCCAGCGTCATGCCATATTGAATTATCTGATGGAATCCATGGGGCATCCGACAGCCGATGAAATTTACCGTGCGCTTGAACCCCAGTTTCCCAGTATGAGCGTGGCGACTGTATATAACAATTTGAAGATGTTTCTGGAAGCGGGCATGGTCCGGGAGTTGACATACGGAGATAACTCAAGTCGCTTCGATGCCAATGTGACGGATCATTACCATGTTATCTGTGATAAATGCGGCAAGATTGAAGACTTTAGTTATCCTTCGCTAAAAAGCGTGGAGCTTCAGGCGGAGTCAAGTACAGGCTTTGAAGTACATGGTCACCGACTGGAAGTATATGGTGTTTGTAAAAGTTGCAGGGATTAAGAGAGTTGAATTACAATATTAACGTGCAGAATTCAGTTTGGATTCTTCACGTTTTTTGTTTTTAGGACGATAGAATGTATATAGCTCTCAGCAGGTTAGATATTTCATGATTCAGTATGATTGATTAACGGAGGTAGACGTTTGAGTAGAAAAAGCAGATATACACGTCAGAAGCGCCGCTCGTTCTGGCCTGGATTTTTGGCTGCCTGTGTTATTGCAGGCGGTGCTTATTGGCTAATAACGAATGTTTGGCTTAGTCAGAGTCACGAAGACCCCGACTGGATTGGCATGAATCAACCTATTTTTGTGGACGGACAATTGATGGATGGTGAGGCTGCAGGAACGGGAGATCAGCTTAAGTTGCCTGTATCGGTGCTGCAAGAGGCGATTGATTCCGGAATACGGTACGAAGCTGACACAGGAGATATCATTATTGCATCACCGCAGCGAGTGCTTCATATGAAGGAAGGTAGTACGAAGGCAGAACTTAATCATCGAGATTATCCTATGACGGTTAAACCGGAGGTCGTTGGGGGAGAAGCTTATATTCCGCTCAAACCACTCAAAGAAGTATACGGATTAGCTATACAGGAAGATGCTACAACGGGTGCAGTGATATTGATGCGTGGAGGCGACACCATTCAGTATGCAGAGATTGATACCTTGTCTTCCAAGGCAGACAAAACGGTTCCTTTGTATAAGCGTGGGGGAGCATCTTCTCCCATCATTGCCGATATGGAGCAGGACGCACGAGTAAGAGTTTGGCAAACGGGTGATGACCAGAGCTTTGTGCAGTTGGATAATGGTTATGCCGGTTATGTAGCTAATAAATATGTCACCCTTACGGAGAAAAAGGAGCTGGACAAGCCCGCATTCACACTGACCGCAGCGGAGAAAAAGTGGCAGAATAAACCGGTAAACCTGGTTTGGGAAGCCGTATACAATCGACAGCCTGATGTGGCTTCGATCGGCAAAATGCCTGGAGTCAACGTCGTCAGCCCCACGTGGTTCCATATTACAGATGGACAAGGCAACGTAAAAAGCAAAGGGGATAAAGCCTATGTCAACTGGGCTCACCGTTCCGGTATGGAAGTGTGGGCCTTGATGGATAACAGCTTTGACCCGGATATTACGAAAGAAGCCGTGGCCTCATATGAGACACGTACGCATATTATTGAGCAGATGCTGGAATATGCACAGACTTATCATTTGGACGGCATTAACATTGATTTTGAAAACGTCTATACAGACGATGGACCGAATATCACTCAATTTGTCCGCGAAATCAAGGCGATGGCGCGTATACATGGCTTGATGCTCTCGGTTGATGTGACGCCGAAATCGAACAGTGAGATGTGGTCCGCTTTTCTGGATCGTCGCTCGTTAGGCTCTTTTGCCGATTATATTGTCGTTATGGCATATGATGAGCACTGGGCCGCAAGTCCAAAGGCTGGTTCGGTTGCCTCGCTTCCATGGACCGAATCTTCTATGAGACGGATCCTGGAGGAGGATGAAGTACCCTCGAACAAATTGATTATGGCTGTACCGCTATATACTCGAATCTGGACGGAAGAGGCCAATGATCAAGGAGAAGTGAAAGTGTCTTCCAAAGCTGTAGGCATGAGTACTATCGCAGACCTGATCAAGGAAAAGAAACTCAAACCTGTCTTGGATAAACAAAGCGGACAGAATTATGTGGAATATTCCGAGGATGGGGCCACCAAGAAAATATGGATAGAAGATGCCGTCTCGCTTCAGGCACGTGTTGATTTGGTTGCTTCGCTGAAATTGGGAGGCGTAGCTGCATGGAATCGAAGCTTTGCCGATGCATCCGCATGGGAGACGCTCAAACAGGCAGGGTATTCGAAATAGACCTGAAATAGCTGTACTGAACTTATATCAATTATTTTAAAAGTTTTTCTGAATTCAAAAAAGGTCCGGTGAAGATACCGGGCCTTTTTTCTGTCTCAGGGCTTTGATGAAAAGAACATCTAGCTGTTGGAACTCACGCCATGATCTGTGTCGGTAGGGGATGGAGGTGTGGAATGCGCTTTCAGCTGTGAACTTGTTATATTGGCCTGATTAGGGTCCAGGGTAAGGATGGTGTGACAGAACATACAACGATCCGTCTTGCCGAGCATTTTGGTTAACTTGCCACATTCCGGACAGTCCACTTGTACAGCGCTTGTGGAAAGCATACCAGCCCAGAAATAAATGGCCAGACTAGCCATCATGGCAATCAGTCCGATCACCAGTCCCACAGCGGCAAATACTTTACCCGCGTGTCCCCAGAACACAATTCCGGCAGTTCCCAGTACCATTAGGCCCATGCCTAGCATGGTAAGTAGTAGTCCCCAAGTGCGAAAAGCATTAATTTTTGCTGATTTAAAAATCATGAAAAATGCTCCTATCGTATGAGTAGTATCGGACCTGGATAAGAAGGAAACTTTAGTCAGCATGTAGAATTACATTATAACTGACTTGGCGCTTATCTGCCATGAATTGTATGGAGGGAATCGTGGAACTAAAGAACCTTGCTTTTTTGTCCGAACAGTCGGAAGAGACAGGGGCAGTTGGGGCTATCGCTTATTCCCACCCGGGAGATCGATTCCACGGCTCCCTAATCCAGGATTTTGAATTGCTCGTACTTGTTGTTCATAATACCGACCAGTTGATATCCAAGGTTGGACACTACAAATATGGTGATGTTCGTTATCAAATGATCTATGTCAGTCGTCATGAATTGCAGAGCAGTGTAATTACGGGGGATAACAATAACATCATGCAGTGTCTGATTGAAGGCGAGATCATCTGGGAAGCGGATAATGCCTTGAGCGATTTGAGAGAGGAACTATCTGCTTTTGGAACCGAATTACGTGAGCAAAAGCTGCTTCATGAATTCGCCAGTTTTTTAAAAATGTATGTGGAAGCCAAACGTTACATTCAAGAGGGTCATGTTGTAGATGCCTACTACAATGTGCTTGAAGCACTGGGGAACTGGGCTCGAATTGTACTCATTGAGCAGGGGATTTACCCGGATCATGCTGTCTGGACACATGTACAGAGTTTGGATCGTGCTTTGTGGAAGCTATATCAGGAGCTTACAGTAAGTTCGGAGACGCTGGAACAGAGAGTTGAGCTTGTACTGCTTGCTTGTGAGTTCTCAGTGATGTCCAAAATGAGCGACTGCTCCGGATTGCTTCTACGTGTGCTGGGAAGTCGAAGGGAACCGTGGAGTATGGATGAACTTGTCCATCATCCGCAGTTGAGATTTGTACGGGAGGATCTGCCGCTCATTCTTCGTAAGCTGGTATTTCGTTCTATAGTAAAAGAATCGGCAGGTTGGCCATCCTTTATAGGTGGAGATGGACGGGAAATCCGTTATTGGGTTGAGGGGTGAATACTCGTAAAGCCGACCGCAAAATGGTAAATAACGTAGGAGGGGAAACCTTCCTTTTTTGTTTGTTTAATAATTTATAAAAAGAAGTTGACTCTTATTCAGGAAATATGATACATTATATTTCGTTCCTCAAACGAGCTTATCGTCAACAAATGATAAATTCTGCACAGGAAATCGTGAAGAGCTAAAGCTTCAAAAAAAGAAATTAAAAAAAAGTTCTTGACGAAAACAAACGAAATGTGTTACATTATTTAAGTCGCCGCCGAAAACGTGGTTGAGACGAAAAAGAGTAACACAAATCAAGTTTGATCTTTGAAAACTGAACAACGAGTGAGTAACGATCTTGCTTGCAAGATCGACGCTGAA
>NZ_JAUKNS010000013.1:0-32305 GCF_030487755.1 Paenibacillus sp. 11B | reverse complement strand
CGATTTCTCAGCGTCGATCTTGCAAGCAAGATCGTTACTCACTCGTTGTTCAGTTTTCAAAGATCAAACTTGTTTCGCTACTAAGCTTCGTTCAACTCAGCAACTTTTATATCTTATCACATCCGAACCAACTTTGCAAGCTCTTTTTTTAAGTTTCTTTCGAAGCTTATTTGTTTCGCTTGCCGCACCGTGTTTCTCGTGTTTTCTTGGCCGGAATTAGAATATACCATGTACAGTTTTTGAATGCAAGCTTTATTTTCATATTTTATAAATTCATTTCCTACATACTCTCTCCACCTATTCCCTCGATACATCCCAGCACGACAAGTCATGGACCAAACCTGAAATCGAGCTTAAATCTAATAGTTTAGTTCATCCCGTAGCACAGCACCTATCATTCCAACCTCAGAGATTAACAACTCTCTTACAGTAAACCACTATCTATTATAAATAGTAGAATATCTTTCAAACTTATATCCGGCTTGCCGTTAACTAGACCACTTTGTCTGTTCGCCATACCAGCTCATGAACAATGTTCTATTCAACTGGAGCCAGAACTGAATCAAAAACCATCAAACCGTAACTCATGTTGTTTCTCCTTTATATAGAAGAAAACAAAAAAACGAAAGCCCCGATATCGTACCGAGGCTTCCGCTTCTTCATTTGTATCATAACGAACCTATGGCAAGTAATTAACCAATTTCAATCTATTAAACTTGTTATTCTCCACCGATGAATACATACCGGCATATAACAATGATAGCTAATATCCACATAAGCCAATGTATCTTCACCTTGCGCTCCGTAACCAGGTTACTGAATACGGCCAGAATGACATAGGATACAATCCCTGCGGAAATCCCGTTCGCAATTCCTCCAGTGAAAGGCATCAATACGATTGTAAGGAAGGCTGGGAAAGCCTGCAGGAAGTCATCCCACTCAATGCTGCGAACCTGACTCATCATCAGGACACCGACGATAATCAATGCCGGAGCTGTTGCAGCTGACGGAACAACCAATGCCAGCGGAGCAATAAACAAGGCCAAAATGAACAGGATACCTGTTGTTACAGAAGTCAGACCTGTACGTCCACCTGCTTCGACACCAGAGGCACTTTCAACGAAAGCAGTAATGGTACTCGTACCCAGGGCAGCACCCGCACTTACACCCACAGCATCGACGAGCATTGCTTTACCAATCGTTTTCTCGCCTTTCTTCTTGTCCTTCATAATCCCCATTCGCGTTGCTGTACCCACCATCGTTCCGAATGTGTCAAACAACTCTACAAAGGTGAAGATGAAGATAATTTCAAACAATCCAAGACTAATTGCACCTTTTAGATCCAGTTGTCCAACCGCCAGATCGCTGAAGTTAGGCAACCAGCTTGCACCGGACAAGCCACTAAGATTCGTAACGCCCATTGGGATACCAATTAACGTTGTGGCAATAATACCGATTAGCAGTGCACCTTTGACGCGCATAACC
Source organism: Paenibacillus sp. 11B (assembly GCF_030487755.1). Lineage (NCBI taxonomy): Bacteria > Bacillati > Bacillota > Bacilli > Caryophanales > Paenibacillaceae > Paenibacillus > Paenibacillus sp. 11B. The sequence continues at coordinate 30,820 of NZ_JAUKNS010000013.1, read as the reverse complement.
ATAAGTACAGCAATAATGAGTAGTCCGATCAAGGCCAGTAATGCATCGTGATGCGTTATAAAATTACCCAAAGACAGATTGAAGCTGCTGCCCGGAATCGGCTGGCTCAGATCCGCATCTGGTGCAACATTAACTGTTACCGCGACCAGATTAGCCAGTTTGAAACCGACAATGGTAATAAAAAGACCAATACCAACTGTGATTGCCATTTTTAATGAATCCGGAACTGCAACGAGCAGCATCTGACGGATCTTGGTCACAGTCAAAATAATAAATACGATACCAGAGATAAATACGGCTCCGAGAGCGGCCTGCCAGGAAATCGCACCGTTTGAGCTCAAAACCACGGTCATGAAATAAGCATTCAACCCCATGCCTGGTGCAAGGGCGATCGGAATGTTAACGAACAATCCCATGATAATAGTCATCAAACCGGCACCTACGGCTGTTGCAAAAAATACGGCATTATCCGACATTCCAGCTCCAGCTGATCCCAAGAACAGCGTGTTGACAAAAAGAATGTACGCCATTGTCATAAAGGTAGTGAGACCCGCAACAATCTCCGTTCTAACGTTCGTTCCGTTTTCTTTTAATTTAAAGAAACGATCCATAATTCACCAATTCCTCCTTAGAGATGTTGAAGCCATATTGAAAAACGACAAATAACCCTAAGATGAATGCATCACCCAGGGTTTTAGCTGATGAGGAGTGGCACGGTGCCAATACGGAGAACAAAAAAAATTCTAATGTGCGTGGTGTCATGCCCGACGCAATCATGTAGAATTCATGTGCTCAGCCTTCTCCTCTTCGTAGCCAGATCATTAGGGTGATCTCGTAGAGACTCCCGGGCCAATCCCCAGGATTATACGAAGTAGTTATGCGCTATTTGTGTGTTTCCCATCACTATTTTAGGAGGGTTACCTCTAGTTGTCAATGAGAAAAACGAATGTTATTCGCATTCATTAACTAAATCGTTCGTATTATTTAACAAAATGAACCAGTTCAGCGGTTTACAACCCAAATTTACATGAGGTTTCCGGTGAATTTTTCAAGTATATGTTGATCTTGCCAAAGGCTGATTTCCATCATTTGCAACATTCAAAAAGCTACCGCAGTCAAAGGTGGCATGCACACGTTGATCCATGGTAGCTTAATGGGTTATTGATAGAATAATTATGTGATGAGGATAATGTATTTAGGTATTCGTTCGAAAGATTAGGTATAGAGAGCGGACTGCTCGGTTACGAGTTCATTTTTTTACATGATGGGTCCTACATTCTAAATCTCTGTTTGAACGTCCTGTACCTGCTGTTGTTCCGGATCAGTAGTACCGGTTGTTGTTCCTTCATACAACTCCTGATTCCGGGTCTGATCGGAAGACGAATCTGCTGCCTCTACATTTGCAAATGAAGAATCCCCCGCACCGAGAGCCAGGTCCTGCATACCCGAGCCGCATCCTGCCAGCATCACCATCAGAAACGCACTTCCAATGCCCATCTTCCATTTGCTCATATTGTCGGTTTTACGCATACATTCAATTCTCCTTTCAGTGCCATGTAGCCGTATTATGTACTCAGTGTACAAGCCCCACATGAAAACAAGCTGAAATGAACCTAAAAAAGAAATTAAATATTCAGAGGTTCCTCGTTATACCACCATCCACTCTCATCCCATATACCTGCTGCCATAATCGCCTGCTTCGCGACTTTTTGCTGTTTGGCATTTTTCAAATGAACAATCATTCTTTCCAAGGGTTTACGATGAATCAGGGATTCGATATCCTCAGCGGTAATCTGTTTCATTTGCAGGAGAGCGAGCTCTTTAAGGCTAGTGCGGCAACCTCCTTACGATTCCATCCTGGTTTAAGTTCGATTCTTTGTACAACACCAAATGAAAGAAAAACAAGAGACCGAAGATCCTTTGACGGAATCTCCGATCTCTTGTTATTAAATCTGTGTAGTTAAAACTTCTATTCCCACTCAATCGTTGCTGGTGGTTTGGAAGTTACGTCATACACAATACGGTTTACGTTATCCACTTCGTTAACGATCCGCACGGAGATTTTCTCCAGTACGTCCCAAGGGATACGTGCCCAGTCAGCTGTCATTCCATCGATGGACGTTACAGCACGGATACCTACAGTATAGGAATACGTACGCGCGTCACCCATTACCCCAACACTCTTCATGTTAGGCAGGGCTGTGAAGTATTGCCAGATTTCGCGGTCAAGACCGGCTTTGATAATTTCTTCACGCAGGATGTAGTCCGAATCACGAACGATTTTGAGCTTGTCCTCAGTCACTTCGCCCAGTACACGGATAGCCAGACCCGGACCTGGGAACGGCTGACGCCATACGATCGCTTCTGGCAGACCGCACTCTTCGCCGACTTTACGCACTTCGTCTTTGAACAAAGCGCTCAGTGGTTCGATCAGCTTGAAGTTCATGTCCTCAGGTAATCCGCCCACATTGTGGTGGGATTTGATCGTTTGAGCTGTCGCTGTGCCACTTTCCACGATATCCGTGTACAGTGTACCTTGCGCCAGGAAAGCAAAATCATCAAACTGCTTGGACTCTTCGTCAAATACGTAAATAAACTCGTTACCGATGATTTTACGTTTTTGTTCCGGATCATCCACGCCTGCCAGTTTGGACAGGAAACGCTCTTGCGCATCAATTTTGACAACTTTCATGTCGAATTTGCCGACGAACGTCTCCATTACGCTCTCCGCTTCGCCTTTGCGCAGCAGACCATGGTCGATAAACATACATGTCAGTTGGTCACCGATGGCTTTGTGAAGCAATGCAGCCACAACGGAGGAATCCACACCGCCGCTAAGTGCGCACAATACTTTACCGTCGCCCACTTTTTCACGGATATCCTTGATCGTATCTTCGATGAACGTCTCCATGCTCCAGTTGCCTTCGCAACCACAGATTTCGTACAGGAAGTTTTTAATCATTTCATTACCGCGAACAGAGTGGCGCACTTCTGGATGGAACTGAACAGCATACAATTTGCGCTCGTCATTGCTCATCGCAGCGATTGGCGCACTTTCCGTGCCTGCATCCAGTTTGAATCCAGCAGGAAGAGCAACCACGTGGTCACCATGACTCATCCATACCGTATGTTCACCTTCGATACCTTGTGCGAGAGCAGAACCTGGTGCAAACTCGATATCCGCTTTACCGTACTCGCGCTTCTCGGAACGCTCCACTTTACCATCAAGCTGTTGTGCCATGAGCTGCATGCCGTAACAAATTCCGAAGATTGGCAAGCCCAGATCATAAACGGCCGGATCTACGTGTGGTGCATTTTCTGCGTAAACGCTAGATGGTCCACCGGAGAACACGATACCCTTTGGTGATAATTCTGCGATTTTCTCCGCTGGTGTGTTATACGGCAAAAGCTCGCTGTATACGCCGAGATCCCGAATTCTTCTGGCGATTAACTGGTTGTATTGTCCCCCAAAGTCCAGGACAACCACTATTTCATTTTGCTTATTCATTACCGTGCCTCCCTCAATTAATGAAACTAATTATACGCAACGACAAAACATACCGTCAAGGAAAGGCGAAACTCCTTTTTTCGACATCTCAAAACATGGCAAATCCAACGTCTGAAATTACGGTATTGGGTCGATTATTTTCACTTTGATTCTATTTATTTCCGATCGGAAATATAAGAAAAGGCTTTATGCACTATTTTCATTATAAAAGAGATCTTCCGCATGAAGCTCGCGGTGTATGCTCGCGGAAAGACGCCTCGTTCGCTTATAGGGCGAGAAAGGCGTCTATGTATAGCGCTGTACTTCGTGTTACAGCGCCTGCATCCGCCGGGCCAGATGAAGCGCCCGGCGCAGGAAGTCCAGACTGTCCGCGCGCAGCGGACGGTCCGGCCCGTACAGCAGCCGTTCCCAGTCGGCTGCAAACCGCGCGATGTCCGCGCCATCCGTGCCTGCGGCCACAGGGGGTGACGCTGCATATTCACGCAGCGTCATTCCCGGCGGCCGCGGGCCGTAGCGGCGCGCGAGCGCGGCCCAGACCGGAGCGGCGGCGCTAAGCAGCCGCTCGCGGTCTGGAAAGCTGCTGCGCGGCCACGCCAGCAGCAGCCTTAGGCGCAGCGCGGGGCGAAGCCGCCGCATGCGCACGGCCCCGGCGGCGCACAGCAGCGCCGCTGCCGCAAGGGCTGCCGCGAGCCATGGGTGCGCGGCAATGGCCCGTGCGCGGGCGAGCAGCCATGCGCCCGCGTGAGCCACCCCGCCGTCTGTCTGCGGCGGGGTTACGGCAACGGGCTGCTGCCCGCTAAGCGCAGCAACGTCTTGGCCTTCACCCTGAGTCATGGTGAAGCCAGGCGTAGCCTCGAATGGCATCCAGCCCGCGCCGGGGAAATACACTTCAACCCAGGAGTGTGCATCTCCCTGAGTAACGATGTATTGCCCGGAGTCGTCCGGGTCTGCTTCACCCGGTCCAAAACCCTTAACCCAGCGTGCCGGGATACCCTCTGCACGCAGCAGTACAATCATGGCTGTTGAGAAATGATTGCAATATCCCTGCCGTGTGACGAACAGAAAATCGTCCACAAAATCAGTTCCTCGCGGTGGCATACGGGTATCCAGTGTATATTCGGCGTGGTCGGCTAAGTAATTCTTCACGGCTTGTACAGCATCATAACGGGTTTCGCTGCCCCGAATGATTTCCTTGGCAAGAGCCTGTACACGCCCGGGAAGCGAAGTCGGCAGTTGCAGATACGTTCTGCGAACAGCGGCTGGATCCTTCATTGTGGACGTCTTCTCCAGAAGGCGTAGTTGTTCAGGTGTTGCCACAGAAATCATCACATCTGCCGTATAACTTTTGACCGGCTGATCGTCATAGGTACCCGCGAGCCATAACGTTGCTGAATCTTCATTCGACAGAAGTAAACGTTTGTTCTTCTGAAGATCACTGTTCTTATCCTGGAACGAAAGATTGAGCGGCGTTCCGCCTGTAAAAAGGGGATTTGGTCCTCGCCATTCTCGCTTCATCGTCACCGTTTGACGAATACGCTGCCAATAGGCTGGATACTCCCAACCATCGGTACGCACCAATCCGGATGGACTTGCTGTCGCAAAGCTTTGCACCGGATCGCTCCAGGTGCTTCCGTTATAATATGAACGGGTCTCGCCCCGCCAATACGTAGCTACCGAGCTTTTCGCCGTAAAAAAAATCGTGTCTCCCTGTACCAAAGGTGCCCCCATTGGTGCATCCGCTGTACTATATCCTGTGACAGCGGATGCGGCAGGAATACTTCCGTGCTGTGTATAGCCTGCCCAGCGGGCCAGTCGCTCACCCATCTGCTCAAGGGATATCCGTTCCGGCGGAGGAAGGAAAGCAAGCTGACCAGGAATCGCTGAGCAAAGTACCATACCTGCCGACACCGTAAGTGTTACTGTACACCAACGGCCGTAAGGACTGTTCCTAAAGATCGGGGTCGTGACCCCGCCATTAAGACGAAGCAACTGCAGCATGGCCTGAATGAGTAGAATCCACAGCACAGAACGTACTACCGAAGCATATACATCCAGCCCGGCAAAGGATTCAAGCAGCAGCAAATAGACCAATGTTGCACTGCCAAACAGCATCACACTTCGTCGCAGCAGTACAAGCGACTGCACAGAAGCCATTAGCATGCTCCAGCCGCACATCATGAGCAGACCTCTTGTCTCCACACTAATGGAGTGAAAACGCCAGGTACTCAAGAAACTGCCCATATCTGCCGAAAAAGTGGCCGGGTATGTAGTTGCCCATCCGGCAGGGTCATTCCCTCCATATATGCAGCATAATGCGGCTAGCGCAATGCAGAGCCTGATTAGTATTCCCGTGATCCAGCCCGTACGAAGCAACCCCATGAGAAGCAAGGCCCCTGTTAATCCTGCCATTACGGACAAGAATCGTTCACTGCCCTGCTGACCCGTTGACGTTATAGGATAGATCCACTCCAGGGACAATATAAGCAAAATGGCAGAAATACCAATTCTGTAAAGGAGAGGCTCCGAGCTTTGACCATTACTCCTCAGATCTACTCCAGATGTCCTCGTTTCAGCTTTATATATGGATTGCACAGACTCTAATCCTAAACTGGCGGTACGCCCCTTTTCAGCTACTGTGGAATTCGCTTGAAGGTTTCCATTATGCTCCCACATCTGTTACCTCCGCCTTTCTCATTGAAGGTAATGAGCCGTCTGTGATCCAATGGATCTGTACTCCTCTTTGACGAAGCTGTTCCAGACTTTCATTGCCCGCGTCACGATTGGTTTGATCGGTCAGTTGAACATCTACCCTGTACCCCAACCCGGTTGCACACATTACCCAGTCCACCAGAGCGTCATCCATTCTTCCGGTGAGAACCACAATTCGTGACCCGATCGCAATTCTATCCAACATCTCTGTACGAAGCGACGGAGTTATAGCGTGAGATGTTGAGATTCGTGCCTGTGCCAGTTTGTCCAGTTCATGGCTTTCAGGTGAATACAAGAGTTCTTGTTGCCATTTCTCCTGGTGGGCAGATCCTGACCCACCGCCTTCTGTCCACAGCTGATAAGGTATGTTATCCCGTTCAGCGGTATAAATCCAACGAGCAGCTGCACGGACCGCACGTTCAAAAGCAGGCGTATCTCTCTTTTCTGACTGCTTTACTTCATAACCTGATGCACCTTCATACACAAGGATACCCAGCGAGGCAGAATCTGAGGATTCAGGCAAAAAAGTCTGAAGCCGACCCGTTTTGGCTGTACTTTTCCAATGAACACGCCCAAGAGGATCTCCTTGCTGGTATTCCCGGAACTCAGGACTTCGATTTCCCTGACTGCTTCTTCGTTCAGACAGCGCATCTTCACCTATGGCTGAGCATTCTCCGGGAGCACTCTCGCCCCATTCCATTGCTTGAGGCACAACAATTAGCGGGGTATGATTCACCGTCTCTGCAGAGGCCGTATTCCATCCGAAAATATCACCCCAATACAATTTCCCTGATTCCCATCTGTACACACCTCTTCGCAAACCCGATAATTCATATTGATACGTAAACTGGCGACGGGTTCCGGGGAAAAGTAATTTACGGTGTACGCCAGCAGGTGTATTCTCACACAGAATGATCCATAACAGTGGAATCGGACAGTCGAATTTCAGTTCCACCGCTACCGTCGTTCTTTCACCTGCCACAACCCGATTCGCATGCATTTGCCGCCGAATGTTAATATTGCGCGGACCGAAAAAATGGATACTCAGTGCGCTTGCGAGCATCAAGGTCGCGATCATGGACAGAAAAAGCGCGGCTTTACCGCCATGCCATACATAGAAAGAGGCAAAAGCCACCACCAAGACAGCACCCAACATCCGTTGACCCAGCGCACTCATTGACGCCGTCCCCTTCCCTGTGCCGCCATCTGAACAGGTACAGGGACCGCTGCCAGAACTTCCTGAATTACCTGCGCCTGCCCCCAGACTTCCGCTCTGTTCTGGGCCTTTAACTGAACACGGTGGGAAAGGACCGGGACAGCCATCTCTTTCACATCATCGGGAATGACATAGCTTCGACCTTGGAGATAAGCAAACGATTGTGCAGCAGCCATCCAGGCCAATGTTCCGCGCGGGCTAATGCCCAGTCTTACCGACGGATGACTTCTGGAGGCCACGGCGACAGCAACCAGATACTGTTTGACCACAGGGTCAACATGTACATACTTCACTTCACGCTGCATGGCTACGACTTCTTCAGCAAGCATGACAGGACGAAGTTCATCAAACAGTTCTCTGCTTTGCATCCTAGTTAACAGTTCGACTTCCTGCTCCGGCTCAGGGTATCCCAGTCCAATCTTCATGATAAATCGGTCCAGCTGCGCTTCAGGCAGACGATAGGTGCCCTCGAACTGCAAAGGATTCTGTGTCGCCAGCAAAAAGAACGGGCGTGGCAAAGCATAGGTTGTGCCATCCACCGTAATGCGTCGTTCCTCCATCGCTTCCAGTAGTGCAGACTGGGTGCGGGGGGAAGCCCGATTGATTTCATCCGCCAGAACAATATTGGACATGACGGGTCCTGGGCGAAATTTGAATTCTCCCGTATGTGGATGATACATCGACGTACCTGTCACATCCGCCGGCATCACGTCCGACGTGAACTGAATTCGTCCCATAGAGCAATCCAGTGCAGAAGCGACAGCGCGAACCAGCATCGTTTTGCCTGTACCCGGTACATCTTCCAGAAGTACATGCCCTCCACTAAGCATTGCAGTCAGCACATATCGAATTTCTTGTTTCTTGCCAATTATCACACTTTCCACTCGCTTCATAACTCTATTCAGCAATTCAACGGCATGTTCATGTTCCATTCGGATATAAGACATTTCTCCTGATCTCCTTCCATCCATCGGCATTCCTGAAACATACTAATCTATGATTCAGTGTTGCCCGGAAGTAGAGAGAATAGTCCTGCACGAGCGACTTTATTCAGATCAATTTATCCATATACATGCTGGTCGCCGATGCCAGAGGCACGCTGGCTTTCACAATCCATTCCTTTTCATTGGCCTTCAGTGAATCAATATCTGTTCCCATATGCTCCATTAAATCCCGTAGCGGAACCCAGGTTGTTCCTCCCTGGCTCTGCACAACTGCCTCTGTTGTCCTATCATGGATCAATTTTGCACTTTTCGTTGTCAGTTCTCCGCTGATGCTGTCTGCATGGATGATTCGGTCTTTCCATATGGCTGTAGCTGTCCGGGTGTCTGCATTCCAGCGAGCGCTGCCGCCGAACTTTTTCATAAAGGTCCGCAAAGGCACCATGATCCGCTGATCTTCCACACGAAACTCTCCTTGCTTCAATGTGGCCGCTGTGAAGCCAATCTCCACCTTCAGTTCCTTGCCTGCCAACCACAGGTTGCTGTTCTCCTGTACATGTTCTGCAATCCACTCCGTACCCGGAGCCTTGCGTGACTTGTATTTCCCATTGGAATCGATGCGGAATTGAACAGGTTGATCCGAGGCTTTCATCGTGTCAAAACGAAAACCTTGACCGCGGTAGTACTTGATAATGCCAGGAAGTGCTTTTACCGTCTCAGCATGAGCGCCTCCATCATGCATCAACACAATGACCGAACGTGCCCCGCCAGGCAACTTGGTAGCATTGCGCAAAATTTCTTTAGCGGGAACACCCTTGCGTTTGGAATCACCACTGTCAACGTTCCAGTCCATAACGGTGTACCCGCCCAATTTCATCAGATCAAAATAACTCTGGTCAAAATGTCCATAGGTACCGCCTGGTGCACGTACCAGATTCGGACGAAATCCGGTAATTCGATTTACGACTTCCTCTGTTTGTTTGATCTGCTTCCAGAACACTTTGAAATCACTGTACAGCTGTTCATAATTATGATTAAACGTATGATTGCCCAACGCATGTCCATCTTCCACAACCGCATTGATCATCTCAGGATAACGTTCTGCCTGCTCACCAAGCACAAAGAATGTAGCCAGAACCTGCTCCTTGCGCAAAATATCCAATACTTCACGGGTATGGTTACCCGGTCCATCGTCAAAACTCAAATAGACTACTTTGTCTTGGGAATTCTCTTCTTTGGAGGCGGGCGCAGCAGAGCCCGAAGCAGAAGATGCGTAAGTTGTGCCTGCATATGCAGCAAATACACTTAGCAGTACCACAATGCGAAGAACAAGCACAGACCATTTTCCAGATAAAAATGTATGTATTGGTGTTACCATGAACGAATCAACCTCCAACGTCTCTAGTGAATTTGCTGATAGACTTCAGCAGATTTGTTAGAATTATATGGAGGACGCCCTGAAAAAAGACGCGATTTTGTTTTATAATTTTTCACAATTCGGGATGGCTCGTGATTGATTCTTCGCTTCGGATTAGGTAGCATAATGGACAGGTAGGATCATGAACAAAACGCCTTGGAGAGTAAGTATCTCCTCCCACCCTGTCTGCAGGAGAGTGAAGTCTATTGGAATGGCTTGAGAAGGTCCAGCATCTGTTTGGATCCTACGGATACAGCGTTTTATTTTTTGGCTTATTGCTTGAATTCATTGCCCTTCCCTTCCCGGGAGAAACGACCATGGCTTATGCAGGATATCTGTCCTACAAGGGTCATCTGGACTTTGGAATACTTGCCATCCTCGCTTTCCTGGGAACGACGATTGGCATGACGATCACGTATTTTATTGGTGCCAAAGCAGGTCTGCCGTTCATTACGCGATATGGAAAATGGTTTCTAATGAAACCGGACAAGCTGGATAAAACGCAAAAGTGGTTTGCCAAGTACGGCAATGCTCTGATCTTCATCGGTTATTTCATTCCGGGAGTGCGACATTTCACCGGATATTTCGCGGGTATAGCCGCTGTTCCCTTTCGCAAATTCGCTCTCTACGCCTATTCAGGCGCATTGTTCTGGGTGTTTCTGTTTCTGGGCATAGGTAAATTATTCGGTCCCCAATGGAACGCGGTGTTCCAGCTTGCCCATCAATATACAGCTTACATTGTCGCAGGTATTGCACTGCTGTTAATTGCAGCCGTACTTTACCGTTATCGAAAAGCGTGGGCAGCCCGATCGCTGCGCAAGCCTGCTGCTGTTCGGCAAAGACAAAAGTAAACGGTGAGGGTGCCAAACCTCCGGGTTAACTCTCTGTTATTAGCAAGGAGCTGCATGTGCGGCTCCTATTTTTCATGTTCTTTTGGTTGTGCGTCTAATCTTAAAAGCTTCACGTGCCCTTAGCCATCCATAAGCGGTAAGCAAAATAGCAATTGCTGCGAAACCCAAACCTCCTGCGAAACCAAGCTTACGGGGCTCAACCACTTCCAATAATAAACCCGCACCAAACATGGATAACCCCAGCATGCTACTACTGCATGCCGTTACCAAACCATAGATGAGTCCTCGGTATTTCTCAGGTGTATCTCCCATCAACAATGTATCCAGACAAGCATTGCCTACCCCCGACATAAGGGCCAGCAGAATATAGATCAGAACTGCGATCACAGGCAGAGTCGCGATACTAAGAAGCATAAGTAATCCCCCTTCTACGAGTAGACACATGACTACTCCCGGGAGTAACCATTGCTGAAAATAACGAGCGCACCAGTTGCTTAATACCAGCCCTATACCTAGCGCCGCATAGAACAGACCTACACCCCAATCCCCAAGGCCAAACACTTCAATGGCATATACGCTAATCAATACATTGTCGATCCCATTTATGACCGGTACCCACAACTCGAACAGGATGATGATCTGTAATGCTACAGAGGACCGAACCAACCGCCATATAACCAAGAAAATAGGCGCTGCAATGGAGTTTCGAGCGATCACAGAATTTCCAGAAACAGCACCTCCAGAACCATCTCCCCTTCCAGAAGTACTCTCACGTGGTTCAGTCTCAACCATAGGCGGAAATAAGACGTTGCGTATTAAACCTGCTGCTATTAGAAAGCATAAGGCATTCGTAATAAACGCAGCCTGTGGACCAATCACGGAAGATGTGATTCCCCCAAGAAAGGCACCTACTATCAGCACGGTACCGTTCATTACCTGTTCAAGTCCGTTAATTTTGAGCAAATTCTCCGGTTGAACAAGCAATGGTATTCCTGATTTCCGGACAGGCGCATAGAGAGCCTCACCACACGCTAGTAAAGTACTCGCTGTGTATAGAATCCACATATCATCTGCACTGTTCACGAGCAAATAACTCAGAGCAAGAGGCACCCTTATCAGATTAGTAAGCAGCATAATCTTTCGCCGTGAGAAGCGTATGGTTAACATGCCTCCTGCCGGGGAGAGCAGCAGAAATGGAAGCACACGCAGACCAAGGGCTAGTCCTATGGCAAGTCCAGATCCTGTTGTACTGAGAATTAGCGAAAGCATGGCGACCTGACAGAAACGGTCACCTATGCCGTTCACTAATCCGGCGACAAAGAACTTGCGGTACTCCGATTCTTTTTGTAGCAGAAGTAATACGGAAGATCTGGACAACATGAAAAACCCTCTTCTCAAAATTAGATATAAATCTAATTAGATATTATGCTAATAATAAAGGATTGACAATGTTCTTTTTTATTCTGCGGGATAATCAATAACACATTTGTGATAATCCTGATTCATCCAGGTCATACTAATTTGCAAATATAGGGTGTATAAGGGGTGAAGGAATGAGTACAGCATCGCAGAGCAGTCTGGATCAGACGATATCTCCGAATCTTACGGATAATATAGATTACTGCAACCAAGTGATGGGGAATAGCAAAGACTTGATGATTCGCCCACTGCATTGTTTGCAAAAATGGCCTTCTGTCATGTTGTACATCGATGGAATGGTGGATGTGCAGATTATCAATCGTTCCATCCTGGAATCCTTGTTACAAACCCGGGAGATACCTGAGTTTTCGGAGGATAATGAGCATCTGGTCTATCTCCAGAATGACGTGCTAGCGGCCAGCAACGTGTTATTAATTGATGAGATGAAAGACATTCTTGATGCCCTTCTGGCGGGCTTTGCCGTTGTGCTCCTAGAAGGTTCCACTCGGGGCCTGAAAATTGCAGCAGCAGGCTGGGAAGACCGTCCCGTCGGTGAACCGATCTCCCAGACCGTTGTTCGAGGGCCCATGGAAGGCTTCAATGAAAACTTACGTACAAATACAGGCTTAATTCGCAAACGAATTCGAGACCCCCATCTCTGGATTGAGGAAAGGGAGCTTGGTCGAGTCACGAACACCAGGGTAGCAGTGGTATATCTGGAGCATATCGTTGATCAAGAGGTTGTAAAAGAACTGCGGCGCAGACTGGATGAGATTGATATTGACGCTATTCTGGAAAGCGGATATATCGAGGAACTCATACAGGACAAAACAGGTACGATCTTCCCTACGGTTTATAACAGTGAGCGACCAGACAGCGTATGTGCTGCACTGCTTGAAGGTCGGGTAGCGATCATTATAGACGGAACTCCTTTCGTACTGCTTGTCCCTGCCCTGTTTGTTCATTTCTTTCAGTCTCCCGAAGATTACTACCAACGTGCCGACATCAGTTCGTTAATTCGACTAATCCGTTATCTGGCTTTTTTTATCGCGCTGCTCGCTCCATCCTTTTATATTGCCATTACTACCTTTCACCAGGAAATGCTGCCTACCAACCTGCTTATTAGTCTGGCAGCTCAGCGTGAAGGTGTTCCATTCCCGGCATTCATTGAAGCCATCTTAATGGAGCTAACCTATGAGATTTTACGGGAAGCCGGCATCCGGATTCCGAAGACTGTCGGTCAGGCCGTTTCCATTGTGGGTACCCTTGTTATTGGTCAGGCCGCAGTAGATGCAGGCGTTGTATCGGCTGCCATGGTTATTATCGTATCCATTACAGCGATATCCAGTTATGTTATTCCGGAAAATGGACTTTCCATCTCTGTACGGATTCTGCGTTTTGTCCTGATGATTCTAGCTGCCGCCTTTGGTTTCTACGGGATTCTGATGGTTCTGCTGATTACGGTAACCCATCTATGCAGTTTAAGATCCTTTGGTGTGTCTTATATGTCCCCGTTTGCACCTTATATCGGGAAAGACCTCAAAGATACCATTTTCCGCGTGCCTTGGTCCCGGATGAAAACCCGTCCGATCTCTACCGGAACTCCGAACGTAACCAGACAGGCAAACAAAAAAACGAAGCGATAATCGGTAAGGAGAACGTGTATGAACAAATGCCTACAATTGATTCTATCTTTTGCCGTTCTGCTCCCTCTCCTTACCGGATGCTGGGATCGACAGGAACTCAATGAACTTGGCATCATGCTGGGTCTTGGTGTGGACAAGGATGGAGACATGATCAAGGTGAGTGCCCAGGTTGTTGTTCCCAATGAAGTATCCTCCAAGTCAGGGGGCGGTAAAGGAACGCCAGTGACTCAGTATCAGGCTTCTGCGCCTACCTTGTTTGAAGCCATTCAAAAGTTAACACAATCAAGCCCACGCCGCATTTTCATGGCGCATATCCGTGTGATGGTCATTGGTGAAGAGTATGCACGGAAAGTCGGGATTTACGACATTACTGAAGCATTAATGCGTGAACCTACCGTCCGTCCTGATTATTACGTCATGGTTGCACGTAACACAACAGCCTCCAAAGTACTTGACGTGCTCACACCACTTGAGAACTTACCTGCAGAAAAGATGTTTAATTCACTGGATGTATCCACCAAGACCTGGTCACCCACAACAACCGTAACCGGGGATCAATTAATGGAATATATCCTTTCTCCCGGAATACAGCCGGTAATCACAGGGGTTGAGGTTGTTGGTGAAGCGGAGAAAAGTGGTAGTCAAGCTAATATTACAACAATTAAATCTCCGGCCAAGCTGAATTCAACTGGACTATCCGTCTTTAAAAAAGACAAGCTCATTGGCTGGTTAACGGAAGACGAATCTAAGGGATATAACTATATTCGAAACAATGTGGTATCCACGATCGGTCATCTTCCTTGTCGAAAGGATGGTTATGTGACCTTTAAAACACTTCGAACAACAACCAAACGCAAAGCAAAAGTCGTTGCGGGACACCCTGTAATCGACATTAAGATAAAAAATGTATCATCTATTGGTGCCGTGGAATGCGGAATTAAAATTGGTTCAATGAAAGTCCTCAAGGAACTGGAACGTGACAGTGAGGAACGACTTAAAGATCTGATGCAAGAATCCATTAAATCGGTACAGCGCAAATTTCATGTCGATATATTCGGGTTTGGGCAAGAGGTTTATCACTCGGATCCCAAGTTTTTTAAAAAGGTGGAAAAGGATTGGGACGACTATCTCGAAAATCTGGATGTTCATTACGATATCAATGTGCAAATCAAACGTGTAGGCACACTGGATGATTCGTTCAAAGATCAAATTAGGGAGTGAGACAGGGTGCTACTTACACTTAGTGTCATTGTGACTGCAGGGCTAATTGGGTGGTTCGATCTGCCTAGACTCATCCGTCGTAAGGAATGGAAGGAAACTATTGTGTACAGTGCCTTGCTGCTCTTGGCTACCTTCCTCAGTGTATTTGCGATCAATTTGTGGGAATTTCCCAGTCCGCTTTATCTCATCATATGGATCTATGAACCGGTAAATCAATTTTTAGCACACTTGACTGGAACTTAGGAAAAAAAGGAGGTGGACATTATGCTTGAACAGGGCCGCATCGGAATAAGACAATTGTCCACCCTTATATTCATGATGGTGGTCGGGGATATGATGCTGATCTATCCTTCGGTTATCACTTCCTATGCCAAACAGGATTCCTGGATATGTGCACTTATCGGCGTTCCACTCGGAATGCTGCTCATGCTAATGTACTTAAAGTTATGCAGCTTGTATCCAGAGAAAAATCTGATACAGATTCTGCGCAGTATCCTGGGATTTTGGCCAGGTTCTTTAATTTCCGTATTTTACCTTTTCTTTTTTGCCGTAGGGGCTTCAGCCCATACCAGAGAAGTCGGAGACTTCATCACGTCTCAAATTTTTCAATATACTCCGATTCGAGTCATCATTCTGATGTTTGTCATCACCTTGGGCTGGGGCCTGTATCATGGCTTAGAAACAATGGGACGCAGCAGTGAATTACTGATGCCTATCCTGATCGTATTTATTTTTGTACTTGCACTCTCTCTGCTGCCCCAGATTGATCCCAGCAATTTGAAACCTTTGAAGGACACTAGCGTCGTTCCCATCCTTCAGGGAACTCTCGTTAGTATCATATATCCGGTAGGTGAACTGATTCCCATTATGATGGTTCTTCCTTACACAATAAAACAGGCGCACCAGACCCGGGACGTACTTTTGTCAGCAGGAGCTGGAAACCTATTGCTTGCGATCCTGGTTACCATCTCCTTGCTCGTTCTAGGCGCTTTCCTTACACAGCATAATATTTATGCTTCCTTTGTTTTATCTCAGAAGATTAATATCGGTGGTTTCTTTGAACGGATCGAAGCCATTATGGCTTCTTCCTGGCTAATCTCCACGTATGTCAAAGCAATAGTGTATTTGTATGCATTTGTTGTTGGATGTGCCGAATTATTCAGGCTCAAGCAGTATCGCATGCTTATCTTGCCAGCATCCTTGTTGGTATTTGCCCTTGCCAATTTGGTCTCGCCCAATTTGACTTTCATTGTCATTACCGTCGTTCCATACTGGGTAGATTGGGACACCACATTATGTATTATTTTTCCTGGATTGTTATTGTTGGTGCATAGGTTCAAAAAAGGATGGAAATCAAAGTCTTCCGGATAGCATAATATTGATGCCTCTGTTAGCTGTCGATTAGAAAGGAGGATAGAGACCATGATTATTAAAGATAAAATAACTATCCGGCAATTTGCACTGCTTACCTTTCTTGTCATGGTTGGGGATATGATTCTGATCTATCCTTCATTGGTCACAACCTTGGGCAAACAGGATGCATGGATATGTTCTTTCCTCAGCCAGCCTATCGGTCTATTTATCATTTGGATCTTTTACAAGCTACACCAAACCTACCCTGAACTATCTTTAATTGAGATTTGCCAGAAATTGCTTGGTTCATGGATTGGATCGATCTTGTCTGCTGGTTACCTGTTCTATTTCGCCATTGGCGCTGCCATCTGTATCCGTGAGGTTGGAGACTTCATGACGACTCAAATCTACCTCGAAACCCCCATCCGTGTTATTTTAATTATGCTCTTGTGTGCGCTAATCTGGGGCCTAATGAAAGGATTGCAAACCATGGGGGCAACGAGTGAACTATTGACTCCAATTGTTGTTGTCTTTATGGCTCTTCTGTTCGTGGGGCTGCTGCCCAAAATAGACGCTTCACATCTGCGACCATTCCTGAGCAGCAGCTGGGTCCATTTGGTTGAAACCGTTATTCGCGGAGCATTTACCTCCTTCGGGGAACTGATCGTACTTACGATGATTCTTCCTTATGTGACGTCAGGGCCACACGTTAAACGAGATCTGCTGCTTGCCACTTTCTGTGGAGGCCTGCTACTATGTGTGCTGTTATTGTTTTCCCTTATGGTTGTAGGACCTTTTCTGACCCAGCATAACATTTTCATTTCCTACACCCTGTCTCAAAAAATTAATGTGGGTAACTTTTTTGAGCGTATTGAAGCCTTTATGGCTACTGCTTGGTTAATTGCAACCTATTTTAAAAGCCTGTTGTACATGTTTGCTTTTGTTATCGGACTAGCTCAGCTGTTTCGGTTAAAAACATACAAACCACTCATTCTCCCTTCATCCTTGCTCATGTTTGCATTGTCCATCCTGATTTCTCCCAATGTCATTTTTTATATTGAAACCATTATGCCTGCCTGGGTGGATTGGGATATAACCGTATGTTTTATCATTCCGCTCCTTCTTCTACTTGTTCACCGGATCCGTTCTCGCAAGAACAACCAGACAACTTCTGATCGTGTTTCAACATAAAAAAGGCTGTGTTCACGTCAGAATCCGCGAGCACAGCCTATAATATTTTTTTATAACTCCCTTACCGCTTCCAGCGCAGCTTCAATATGTCCTTTGACTCTCACTTTCGACCACGACTTCAGAAGGACACCCTCTTCATCAATGAGGAACGTGGAGCGTACCATCCCCATATATTCCTTGCCATACAACTTCTTGAGCTGCCATACGCCGTATTGCTCGGCAACCTGATGTTCTTCGTCTGACAGCAAGATGAATGGCAAGCCGTATTTGGCAATGAATTTGTCGTGCTGCTTCATCGGATCAACACTAATCCCCAGAATAACTGTATTTAACCCCTCAAACTCCTCATGACGATCACGGAAATCACATGCCTGCTGGGTGCAGGACGAAGTCATATCCTTCGGGTAAAAATAAATCAACACCCGCTGTCCGCGATAATCCGAGAGCTTCACCGTCTCTCCCGTACTGGACGGAAGCTCGAAGTCTGGTGCCAACTTTCCTTCGGTTAATGTCATCTCATTTCCTCCTTTCGTCTATGCTTTCGTAAAAAGTGGTTCCGTTATGATCCCGCTCCGCGATACTTCTTCACGCCATAATTCCAGAGCAGAAGGCCCATGGAACCAAACGCTAACCCCATCACAGGTGTCAGCATCGCCATACGATGCATTTCCGTTCGTTCCAGGAACAGGGCTGCGGGATAAATGCCCACAAAGGCAAACGGAATGACCCACGTTAATAGCACCTGAATTGCACGGTTATAGATGGTTACCGGATAACGTCCATATCCCTGAATGTTGTACATTAATGGCAGGATGCCTGTAGGCGCGTCCGAATAGAAAGACAATGACGTTAAAGTGATATAGATTCCTGCATAGATTAACACGGAACTCAGAGCAAGAATAATGAGGGCCGGAATATGCCACCACTCCAATCCAAGCCCCATCTCCGCACCACTAATGCCCATAATGATTAGGCCAATAAATGAACCAACGAGTGCGGGCGGGTCCACATTTTCAAGTAAAATCTGGAACAGGTTATGCGCAGGCCGGGTCAATATGCGATCCATCTCACCTTTGACGATATATCGTTCACTGAATCCCCATAGATTGATAAAGCAACTGAAGATGCCGTAAGGCACCATAAAATATCCATAGACAAAAAGGACTTCACTCTCACTCCAGCCACCCAAATTATCAGTATGTCGGAAAACCACAAAGATGAAGATCAGATTGGTTGCCTGGAACAGCAAATCCGAAAGGATCTCGACCCAAAAGTCGGCGCGGTATGTGAGACGTGTTTTCATGTAATTTTTTAAATATTCCCAGATCAGACCCAAATAGTACACTTGGTTACCCTCCTTGCACGAACAGACGCTTGCGCGCCTGACGCCAGATCAGCATCATCGGAATGAGCAGTATGACAAACCAGAACACCTGAATGCCGAGTACACTCCAGATGCCAGTGCCTTCCACTCTTCCGGTGAAGACGGAGCCGGGCAGATAGGTAATGGCCTGAAAAGGCAATACTTTCATCACTGCGGACATCCAGCCCGGATAGAGGCTGATTGGGATAATCAGACCGGAGAACAGATCAACCACGACGCGTTTCATGCGCATCATGCCCTCATTGTTTTCCACAAAGAATGCGGCCAGTCCCGTAATGACATTAATCTGGGAGTTAATCAGGAAACTGAAGAACAGCATGACCAGAAAACCAATCCACGCGGACGGCGCCGTGGGCAGTTCAACCGGGAACAACAGAATGGCAATGAGCATTCCCGGAATCATGAGCAGCAGGAAACGGAAAATCCCTTCACCCAGACCCTGCATCATTTTGACCATGACATAATTGATCGGTCTTATAAATTGAATGGCAATGGAGCCATCCCGAATGTCTGTGGCTATTTCCCGGTCCAGGTTGTTAAAATAAAACGCACGCGCCATCCACGATACCGCCACATAAGTCGTCATCTGAGCTGCCGTAAAACCGCCTAGTTCACCACTACTGCCGTAAATGGCTTGCCAGGTAAAGTAATACACGCCGATATTCAGCGTATATATCAAAATGCCGGAATAATAATTCACCCGGTATGCAAGCATCGTCAGGAACCGGATGCGCATAAAATCAAAAAATGCACTATTCATCTTAGGATACACCCACCGTTCCGTTCCCGGCTCCCACAATCTCGGGACGCTCAGCGGAACCGGATTGGTAAATACTGCGCACGATCTCATCCGTGTTAATCTCAATAATCTGAATATCGGTAATATCTGCCTGTCCAACAACACGCCCAAGCACATCCGACACATTGAGTTCAAGTGGAATCCAGACCGATGCGGACAGTTCATTCTCCACCGTCCAGCGAACAGGCAGTGCAGCAGTCCATTCCAGCATTTGCTCCATGGTGTGACCCGTGCCGAACTTGAATCGGATTTCTCGTTCCTTGCCCCACTGGGACTTCAGATGATCCAAACCGCCATCATAAATGATATTGCCTGCATCGAGCATAATAACTCTTGAGCATAACGCTTCGATGTCCTGCAGATCATGGGTAGTCAGCAAAATGGTTGTTCCGTGTTCCTTGTTCATGTCTTTCAGGAATTCACGAATTTCCGATTTCACGACAATATCCAGACCAATGGTTGGCTCATCCAGGAAAACAATATCCGGATTGTGCAGCAGTGCAGCGACCAGTTCACAGCGCATACGCTGTCCAAGACTGAGCTTACGAACCGGACGATTCAGCAGATCCTGAAGCTGTAACCGCTCAACCAGTTCATCCAGACGTTTGCGAAAATCGACCTCACCTACACGATACACCTTGCGCAGCAGATGGAAGGACTCAATGACACCGATATCCCACCATAGTTGGCTGCGTTGACCAAATACGACACCAATATTCTGTACAAACTTCTCACGTTCCTGATACGGAACATATCCACCAACCGATATCTGCCCTGAAGTAGGCACCAAAATGCCGGTCAACATCTTGATCGTTGTTGATTTACCGGCACCGTTCTCCCCAATATATCCGCATATTTCGCCCTGCGGAATCTGAAATGAAATATCATTTACAGCCAATACCTCCTGGTATTGACGTGCAAACAGGTCTTGGAATGCGCCCTTGAGCCCTCCTCGGCTTTTCTGGACGCTAAACGACTTGCGCAAATCTTTGACATCAATCGCCAGCATGATTATACCTCACTTGGATTTTGTTGAAATTGCTTGTAGCCCAAAAAGAAATTATAATAGTATCAGTCAAATTTCAGCAAGCTTTAAAAAAATAGTCTGAGGCCGCGTCCTCTGTTGCATCTCACAGAAATGTCGTGTACGGAAAGCCCGGGCTATATCAAATTGGAATCATCTTCATTTATTTTGAATACAAAGGAGAGCTAGCATGACCAGAAAGACGAAGAGAACCATTTGGATTTCTCTTGCCGCCTTCGTGCTGATTGTTGGAGGCGCTGCGGCATTTTATTTCGGTTCTATTCTCAATCAGTTGAATGGCTTGCAAAAGGAAGGCGACAAATCGCCGTTTGCCGGTATCGAAAATGTTGAAAAAGTAAGTACACCAGACCCTCCAAAATGGGAAGGCACCGAAACGGTCAATATTCTCGTTATGGGTGTCGATGCCCGCGGGCTGGAGAAGGGGGAAGTTCCCCGTTCTGACAGCATGATGGTCGTTTCGCTTGACCCACTCACCAAAAAAATCAATTTATTCTCCATTCTGCGCGACACATACGTCAATATTGACGGGTACGGCAAGGAACGAATCAATACCGCCATTACCCATGGCCCCAA
This sequence comes from Paenibacillus sp. 11B, assembly GCF_030487755.1. Taxonomy (NCBI): domain Bacteria; kingdom Bacillati; phylum Bacillota; class Bacilli; order Caryophanales; family Paenibacillaceae; genus Paenibacillus; species Paenibacillus sp. 11B. The sequence continues at coordinate 9,547 of NZ_JAUKNS010000013.1, read as the reverse complement.
CGTGGCAATGAAAGCTGCAGGAGACTTGCTGGGTATCCCTATCCAGTATTATGTGTACACCGATTTCCAGGGATTCATCAAATTGGTTGATGCTGTTGGCGGTGTGGATTTTGACGTAGAGAAGGACATGCATTATACAAGTAAAGCGGACAATAACGAATACGATATTGATCTAAAAAAAGGCTACCAGCATTTGGATGGCGATACAGCTCTCATGTACGTTCGTTTCCGTCATGATGCCATGTCGGATTATGCCCGCTCTGAGCGGCAGCGTGAATTTCTCAAAGCTGTAGCAGCGAAAATGCAGTCAACGACAACGATTGCCAAGCTGCCTTCCATTCTGGAAGAAGTCAATCCTTATGTAGATACCAATCTGACCCTCTCCGACATGTGGAAGCTGGGCGGACTCGGATATCAGAGCAGCATGAACGGCAGCGAGCAAATTCCGCCAATGAAAATGCTCAAGGAAGAGCGTACACCAGGCGGAGCTGAGGTGCTGTCGGTAACCAATGAAGAAAAACTTAAGCAATATATTCAAGATATCATTCATCCTCCTGCTCAAGAAGAAGGCAGCACTACCGGAGCCGAAGACAAAACGGCAAGTGGTGACGAGCTAGATACCAAGCAACCCGCACAGTAAAGAAGTGTAACACGCAGAGGGCAGCCCATATGCTGCCCTCTCGCTGTGTTTTGTTTATCTAATACGAAAGGAAGTTATCTAATGAATCCATCACGTACCCGTTCCGAAATTTTATACGAAGAAGCCCTTCAACATATTGTAGGAGGTGTAAACAGTCCCTCCCGCTCGTTCAAAGCTGTAGGCGGCGGTGCACCTGTATTTATGAAAAAGGCGCAAGGCGCGCACTTCTGGGATGTCGATGACAACCGATATATCGATTATCTCGCGGCGTACGGCCCGATTGTTACAGGGCATGCTCACCCCCATATAACCAAGGCCATTACTGAAGCAGCAGCGAATGGTGTCCTGTACGGCACACCAACAGAGCTTGAGATCCGGCTTGCCAAAATGCTGAAAGAGGCCATTCCTTCCATGGACAAGGTTCGTTTTGTAAACTCCGGTACAGAAGCGGTCATGACCACGATCCGTGTTGCACGTGCCTATACCAAACGTAACAAGATTGTGAAATTTGCCGGATGTTACCACGGTCACTCCGACCTGGTCCTTGTGGCAGCAGGTTCGGGGCCTTCCACGTTGGGTATTCCGGATAGTGCCGGCATTCCCACGAGTATCGCACACGAAGTTATCACAGTACCTTTCAACGATCTAGATAGCCTGAAAGCAGCTCTCGAGCGTTGGGGCGATGATGTCGCTGCGGTCATGGTTGAACCGATTGTGGGCAATTTCGGGATGGTTATGCCGGAGCCAGGCTTCCTCGAAGGACTCTGTGCCATGACTCGGGACAACGGCTCGCTGGTCATTTATGACGAGGTAATTACAGCCTTCCGTTTCCACTACGGCTCTACACAGACGTACGCGGGACTAGACAACCATGCCGAGATTGAACCGGATCTGACGGCACTTGGCAAAATCATTGGCGGCGGTCTGCCGATCGGTGCTTACGGTGGTCGCAAACAGGTCATGGAGCAGGTTGCTCCACTCGGCCCAGCCTATCAAGCCGGAACGATGGCTGGTAACCCTGCGTCTATCTCTGCCGGTATCGCTTGTCTTGAAGTTCTGCAAGGCGAAGGTATATATGCGGAGATGGAGCGTCTAGCTATCGACCTGACAGCAGGCCTTCAGGCTTCTGCAGATCGGTATGGCATTGCTTTAACCATCAACCGAATTCGTGGTGCCTTCTCCACCCACTTCTGTGACCATCCGGTTACGAACTATGATCAAGCACAGGATACCGATGGTGAACTGTTCGCTTCTTTCTTCCGTCATATGCTGAATCGTGGCATTAATCTGGCTCCTTCGAAATATGAAGCCTGGTTCCTGACCACAGCACATACGGACAAGGATGTTCAAGAAACATTGGAAGCTGCTGAAGCTTCCTTCAAAGCTATGGCTCAGGAGTAATCAGTCATCTAACCATTCCCACATCGCACCAGAGCGAGCACTTTTGCAAGCATATAGAAATTATCACATGAAATAAGGCGTCCCACGAGCGATTATTCCGCTTGTGTGGACGCCTTTTGCAGTTTCGCTATCTCCTCACGGATAATCCGCATCCCTTCCTTGATTCGCTGCTTGGGTACATTGGATATGTTTAACCGCAGCATTTTATCCTGAAGTATCCCCTGTGCACCTTCCGGATAATATCGTTCTGTTGTATCGGCAATAACTCCCCGTTGATCCAAACGAGACAGCAAGACCCTGAGCGGCATATCCTTAGGCAGTGGAAGAACCGTATGCTCCCCGCCTGTACGCGGCGCCTGTGCAAATGGAGCAAAGTCCGGGAAAGCATTAAGCTGTTGATACAATTTGTTCATCCGGGCAGCATAGCGGCTGCGGATGACTTTACCATGGTGAGCAAACATCCCGTTACGGATGTAAACCTCAAGTGCAGCCTGGGACAGTACCGCAGTGTCAATGTCGAGCATTTTTTTGTATGTACTAAACGATGCAGTAAGACTTGCAGGCAGAATAGCCACGCCAATCCGCAGGCCAGGAAACAGGATTTTGGAGTAACTTTTCAGATAAATGACCCGCCCTTCCGTATCATACGACATTAACGGGTCCTGCTTCGTGTTCTCTTCCAGATCAGCCAAAAAATCATCCTCTACCAGATAGACATCGTAACGCTGCGCCAGCCGGATCAATCTCTTCTTCTCTGCTGCAGTCAAAGAAGTGCCAATCGGGTTATGAAAACGCGGCATGACATAAAAAAATTTGATATCTCCTTCACGGAACTGTCGTTCGAGCGCGTCCCAATCCAGGCCATCCATTGAGCGTCTGACACCTGCAATCGGCACATTCAGCCCTTTCAGAAGCGAAGGCATATTATGATAACCCGGCAGTTCCAGCATTACCTTCTTTTTCCCATTCGGAAAAGGCATTAGCGCCAGCACAGCCAGTGCCTGCTGCACCCCTGACGTAATAAAGAACTGCTCTTTCCGGGCGAATACCTGGTAATCGGCGAATTGCTTCTGCAGCAATTCAATCAAGGAAGGCAAGCCCCTCTCGGTTCCGTACAAAAACAAGTCCGCCTGCTTCTTCTCCATCGCCTGGTCCACACAATGGCGAAAATCCGAATAAGGAAATACCCGCGGGTCAGGAGCTGCGGAAGCAAAATCCAGCGGGCCCTGCCACTCTCCATCCTCCACTTCGGCTCCATTCTGTACCGCATAATACCCTGACTGAGGCACCGCGTAGACCAGATGTCGCTCTTCCAGCCACTCATATGCGCGTATGGCTGTACTCACACTGCATTGATATTGCTCAGCCAGAACACGTACAGCTGGGAGCTTGATTCCTTTGTCCTGCCATTGTCCACTGTTTTGCTGCCGCAATTGATCCTGTATCCATTTCTTTAGCGATTCGGCGATCATTTCGTATTTCCTCATTGGATTCCGCCTTTCCTCCGACTTCTGTCTCACCTTAATTGTACCGGTACAGTAAACGTTTTTGTCTATTGTACCACTCTTTGTCTGGCAGTATATTGAATAAGGCCAGACAGCGTTCACAGCAACATATGCGCCGCTGTAAAAGAAAAGAAATTCGTATTTTATTGGAGGAAACCCCATGAACAATAATACCCAGTCTAGAACATACGCATATGTAGCAGCTGTTTTATATGCAGCCATTATTGGTTTATCCTTTTTGTTTGTCAAAATGACGGTGAGTGTTGCACATCCGATCGATGTACTTGCACATCGTTTTGCTTTGTCTTTACTCGTAGTCAGCATCCCTGTCATTCTCGGATGGATCAAGATCAAGCTAACTCTTCGTGATCTGTGGCGTATCATTCCGTTAGGACTGCTCTCTCCTGTTTTGTTCTTTGCCTTTCAGGCATTCGGACTCGTCTCGTCCAACTCATCGGAAGCAGGCATTATTCAGGCCATGGCCCCCGTATTTACACTTGTGCTGGCCTCTATCTTTCTGAAGGAACGTACAACAATCATGCAAAAACTGTTCCTGCTGCTGTCCGTGGCTGGTGTAGTCTTTATTTTCCTGATGAAAGGAAGCGGGATGTCGGCAGGCAATTTCAAAGGTATTGCTTTATTGCTGCTCTCCACGGTATGTTTTGCAGGATATGGAGTATTGGCAAGACCCTTGGCCCAAAAATACAAACCGATGGAATTAACCTGGGTTACCCTGATGGTTGGATTTGTAGTCTTTAACGCGGCTTCCCTGATTCGTCATGCTTCGGGGGGAACCATGATGGATTATGTGAAGCCACTCGGAGATGCTTCTTACTTGGGAGCACTGGCTTATCTGGCCATCCTCTCCACCATGTTCTCCACACTTCTGGCGAGCTATGCCCTGACTCATCTGGAAGCTTCCAGAATGAGTGTATTCAGTAATTTGTCCACACTCATTTCGATTGCTGGCGGAGCCTGGATATTGCATGAACCAGTGCATGGATACCACTTCATCGGAGCCCTGCTGATCATTGCCGGTGTACTTGGCACCAATATGAGCGGAAGAAAACGCAGGCTGGTCATTCCAGATAAAGCGTGAAACAATGTGAAAAATTGTAAACGGGCATTATAAGCTTCGTCCATCTATTCTGTTCCCATCTGGGAAACAGACTGAAGGACGAGGCTTTTTTTATTTATTTACCTATAACTGTTGCAAGGATTGCAAGAAGATTGCGGGCATTGCAATTAACGAGCTGCTCTCCCCTTTTCGAGAACGGCGACAGTACTATGAACAACGTGGGCAGGAAGTGAAAGAGATCCTCGTGGAAGGCACACGTCAAGCCCGCCGGGCTGCCCGTGAGACGATGCTTGAGGTTCGTGAAGCGATGGGAATACGTTATTTCGACTGACAGTATGAGAAGGCTTGATCACGTTAACACTGCTGAGAACAGTCCATTGGGAAAAGAGGTCCCCTCAGCATGAAACCAACACAGCCTTCTTTTTTGCAAGCCATGATGTTAATAATGTTATCTGTCGGCCTGATCAGCCACGTCCTGATCATCCCTGCCCTTTTGTCTGCAGCCAAAAGAGATGCATGGATATCCGTTCTGTTGTCTGCAGGCCCTTATCTTTTATTCACTTTAATGCTTGCCTATGTCTCGCGTTTTCTCCAGCACCAAACCCTGCATGAATGGCTGACTTCCCATCTTGGCAAGCCTCTTGGGCTGCTGTTTCGGGTGGTAAACAGCCTCTTTTTTCTGTCCGTAATCTATCTTACTCTGCATGATACCACCACTTGGGCCAAAACCAATTACCTGACAGAGACGCCAATATTGGTTACAAGCATTGCTCTTATGTCTCTCTGTGCCTATGCGGCGTATAAAGGAATACGTTCTCTGGCATTTACAGCAGGATTAGTCCTGCCCTTGGTTGTGCTGCTTGGCTTCTATGTCGCTATCGTTAATACACAATACAAGGATTACAGCCGTCTGCTGCCCGTGCTTGAACAAGGCTGGCGCCCCGTGCTCCACGGCACAGTCTACAGCCTTTCGGGCATGTTTGAGCTGCTGTTCATCTGGTACATACAGCCTCACCTCTCCAAGCAGATACGTGTATGGCAGTACCTCATGCTCGCGCTAATTATTCTTGGGCTGACACTTGGCCCACTTATTGGAGCTATCGTGGAATTCGACCCTTTTGAAGCTGCCAAAATGCGATATCCTGCCTTTGAAGAATGGCGCATTGCCTCCTTGGGCAAATATATTGCCCAGACTGATTTCTTTTCCATTTACCAGTGGCTTGCCGGTTCTTTTACCCGTATTAGTCTCGCCATGTATATTGTAATAGAAATTTGGAATATTAAGAGCGCCTCCAGAAGGATCCTATGTTGTGCCATTCTTGGCGTTTTATTTATTCTTTCCATGCTGTATCCTCTGGATGATATGACATTCGAAAGGCTGCTTGTCCAATACATATTCCCGTTCAATCTCATGTATCTGAGCGGACTAGCGGTGGTTGCAACAGCAGTTGCATACATCAGTTCACGCCATCAGAGGAGGAAACATCATGGAGCACCAAACGATTGATACCACGTCCCATGAAACACTGCTTGCCTCTTTCGAAGAGCAGTTCAGTCCCTGTGCAGATGTTGTTATTCAGACCTTTCCCGCCAAAGACACAACCGATATGTCGGTGATCATGCTCTATTGCGACGGTCTGGTCGACGGCAAACAAATCAATCAGTTTATTATCCCGCGGCTGGAACGGCATTCTCTGTTCATAGAAGAAGCACACCCCAAAGAGTTGGGATTAACATTGAATCCGGTAGATGATCTCACAGATGTAGAAAACTTAAACCTGTTGATTTTTAGCGGACAATTACTGCTTGTTTTCGGAAATGGTGATCAGTCCTGCAGTCTGGATATTGCGAATATCCCTGGGAGAAACCCTGAGGAATCGGCGATCGAGTCATCGATTAAAGGGCCCCGGGATGGGTTCACTGAGGAGCTGTCCGTGAATATCGGCCTCGTTCGCAAACGAATGAAAACCTCTTCCATGTGTTATGAGAAATACGTTAAAGGCGGTCGTACCCAGACCACTATTGGTCTGTTGTATGTCAAAGACATTATTAACCCGGATATTCTGAAAGAAGCACGCCAAAATCTCGACCAAATTGAAATTGATGGCCTTCTCGGTACCTCCATTATGGAACGTGCGATTATGGGGGGAATTCGCAGCATCTTCCCGCTCACGGATAACACGGAGCGACCCGATTATGTCGTGGACTCCCTATTAAATGGGCGCTTTGCTGTTCTAATTGAAGGTTCACCAGTAGCTATTATCGCTCCAACCACTCTATTCAATCAGCTGAAATCGCCCGAAGATGAGAGTACCCCTTTTTTTATTGTTACTTTTGAGCGAATTTTGCGCATTTCTGGATTACTGATTGCCTGCTTCTTTCCTGGCTTTTATATCGGCCTGACCAGTTTCAATGTGGAGCAGATCCCCCTGCCTCTGCTCGCAACCATTTCAGGTACCCGGATGGGTCTACCCATGCCAGTAACGCTGGAAGCATTTTTAATGATATTTATGTTCGAGCTATTTAATGAAGCTGGCCGCCGACTTCCACGTGCCTTGGGACAGACCGTCAGCGTGGTGGGCGGGCTTATTATCGGAGATGCAGCTATTCGAGCAGGAATTACTTCCCCCACGATCATTGTCACGGTGGCTATCTCGGTTATCTCCAGCTATATTTTGGTGAATACCGTGCTCAGCGGGGCTACTGCTCAAGTCCGGATTGGGATGCTTATTATTTCTTCCATCCTTGGATTATTCGGTTTCATGCTTGGACTATTCGGTCTGCTGGTGCACCTCGTATCCTTGGAGTGTTATGGCGTCTCGTATCTCTCACCCGTCTCACCTTATATTCCCGGTGACTTCACCCAAGCCGTATCCATGCCTCCTTCCATGAAACGGACCAATCGTCCGGCCGTACTCCATACACAGGATTCCACTCGCCGGAGGAAACGCCCGTGACAAGATGGACGGCTAAGGTTAGCTTGTTTATAAGCTGCTTCATCCTGCTGACCGGGTGCTGGGATTCGAAAGAGGTTCAGAGCATTAACTTTATCACGGCTGTAGGGATAGACTATGTGGACAACCACTACATTGCTTACGCGCAACTGATTGACTTCTCCAGTATTGCCAAGCAGGATGGACCAACTTCAAGGGAAGCAAGTGATATCTGGATCGGACGGGGTGAGGGTACAACGCTGAGTATGGCTATTGACGACCTGTATCAAACTTCTCAGCAACAAACGCTGTGGACCCATGTAAAAGCGATTGTCTTATCGGAAAATGTGTTGAATGGAAAGCTGGAGGATGTCTTCAATACCCTGTTGCATTCAGGCCAACTAAGATATACCCCATGGCTCTACGGTACAGATCATAAAATTACAGATGTACTTACTCCCTCTGCCTTGCTGAACCAATCCGCCCAGACCATTGAGCTGTTTGAACCGATGAAGCTGTATAAGCAGCATTCCAGTTATGAACCCATCCGGCTTCATCAACTCATTGACGGATTTCGGGAGCCTGCTTCAGTTATTCTTCTGCCTTCCATTACTAATCAGAATCGGACATGGTTTAACGGAGATAAAACTCCCCCGCTGATTAGAATGGATGGGTTTTATGTCATTTCAAACGGTAAAAATCAAGGCAAGGTGACGGGCAAGGACGCTGATGGTACACGATTCGTAAATTATGACCACGTCTATCAATATCAGTTATACGTATACAGGAGTGGAAAAAAAACTCCGGCTCTGACGCTTAGGCTTAATAACCCGAAGACCAAGATTAAGGCGAGGAAAGAAGGAAATGGTGTTACCTTTGATCTGGTTACTTCGGTTAAAAGCGCTATCATTGAGGATCATGACTCTCACCAGTCTCCCCATGCCATGGAAAAGGAGGCGGAGAAACAGATTGAGTCCGAAATCCGCGATACGTTTGAAAAAAACAAATCACGCAAGATTGATTCCTACGGTTTTGTGGAACACCTCTATCGCCATGAACTCCCCTTATGGAGACAAGAGGTATATAAACGGGCTAATCCACTTGAGCGGTTTAAACTCGGAAAGGTGGAAGTTCATGTGAAAATCCTTAATGCCAGTACGTATAAATACAATGAGTAACCCAAAAAGACGATCAGCAGCCTGTAGTTCATCATCAGGTTCCTGGTCGTCTTTGCTATTTATAATTCATAAGTTATCTCAGTGGAAAAGCCATAACACTCATGAGTGCCAGTTCAGGCTGAGTTGTATCCAGGCGACTGTACTGGACGATAACTGGAACATTGCTGGAGACGGTAATCGCATAGGGTACTCCCGGGGGTATCAGTTGTTCATCCGATTTTAGCAACGCTGTCCGGATATGTTTTGTTCTCCGCGCAGGCACCTCAGCCATGATGTTTTCGAGCGGTTCCCTGTCTTCGAAGTAGATCGTTATTTGCAGCTGTGCGTCCACTGTGCCTGTATTTAATACACAGATGCTCTCATGACTCTCCAGAGAGCCTGAGCTGTCCGGTGGAATGTAACCATCGGGAATCACCCAGTAGGTGTGACCCGTCGCTGCGGAAGATGATTTACGTGCTGAAGTGTTCGTCTGATCCTGTTCCAATGAATTTCCTCCTTTGCCAAAGCAATAATTAGTTAAACACGCGGGGGCTAGCGGGGCAGACGCTTCGACGGGCGGATCGGGCTGTGGGCCGCTGTTGGCTCGGGATTTCTTTTTCATTCCCCCTCAGCAGGGGAAATCCCGCTCCAAAGGCGGACGCTTCGCTCCCTCTGCTCCGATGCAGCCCTCCTTCGCTGCAACGCTCGCCATGGCTTTTTAAAGGCTTATTGCCTTCGCTATGCTCGCGGGGCAACTTTTCGAGATGCTCGTTATTTCATTAACTCGCTGAATAAAAAGGCTAATCGCGGGGCAGACGCTTCGACGGGCGGAA
>NZ_JAUKNS010000012.1:0-68491 GCF_030487755.1 Paenibacillus sp. 11B | reverse complement strand
GATTGGATAATTAGCTAAGATAAAGATGCATTGATATCTGGTTTTGGTAACTGACCCAAATGGCTGAATGCAGACGATTTGACTCTCAAATGAGGGTAAGTGAGACCATATAAAAGTCTTGAAATGAAGGTAACATTTTTGTTACGGAAAACGCATTCGAAACCAGTATAATAGGACTATGTTAAATATGCTAAAAGTACCTGACCACAGAGCTGGAATGTGCAGCTGTGAAAAGGAGGGTGTGTGTGATAAGTTGGCGAAGACTAGTTCTTCATTCATTTCTCTTGCTCGGTCTGATTGGCGTGCTTGTAGGATGCGGTGAAGCAGGATCTGCATGGACTTCTTATGAAGGAGCGGTAAACGAGAAGGGTTTCCCGGTTCCTAAAGTGGCGAATAAATCTGACCAGTCTGAAAACAATTCGGATATGGATTATGTTCGATATACGCTGTCTGGTATTAGTGAGAGCACTAGTTTACCTGAGGTGTATCTAGACGAGATTAAAAGCTGGGGCTGGACAGAAAAGCAAGCCAAGAGTACATCCAATGACTCAAGTTCCCTACGTATATTTGCTAAAGAAGGGCATACTGTACAGTTAGCTGTACATGATGGGTTCTTCACGGTGATGGTTCCGAAAAGTGAAGCTGCCCAGACGACAGTAAAATCACTTGATGATGATGATTGAATGCGTTATGTTTTGATGTAATAGTTTAACAATTAACGGTGTAATGGTCCGTATTATAGTAAGGCTCCCGATTAGTGATCGGGAGCTTTTTTTGTATGTAGTTGTGCATGTCATGAACCATATTGGATGAGGCTTGGAGCGTGTGACGTTGTCTTTTGGTGGTGACTTGACCAGGAGCTTTAGATCAACAGGGTTATATCACTCACGTAGAAAGACATGAGGCATCAATAATATGTCCTTGCTAGAGGCCGGTTAGGCCGGTTTCAGTCGTCTGTAGAGTAACTCAGCAGAAGAAGAGGGGAGTAGACACCGGAAAGAAAGCCAAGCATGTTAGGAGCCTCATATACGTATTCAAGGCCATCAATCGGTTTGCAATAGGTGAGCTGATCCCTGATGTCACATTCTATCTGGATATTGAACCGGAAGCAGGTCTCGCCCGTATTGGTGAGAGGTGTTCAACGAGCCAGAGCCTGTAACGGAGCGGAGATAAATATACTTCTTTGGGGATAACCATTTTAACTATACCCATGCTGTGGATAAGGGGAAAAGGAGGGAACGTAAAAAAAAGGTTATCCACTGTGGATAACCTTTAAGGATAGGAAGTACAACGCAGTAAGTATGGAAGAGTGTCAAAGGTGTGGTTGCGTCGATTTAGGTAGAGAATATGGACGAGCTTTAGCGATTATGTATTACTGGGTTCAATATACATTGCATGTGGCAAGTTATAGGTTGAAAGATAGAACGAGAACGATTATTGCAGGTAGTAGGAAACATCTTGTTCATTTAGTTTGATAAGTCCGTCCTTGCGTTCGCGTGAGAGCACAAGAACAACATATAGACGCGGTACAAGCAGCCACAGATGCCAGAAAATCAGCGATAGGGTAAAGGACAAGGGTGACCATATTAAGCAGACGGTAATGATACATAGCCCAATCCAGCTCATATTGAGGTGGACCCGGACGAACATGCGGTAGCTAAAATGCTGGTCTGGGATATAGCCGAACCAAGGCATTTTGAGGTTCCATCGCCAGCGCCGTGCATAAGAGGTACGGACCAACAGTAATATGGTTCTGGCAATGACATAATGAATCCAAAGCGTAATCGGGCCTGCCAGGATAAAGAAGAAGAGGCCGGTCCAGGAGAATGCCAATAGGTTAAACAGGAGCATAATTACAGGCAGACACAAATAGCTGAAGATCACGCTGCGGGCAATGGCCTTTTTTTTGAGAAGCCGGTATTGATAAAAAGTGACTTTATTCTCCGGTTCGGCGATCATACGATTACAAATCCTCCTTCTGGGATCACGTTCATTTGCAAAAGGTATTCGTTTTCATGAATAAGGAGACGGGTGATGCAGAGATGCGTATATGAACCTTGTGTGTGCTCCAGATTGATGTACAAGATATGAAAGTAGATTGTTCTTATACAAGTATACCGTCGAACGATCTGGCTGTCAGGTTCCGAATGGTGATGTATTATATATCGGCTGAAAATCCAAGTTTTTTTAAGATTATAGAATATAAGTTTTTGGAGCAGCAGGAGGAGTGGTAAATCACAGAGGAAAATGCAATGAAGTGCGGGTACGTTTCTTGTAATGGCCGTCCAGAAATGGTTTTCATATAATAGAAGAAGTTGCAGATCTGCGAGGCTGTTGCTGAATAATCGGGCGAGGAAAAGGGCTTCCAAATGCAGGCTGTCTCACGGAAGTATAGAACAAAAGGCATTTTCTTATGTTTGTTTTCGGTACAGACACCCATAGAGGGGTAGGCGAATATATATATTTTATAGAAAGAAAGCACTATGAAAAGGTTTAAAATAATAGAAACTGTGCAATACTGATAGTAATACGTAAAACAAGGTGGGATGGTTGATGGAAGGACACGCCGAACACACATGCATTATCTGCGAACAGACAAAAAGAGAAGGCATTTTTATTGTATCTGAATTTATATGTGACGCTTGTGAAGCAGAAATGGTTCATACGGATGCACAGGATGCCAAGTACAATTATTTTATACATCAAATGAAGCAGATTTGGGTGCAAAAGAACGCGTAAAGCGCGTTATATCATATTCGTGAAACATCACATTGATTTGTATCGATGTGCATAGGGGCCCTACCTAGGGGCCTTTTTCTGTTTTTATCGGGGGAAAGAAGAAGGGGAAGATGGACATGATTAGCACCTGTGTGTGACAGGATATGAGGATGCGCCATTGGTGAAAACGGTGATTTGCACGGGGGCTGGACAATTCCTGATATAATGAAAGGAGAAGTTCTTCACCTCCAAGATTTGAATGCAGCAGATGGTGGGAGAGGAACAAGAGTGAGAAGGTCGAAGGTCGCTTTTGTTATGGAAAGAGCAGTGGTACGGCAGTATCAAAATTTATGAATGTACAGGATGATTATTCAATGGAGCATAAATCAAATACCGCACCTTTATATGAAGCGTTGCTTGCGTATCGTGATTCGGGGCAGCGTTCTTTTCATGTACCTGGACACAAGAATGGACAAGTCTATCGCAGGTTACTGGAGCAAGTGGAACAGCAGCAGTCAGATAGAGGAGTCGTTGACAATCACCGGAATGAGGGTGAGGCAAAGGGAAAACGAGGTATGGGACATTCAGTTTATGATGGGGAAGAGTGCTTTAGACAAGCTGAGGGACAAGGGGACGTCAATGAAATTGGGGGGCTGACGGCTCCGGACGGGCATGGAAGTGACGGATCTGCAGCAGCTGTTGTACCTGTGAATGCGTTTCTGGAGATGATGCGGCTGGATGTGACGGAAATTTCGGGGACGGACGACTTGCATCATCCAGAAGGAGCAATATTGGAGGCGCAGCAGCTGGCAGCCGATTGTTTTGGGGCAGAGGAGAGCTTCTTCCTTGTCGGAGGCAGCACGGCTGGTAATTTGTCTTTGCTGCTGACCGTATGTAATGAACCGAACAGCCTTGTACTGGTACAGCGCAATGTGCATAAGTCCGTCATTCACGGGTTGATGCTGGCAGGCGCAAGGGCTGTATTCCTGGAGCCATGGGTTGATCCTGCGAGTGGACTTGCGGTGATGCCGTCTCTTGAGACGGTGCAGGCTGCTGTCCAGGCATATCCTGAGGCAAAGGCAGTCCTTGTGACGTTGCCCAATTATTACGGCATGGGCGCTGATCTGACGCCTATGGCCAAGGTTTGCCACGCGGCCGGCATGCCGCTGCTCGTGGATGAAGCGCATGGCGCGCATTATGGGCAGCATCCGGAGCTGCCAGCTTCTGCACTGTCCTGCGGAGCAGACGGTGTGGTGCAGTCGACCCACAAGATGCTGTCTGCTTTCACGATGGGAGCCATGCTGCACGTTCAGGGACCACGGTTAAATCGGTCCCTGCTGCGTCAGCGTCTGGCCATGGTGCAAAGCTCGAGCCCATCGTACCCGGTGATGGCGTCGCTTGATCTGGCGCGCCGCTTACTGCATACGCAGGGCGCGAATGCCTTCACGGCGGGGCTTGCCGCCGTGGATGCCTTTAAGCGCGGCCTCGCGGAGCTGCCGCGCTTTCGGTTGCTGCAGCCGGCACAGCTGCTGCAGCAAGAGCCGCCAGCCGGGGCGAAGCCGGCAGCTGGCGGGAAGTCCGAGGCCGCCGCTGCACCGGGGCGGCCTGAAGCAGTGCCCGCGGCGGCTTTGCCTTCAGCCGCGGGGTATACCGCTCAGGACCCGTTCAAGGCCGTCATCTATGACGGCACAGGGGTGCTGAGCGGTTATGGGCTGCAGCAGCAGCTGGAAGCGCGCGGCTGCGTGCCCGAAATGAGCGACGAACGATACGTCGTCCTGCTCTTCAGTCTTGGCTCGTCGCTGCGCGATGCCGAGCATCTACTGCAGGCTTTGCGGCAAATCAGCCTTGAGCAGGAGCAGAGCCAAGCTCTTGATGAGCAATCACAGCGTTTTACAAAAGAGGCTGAAAATTATATTTCCACGTGGAACAATTTTCAAGAAGGTACTCCTTTTTCGGAGCCCATTCCGTTCACGTTGCAGCCGATTAAGGAGGAGGATACGACAGAGGTCTCCATCGAAAACAGTGTGGGTCTTCGCTCTGCGGAGATGGTCATCCCGTATCCGCCCGGCATACCTCTTGTGTACGCTGGTGAGCGAATAAGCGCGTCCATGGCAGCACGTATTAAGCTGCTTAGAGATGAAGGAGCAAGGTTCCATGGCGTATCCGATACTTCGCTGCAATCATTGAAAATCATCAAGGAATAACACAAGTTAGGACATCATTGTTGTCTAGGCATAAAGAAAGAAGGGAACGAACCTTGGATATTCCGCTAAAAAAATATACGGGAATAATCCTGCAAGTCATACTAATGTACGGTTTTTATTGGATAGGAAACCTAGTTCAGGCTTTACTACATCTGCCGTTAACAGGGAGTATTGTCGGGATGCTGCTTCTATTCATCGTCATTCAATTGGGATGGATCAGAATAAGCTGGGGCGAAGAAGGATCATCCTGGCTTCAATCGAACTTGCAGTTATTATTTATCCCTCCCACAGTGGGCATTATCAATCATTTTGATTTTTTTAGAGCCAATACACTGCTGCTTGTTCTGGGATTGATCGTTAGTACGTTAGTTACCTGTCTGTTGTCTGCAAAAATCAGTGAATGGCTCATGGCTTGGAGATCGACGCATCAAGGCAAGAAGGAGGCGATCTCATGCTCACATTCATCCTCGGAATCGGAATGATTGCCCTGACCGTGGCTATATATGTCCCGGCGACTCATTTATATAGAAAATTGAAGTGGCCGATTCTTATGCCCGTATTGACGGCAACGGCAGTCATCGTACTGATCCTGCTCATTTCCGGTATAAAGCTCGATACGTACATGCTTGGTGGCAAATGGATACAGGAGTTATTGGGGCCGGCTGTAGTTTCCCTGGCATTCCCTTTGGCGAAACACCTTGATGTGCTGAAACGAAATATAATTCCGATATTGGGTGGGACCTTGGGTGGGAGCATCGTTGGCATGTCCACAGGGGCCGCCATATCTCTGCTGCTGGGTTATCCCCAAGAAATTGTTATTGCATTATTGCCCAAATCCATTACGACCCCCGTTGCCATTCAACTAGCGGATCAGGTGGGAGGAAATTCATCCTTCACTTCGTTATTTGTGATGATAGCCGGATTTTCGGGGATATTATTGGGACCCATGATAATGAAATGGGCCAGAGTAAGCAGCAAAAATGCGTATGGGATCGGACTCGGATCGGCTTCGCATGCACTGGGCATGGCAAGATCCTTTGAATATGGAGAGAATGCGGTAGCGCTGAGTTCGGTATCTATGATTGTCAGTGCTATCGCCGGTTCTGTCATGCTCCCTCTATGGGTGTGGATGATATACGGCTGATCAGGCCGCCTTATCAGAAATATTGGAGAATAGCTGACCGGTAACGCTGGATCATGTATAGTATTATAGTAACAAGCTTGTACCAAACTCGAACCAATCTATGGAGTAATCGTGAATATACACCTCTGGGCAGACTAATTCATAGTCTGTAGTAAGAGAGGATCGATCCCGTAGTTATCGCAGCACAATTAGGAGCAATTATCGATATAGAAAGCAGGGAAGCATATGCAGGGCAGAGGTAAATTCATTACGTTGGAAGGGGGAGAAGGGTCCGGCAAAACAACGATGATCAGCAAGCTAGGTTCTTACTTTGAAGAACAGGGTATACCATATGTAGTTACTCGGGAACCTGGCGGGATTGAAATTGCAGAGAAAATACGTGCCATCATCCTCAATCCTCTTCATACGGCAATGGATGCACGGACCGAAGCGCTGCTCTATGCAGCTGCACGCAGTCAGCATTTGGCGGAGAAGGTGGAGCCTGCATTGAAGGCAGGAAAGACAGTGATCTGTGACCGTTTTGTCGACAGCAGTTTGGCCTATCAGGGGTATGCTCGTGGTCTTGGCGTGGACAATGTATGGGCCATCAATCGGTTTGCAATAGGTGAGCTGATGCCTGATGTCACACTCTATCTGGATATTGAGCCGGAAGCAGGTCTTGCCCGTATTGATGCTCACGATGGACGTGAGGTTAATCGTCTGGATCTCGAAAGTCTGGAGTTCCACCGCAAGGTGCGTGAAGGCTATTTTCTACTGAAGGAGCAATTTCCTGACAGGATTAAGGTCATCGATGCTTCTCAAAAGCCGGAAGAGGTATTGGCAGCAATGATTTTGTCGCTTAAGACAGGGATTTTGAAGGATTTTGGCGAGTAATTGTCTAATATATAGATAGGGCATTTCACAAGGTGCTTATTCTGAAGGAGGTTATGCAGGATGAAACTGATTGTTGCGATTATACAGGATAAAGACAGCAACCGATTATCCAGCGCATTGGTCAAAGCAAATTTTCGGGCTACGAAATTGGCCAGTACCGGTGGATTTTTGAAGGCAGGCAACACGACGTTTATGATCGGTGTCGATGATGGTCAGGTCGAGTCCGTAATGAACGTCATTCGCAGCAGCTGTAAGGTTCGTGAACAGCTCGTGACTCCAGTCACTCCGATGAGCGGAACAACCGACTCTTACCTGCCGCTACCTGTCGAAGTTCAAGTAGGCGGAGCTACCGTGTTTGTTCTTCCAGTAGATCGATTCGAACACTTTTAATGATGCATTACGCATAAATCCAATGGAGCGTCCTTCTTGTTATCAAGAATCGCGTTCTCTGTCCGGAAGAAAGCTTTTCTATCAGGGAAAGATCTTATTTCGGACAGAGGCTGACTAACCAACGAACAGATCCATGTGGTGATATTTAACTACTATTATATATAGAGTATGATGTAGCACATATAAGGTCTCCTCCACGCACAGGCGCAGCGCGCACTGTGCTGATGGGCGATTGGCCTACTAAGAGAGAAAGCAGGCGTTTCCATGAAAATAAACCCTGGATTCCGACCAATGCAGAGTGGACTCAGTTCTTCCGATTCCGGCTCCAAACCGATTCAATCCAAAAATTTCTCTGATATGATGAATCACCAGGGTGAACGGGCATCACAGGCTGAACTTACCCGCCGATTAAGTGAGATCCAGATGCAGGGTGACCGTCTGTCTCGTTCCATGACCATTCGTGAATTGAAAGCATACAAGCAGCTTGTAAAAAGATTTCTGGAGGAAACGGTCCGCCGCGGTGTGTCCATGAAAGAGACGCGAGGATGGGATCGTCGGGGAAGAGGGAAGCGTTACAAGCTAATTGATGAGATTGACTCTGCCTTATTATCTATGGCGGACGAGCTTTTGGAAACAGAGGAAGGCAAGATTACGTTATTACAGCAAGTGGGAGAAATTCGGGGAATGCTTATTAATTTAAGCTTCTGAGGAGGAAGTATGTCCTTTCAACAAATTATGGGTCAACAGGCTGCCAAGCAGATGTTACAGAGTAGTTTGAGACGTCATGCCATAAGTCATGCCTATTTGTTTAGCGGACCATCCGGCAGTGGACAATTGCAGGCGGCGATAACATTTGCCAAAGCGATATTCTGTACAGAGCTTGAAGATGATGCCTGCGGACATTGTCTTGAATGTCGCAAGGTGGAACATGGAAATCATCCGGATCTAACTATGCTTGCACCGGATGGAAATAACATTAAAATTGATCAAATTCGGGATCTGCAGCGTATCTTTTCGTACCGATCAGAGGCTGGGCATCCCAAAGTATATATTATCGAACAAGCCGAGAAGATGACCGTACAGGCGGCCAACAGCTTGCTGAAGTTTCTGGAGGAACCTCAAGTGCCCGCGGTAGGCATATTGATTACGGATAACGGACAGGCAATGCTGCCTACCATCCGTTCACGCTCTCAATTGGTTCCTTTCAGTGCACTGAATCCGGAAGAGATGCTGCAATCACTGATTGCGGAAGGGCACCCTGGCAATCTGGCTCGCTCTGCCGTCCATTTAGCGTCAGGACTGGAAGCATGTAGAGAAATTCTCCAGCAGAATTGGTTTGCAGAAATTAGAAACGTAATGTTACAATTAGGGAAGGAGTCCCTGGGTAGAGGAAGTACATCATTGATCTCTGCACAGCAGAAGCTTTTTAAAACCGGACTCTCAGAACACCTGGATACGATGCTTAGCCTGTTCCATTTATGGTTCAGGGATATGCTGTATGTCCAGTATGGTAGGCATGAACATATCGTTTTTATAGATCAGTTGGACATGCTGTCTCAGTTGGCTCATACCCGCAGCACCGAGCAGTGGGTTTCCTATATGGATATGGCCGCAGCATGCAGAAAAAAATTGCGTTTCAATGTCAATGGCCAGCTTTGTCTGGAGCAATTTTTGATCGGTTTGGCATAAGAGTGGGAGAGGACAGATTTTGTTCCAATCATATGCAAACGGTTATAACTTCGGCGGGTTCCCTAAGAAGACAGGGCTTCAGACGAAGTGGGATTGGCTTACGAGGGGGTTAATTTTTTGTACAGTGTAGTGGGTGTCCGTTTCAAAAAAGCGGGCAAAATTTATTACTTCGATCCCCTGGACCTTCCCATTGAAAAAGAAAACTGCGTTATCGTGGAGACAGCGCGGGGGGTAGAGTACGGTAAGGTTGTCGTTGGCAAGAAAGAAGTAGGCGAGTCTGATGTGGTGTTGCCGCTCAAAAAGGTCATCCGGGTTGCGGGCGAGACAGATGCCCGTGTTGTAGATGAGAACAAGCGTGCAGCAAAAGAAGCATTCGGTACTTGTTTAAATAAAATCAAAGACCATGGCCTCAAAATGAAGCTGGTCGATGTGGAATTTACGTTTGATCGCAATAAAATTATTTTTTATTTTACAGCTGAAGGAAGAGTGGATTTCCGGGAGCTGGTCAAGGATCTGGCAAGCATTTTCCGGACACGGATCGAACTGAGACAGATCGGTGTACGTGATGAAGCAAAGATGCTTGGAGGGATTGGACCTTGCGGCCGAGTATTATGTTGTTCTTCCTGGCTGGGAGACTTTGAGCCGGTATCAATCAAGATGGCTAAAGATCAGAGCCTGTCACTGAATCCGACGAAAATTTCCGGGTTGTGCGGAAGACTCATGTGTTGTCTGAAATTTGAGCATGATAACTATGAAAGTGTGAGAGAAGAATTGCCGGCTGTAGGCAAGTTGGTCGTCACCTCTTTGGGTGAAGGAAAAGTTGTCGGCATCAATGCCGGTAATCGCACAGTCCATGTTCAACTGTTCGACATCAGTAAAGTCAAAGAACTTCCGCTGGATGACGTCGTTATCAAGTAAACCATAAAGGTTGCTTCGGGGTGGAAACTTGGAAAAGAAAAATCTGTTTACGCACATTCATGAAATGGAAACCCAATTGGGTCAGTTGCACAGTGATTTAGGAGAGTTAAAAATGATTGTTAAAGAGCTGCTTGAGGATAATCAGCGGCTTACCATCGAGAATGAGCAGTTACGCAAACTGCTGAAGCGTGAGGTACCGGCAGATCTGCCCATCGCATCGGCGCTCGCTCCGGTAGCAAGGCCTGCGGGTCCAGCTACTGGTGAAGATGTTGTAGGTGAAGGGTATGATAATCTGGCTCGGTTGTATCACGAAGGATTCCATATCTGCAATGTCTATTATGGACATTTGCGGACGGAAGGCGATTGTCTGTTCTGCCTGTCTTTTTTGAATAAATGAAGTGGCCGTAGGGATCCCCTACGGTTTTTTTTCAAGGTTAAGAACCTTGTCTGAGATATAGAGTACCGGAGGATGAGTGTATCATATGACAGAAAAATCAGTAAAATTGCAAGATTCGGAGCGAATCGACGATCTGCTCTCTCATGATTTGAAGATTATTCAAAGTGATGAAGTGTTTAGTTTTTCAATGGATGCGGTATTATTGGCCCGATTTGCTTCAGTACCCAAGCGTGGTCGTGTGCTTGATTTGTGTACAGGTAATGGGGTTGTTCCCATCCTGTTGACCACACGAACGCAGGCGAGTCTGGAGGGCATTGAAATTCAGCCACGATTAGCGGATATGGCACGCCGCAGCGTACAGCTGAATGCATTGGAGGAATCAATTACGATTCATGAAGGTGATTTGCGTGAACTTGTGAAAGATACGGGCCATGCGGTATACGATGCCATAACAGTTAATCCTCCGTATATGCCGCTGAATGGAAGTGATCTCAAGATGAACAACCATCAGGCAATGGCACGCCATGAAATCGGGTGTACGCTGGAGGAAGTCATTCAGGCCTGTAATCGGCTGGTTCGTAATGGCGGTAAAGTATCCATGGTTCATCGCCCGCAGCGTTTAGGCGAGATCATCTCTCTGATGCGTGAGTATAAACTTGAACCGAAGCGAATTCGGATGGTACATCCCCGTGCTCATTTGGAAGCCAATATGGTGTTGATTGAAGCACTCAAGGATGGAAAACCGGAGGTACGCATGCTTCCACCGCTGATTGTCTACAATGAAGAGGGGAAATACTGCGAAGAAATTATGGACATATATTACGGGGCACAGCATGTACAACATACAACGGAAGGAGGGTTATAGATGACATTGCATATTCAGAAGAGCTACGCGGAGCAGTTGGGTGATGCCGGAAAATTATATCTGGTAGGAACACCGATTGGTAATCTGGACGATATGACATTTCGAGCAATCAAAACATTGCAGAGCTGTGACATCATTGCAGCAGAAGACACACGCCAGACTCGAAAGCTGCTCACCCATTTTGAAATTACACCATCGATGTTGTTCAGTTACCATGAGCATAATAAGGGAGCCAGTGGGCCTGAACTAATACGCTATATAATAGAAGGAAAAAATTTGGCGCTCGTCAGTGATGCCGGTCTGCCGGCCATTTCGGACCCTGGATCCGATCTTGTAAAACTTGCACTTGAAGCCGGAATTACGGTCATTCCCATTCCTGGAGCCAATGCAGCGTTATCAGCTCTAATCGTATCCGGTTTACCGACGGAGCGTTTCACATTCGGCGGTTTTTTGCCGCGGGAGAAAAAAGACATGCGAAAAGTGATGGAAGCTTTTAATGAGTCCAACGGTACTTTACTATTTTATGAATCCCCTCACCGTATTCGCAAAACTTTGGCCTATCTCGAAGAGATTCTGGGTGATCGGTCGATTGTACTGGCACGTGAGCTGACGAAGCGTCATGAGGAGTTCGCAAGAGGCAGTATCCAAGAGTGCATTGACTGGCTTGAGGAACATCCACCACTTGGGGAATATTGTTTGCTTGTAGAAGGCATCAGGGAAGAGGAGCGTAAGGCCGAGCGGGAAGCCTGGTGGCAACTGCTGTCTTTGGAGGATCATGTAAGTCATTATGAGAATGAAGGACTTAGTCGGAAAGATGCGATGAAGAAAACGGCAACGGATCGTGGTTTGACAAAACGAGATGTGTATAATGCTTTAATCTAATAACGGATCAACAAATATATACTGGAATAGGGAACATAAACTTAAAGGAACCTTAGACCCAACCTTAACGGATTATGAAAATAAGCAGAGCGGAGAAAATTTATTTCAAACGTCACCGCTCTGCTTTTTGAAGCTAAACAGACTCGTAGCTTAATCTATTGGGTAATGAAAACCATAATAAAGCAAAAAAATACCTTCCAGCGGTGGGGTTCACACCGGGAAGGCGATCAAGGAATATAAAAAGGTTAGAAATAACAATTTAATAAGACCATTATACCTGATATTTCTTATTTTGTCACAGGTGCAGGGATTTCGGAAATACATTCGTTACAAACAATTTTACCTTTGAAATAAGTAACGTTCTCTGCATTGCCACAGAAGATACAAGCTGGCTCGTATTTTTTCAACATGATACGCTCGCCGTCAACATAGATCTCAAGAGCGTCTTTTTCACCAATACCGAGCGTACGGCGCAATTCGATTGGAATAACTACCCGTCCCAGTTCATCCACTTTTCTTACAATACCTGTTGATTTCATCATTATAATCAGTGCTCCTCTCAGCTAACGATCATTGTCATTATTCGACATTATTTTATGTTTTATGATACTCATCATACCAACGATTCCCAAAACAGTCAACCTTAAAATTAGCTTAAAATAAAGGCTGTTTTTGATAAGATTACGAGTGGTAAGGGATTGGAAGCTATTTTTCGTATTTAAACATCCATGACAGCTTTGTCGATTTGGAAAACGACAAAACTACCTTATTCGACAAGATTCGTCAAAGCGTGTCGAATCCTTGGTGGTATTATACTTAAAAGCGACAACTACAAACGATATTTAAAGGAGTGAATAGACATGGAACAGCGTTTAACGGAAGAAAAGGTGTTTAAAGATCCGGTACATAATTATATCCATGTGCAAGATCCGATTATATGGCAGTTGATCAACACGCCCGAGTTTCAACGTTTACGCCGAATCCGTCAATTAGGAACATCATTTCTAACTTTCCACGGTGCAGAGCACAGTCGCTTCTCACATTCCCTGGGTGTCTACGAAATTACGCGTAAGATTATTTCCCAGTTCGAAAGAAGTCACTATTCAGATTGGCCAAAGGAGGAAAAAACGGTAGCCCTTTGCGCAGCATTGCTCCATGATCTTGGGCATGGGCCATTCTCTCACTCTATAGAAGAAGCTTTCGATATGAATCATGAGGATTGGACTTGTCGGATCATTACTGGTGATACCGAAGTAGGGGCGATCTTAAGACGGTATGCTCCCGATTTTCCCGAGAAAGTGGCTTCAGTTATTCAAAAAACGTATGAAAAGCCCATTGTTGTTAATTTGGTCACCAGTCCACTGGATGCGGACCGCATGGATTATTTGCTGCGGGATGCCTACTTCACAGGTGTAAATTATGGGACGATCGACCTTGACCGTATCCTGCGTATGCTGCGTCCATATCACGGACGAATCGTGGTTAAGGAGTCGGGCATGCACGCCGTGGAGGATTACTTGATGTCCAGGTACCAGATGTACTGGCAAATTTACTTTCATCCGGTTACCCGAAGTTCGGAAATTATACTGCGGCAAATATTTAAGCGGGCGAAAAGTCTCATACAGCAAGGTTTCCAATTCCGCTTCATGATCGATCCACTGCCCCAGTTATTCGATGGAGATATATCGGTGGTCGAATATTTACAACTGGACGAAGCTTTGATACAGACGGCATTTATGCAGTGGCGCAAAGAGGACGATGCTGTTCTAAGTGAGTTATGCGAACGTTTTATAGACCGCAAATTATATAAGTATGTAGAGATTGAACAGATCGACGTAAACATGATTGAAGAGATTCGGGAAGCCTTCACTGTAGCAGGTCTCAATCCCGAGTATGATCTGGAAATTGATTTTCCATCGGATAATCCGTATGATGTGTTTCGTCCGGATGAATCGACGGACAAGCAGATTCTGCTGCTTGATCGGCAAGACAAGTTACATGAGTTGTCAGAGATGTCCGACATCGTCCGTTCAATCAGTGGTCTTCATCGGGGAAAACATCACTTGTATTATCCGCAAAATAAGGTGGATGCGATTGTTCATGAATTACCGTCCCATATACGCCCCTATTTCTCACATTAAATGGTGTGCAATGCTGTTGATGAGTCATGATGCAAAAGGCTTTCTAAAAGAGCTATTTTCATGATACAGTAATCTGCTTTAATGGAGAGTACATGTAGATCGACATAATTTTGTAATCAGAGCAATTAGAATACAACTCAGTCGGCTAAAATTAAGCAACATATAGATATGAAAGAACTCGTTCGCTCTACATGTTGTGCTCAACGAACGAATGAAATGAAATATAGATAAAAGCACGATCTAATTAGTAATATTTATTTCTGGTTAAGATCTGCAGAGTGGATAAAGAAGAGATTGTCGTTGATTCGACACGAAGGGAGAAATACAAAATGATGTTGTTCGACACACATACCCACCTGGATGCTCCACAATTCGACGAGGACCGCGAGGAAATGATTCAGCGTGCTGTGGATGCAGGCGTTGGCCGCATGATTAACGTAGGCTTTAACCGGGAGACCATTCCAACCACGATGAAGCTGGCTGAAACCTATGATTTTATATATGCTGCAGTAGGTTGGCACCCTGTAGATGCGATCACGATGCAGGAGGGTGATCTGGAATGGATTGCATCTTTATGCAAGCATGAAAAAGTGGTAGCCATTGGTGAAATTGGTCTAGACTATTATTGGGACACTTCACCAAAAGAGGTTCAACATCGCGTATTACGACAACAGATTGGACTGGCTCGTGAGTTGAATATGCCGATTGTCATTCACAACCGGGATGCGCATGAGGATATTGTAAAGATTCTGCGTGAAGAAAAGGCTGGAGAAGTAGGCGGTGTCATGCATTCGTTCTCTGGCAGCTGGGAAACGGCAAAAATGTGCCTGGATTTGGGCTTCCATCTTTCCTTCGGAGGGCCAATCACGTTCAAAAATGCGAAGCAGCCGAAAGAGGTACTTGAGAAGGTTCCTATGGACCGATTTTTCATCGAAACCGATGCTCCTTATTTGACACCTCACCCTTATCGTGGAAAACGAAATGAGACAGCGCATGTACGTCTGGTTGCAGAAGCAGCTGCGGAAATTAAAGGCATTTCGGTAGAGGAAATTGCAGCAATAACGACCAGAAATGCCATGGAACGATTTGGGATTCGTTAAAATATCGAGCAAAACGGGTGAAAAAGTGAGTTAGGCGGAGTTAATTTGCTTTTTGATCCAAATAAATCAAGAATATTACAATATTTTAACCAAATATTTAGAAAAACGTACTTGAACAACGCTTTACAACATGCATAGAAACAGGATATCATCTTTTCAGTGAATTGTTGTGCGGAAAATTGGACAGATGTTCGGGGGATGAACAAAGGGACACTTTCCGATGAAACAACATTACTTTCATGAATCAGTCTCGCTGAGTCTCCGTTAACGGAGAGCGGGGGAACCAATAGGGCTTAAACATCGGTGATTTCAGCCGATGCGCAACATGCGCTGACCCAAAAGCAGCGTATAAATCTGCGAAGCCGTATTTGATTTCTTCTTTGGGTCTCGGGGTGAATTCAAGGGCGTCCGCCATGAGCGGGTGACCGGAGATAGGGCGGCTCTCTTTCGCCCGAACCCGACAGCTAACCTCGCAAGCGGAAAAAGAGAGGCAACCTCGTGCATGAATTTCCGATATTCAGAATCATTCGGAAGCCACGAAAGAGTTCCTCTTAAACTCTTTCTTTGGCTTTTTTGTTTTTGAATTAAAGAAATACTGTCATCATACGGTAAGTATTCAGGAGGATGACATCATGTTGCGAAGAGTGATTCATGGTGCAGAACCGATTATGTTGGTCCGATCTGTGTTCTGTAGAAAATTTGGTATAGTCGCGTCAAAGACATCATGCATTACTTTAGACGGCGAGGCTATGAAGGAGGACGGAGAAGTGGGCACATTCCAACCAGAAGAGACCCATGAGTCACGATCATCCAGTAAGTCTTTCGCGTTGCGGTGGAAGCATGAGAACTTGCGTCAAATGGCATTGATCGCGATTTTCTCAATTGCGCTTACAATCATGATCTTGTTAGTCGTTTACGGTCAGGCCGGGAAACAAATTTCACTGGTTATTGATGGCAAAGCTCAAGCGGTAGAGACTCGTACAGGAATGCTTCAGGAAATGCTGGAGGAGCAGTCAATCACAGTCAGCCCTCACGATCAGGTATCCATGCCCTTGAACGGGGCGATCACAGATGGAGACCGCATCGTTATTGAGCGGGCAGTTCCAGTTAAGATTACGGCAGACGGAGACACCAAGACTCTGTATACAACCGATTCATCGGTAAAAGATGCGATTAAAAAATCAGGTATTCAGATTGCAAGTGAAGACAAAGTGTATCCTGCGCTGGGAACCACTGTTGAAGCGGATATGAAAATTCGGGTAGTGCGCGTAACCAAGCGTACGGTGGAAGTGGAAAAGCCGATCGCTTATAAAGTGATCAAAACGGCTGACCCTAGCTTATACAAAGGCGACAATCGTGTCGTTGTGAGCGGTAAAGAAGGCACACTTGTACAGCATATTGAAAAAGTGTTCCAGGATGGAGAATTGGTCTCCAAAAAAATGGTGGGTAAATCGATCGCAACGAATCGCGTCGATAAAGTTATCGCCGTTGGCACCAAAGCAAAACCTGTTGTGAAAGAGCCAGTGATTCAGACGGTATCGGCGCAGACTTCTACAACCAAAACAGCAACAACCACGAACTCGAAGAAAACCGCTGCCTCGGGCAGCAAAGTAATTACCGTCTCAGGCAATTCTTTTAAATATTCAAAAGTATTGAAAAATGTATCCATGACGGCATACTCTTCTGAAGAGCCCGGTATCGGCACAAAAACAGCATCAGGCACTCGGGTAACCGAGGGACGTACCATTGCGGTTGATCCCAAAATCATTCCGATTGGCTGGTGGGTGTATATCGAGGGCCTTGGCTTCCGTCGTGCGGAAGACACCGGTGGTGCCATTAAAGGCAACAAAATTGATGTGTATTATGATAGTGTGAAGCATGCCCTGAACTTCGGACGGAAGAAAGGCAAGACGGTATATGTGATTGGTCCGGTGAAGCCGGAAGCAAACTAAAATCGTTTTACTTTGATATGGGAATGCTATAAAATATAAGCATGAATGATTCATGCGGAATATGCGTCGGAGGGGTCTGAATTCAGTCTCCCCCGCCGTTTAGCAGAGAAGAGGATACTCCTCTTCTTTTTGCGTTAGAAAGGAAGAAATGGAACATGATAAAAGAAGTGATCGTGGTGGAAGGCCGTGATGACACCGTAGCCATTCGCCGTGCGGTTCAGGCAGATACAATTGAGACCGGTGGATCGGCCATCAACCAGCGCATTCTAAAGCGGATTGCACTTGCTCAAGAGAGACGTGGTGTCATCGTACTGACAGACCCGGATCACGCGGGTGAACGTATTCGTAAAATCATTGCCAATAAAGTACCTGGTTGCAAGCATGCCTTCATTCCGGAGGCGGATGCTACGCGCAAAGGCGACATCGGAGTGGAGAACGCCTCACCGGAGGCGATTCGTCATGCACTGGCTCGTGTGCATACGTCATATGAAGGCGCACCAAGTCTGATCGATTGGGAGGATCTGATTGCGGCGGGACTGATTGTGCACCCACAGGCTGCTGCACGTCGCATGGAGATGGGCAATTTGCTGGGCATTGGTTATTGCAACGGCAAGCAGTTCCACAAGCGATTGAGTGTATTCCAGATTACCCGGGAAGAGTTCTCCGAAGCATTATCGCAAATTGAACGTGAAGGATTGTGAGCGTATGAAGGGCATGGAAGAAACCGTAGAGATTGCAACACCCAAACGGACCAAAGAAATTATTCAAAGACACGGATTTTCATTCAAGAAGAGCCTGGGTCAGAACTTTCTGATCGATCAAAATATATTGAACAAAATTGTAAATGCAGCTGACTTGGACGAGTCCAAGGGCGCGCTTGAGATCGGACCGGGTATTGGTGCACTCACAGAACGTCTGGCTCGGGTAGCCGGGCCTGTAACGGCTGTAGAAATAGATCAGCGACTGTTACCGATTCTGGGGGAAGTGATGGAGCCTTATCCGAACGTTCGTGTGCATCACGGGGATGTGCTGAAGCTCGATCTGGCTGAGCTGTTCCGTACGGATTTTGGAACGGTAGATAAAGTGAGTGTTGTAGCCAATCTGCCTTATTATGTAACGACGCCAATCATGATGAAGCTACTCGAAGAAAAGCTACCTGTGGACAGCATTGTGGTCATGATCCAGAAGGAAGTGGCGGAACGTATGGCTGCTGCACCAGGATCAAAGGACTATGGCAGTCTGAGCATTGCGGTTCAGTACTACAGTATGCCGGAATTGGTCTGCGTTGTGCCGCCTACAGTCTTTATTCCGCAGCCTAATGTGGAATCGGCTGTAATCAAGCTGAAGGTGCGTGAGCAGCCGCCGGTTGAAATTCCCGACGAGGCACATTACTTCGAAGTGGTACAGGCTTCTTTTGCTCAGCGTAGAAAAACGATCTCGAATAATCTGAAAGCTCGTTTCTTCACAAAGGAGAACAGAGAACAGGCTGATCAGCTGTTGGAGCAGGCTGGTATTCAACCTTCGAGACGAGGAGAAACATTGAGTTTGCAGGAATACGCCACACTCAGTACCGTAATGTGGGAAGCCGGGGTACGCGCAGCTCTGTAAAAATTCGGATGAACCAATCCGGGTTTCTGCCCATACGATGGGGTAGAGGTGATTATGTTGATGAATATCGGAGACTTGGTCGTTCGTAAGTCATACGGTGGAGATGTGACTTTCCGGGTGGAAGGCCTCCAGTCGGACGGTGCCATCATTAAAGGGACCGAGTTCCGGCTGTTAGCCGATTCCCCTGTGGACGATTTGATACAGGTTCCTTATGAACCGCAGAGTGCCAAGACAAGGCAGGCCCATGTGAAGGCTCATCAGACGCTTTCGCGTCTGCAGCAGAATCGGATGGAACAGGCCGAGCGCAATCGTGAAGGCTTGCTACAGGAATGGTCTGTCCAACAAGACCCTGCTTATTTCGAGATGCCTGGCAAAGTGCTGCACCTGGATGGCGATCCCAATTATCTAAAAAAAAGCATGAACCTTTATGAGCAGCTTCGTGTTCCCGCAGAGGGGCAATATGTACACGAGTCTGCCATGGCGGACACTTTATTTCGTCTGCTTCCCAAAGTGCGTCCGGATATCGTCGTCATTACCGGCCATGACGGGGTACTCAAGACTCGTCAGCCCTATGACTTATATAGTCTGGGAAGCTACAAGAATTCGCAAAATTTCGTATCAGCCATTCAGGTGGCTAGGCAATATGAACGTCATCTGGATGCGCTCACGATTGTAGCTGGCGCGTGTCAGTCCCATTTTGAAGCCCTGCTGCGGGCTGGGGCAAACTTTGCGAGTTCACCAGGCAGAATTCTCATTCATGCCCTTGACCCGGTCTATGTGGCAGCCAAGGCTGCCTTCACGTCGGTGCGGGAAACGGTGAACATGAACGACGTTCTGCATAACACGATCAGTGGTAGCCAGGGTGTGGGCGGCGTAGAGACACGGGGAAGTTATCGGGTAGGTCTGCCGGGATTGAATGATTTATCTACGTTAAAAGTGAATCCGTCAGCCGTCTAAAGATAGCAGAATAAAGTCCCTTTTTGGGGCTTTTTTTCTTTGCAAAAAAATTCATTGACAACAACTTTTTGATACTGATATAATAATTAGTTTTGATTTGACAATGACTGTAAAATCCGGTATAATGGACAAGAAAAGAGGTGGTCGTCGACAATGGCTAAAAATACGCTATTGGATATCAAACGCAATCTCGATGCACATATCGGTCAGAAAATTATGCTGCGGGCTAATGGTGGCCGCCGTAAGACCATTGAGCGTACGGGTGTATTGGAAGAAACGTACCCTTCTGTTTTTATTGTTAAGCTTGATGAGGAGCAAGAAACTTTCAAGCGAGTATCCTACAGTTATGCTGATATACTTACGGAATCGGTGGAAGTCATGGTATTTGATCCAGGCAGCCAGACGCATAGCCCCTACATGGAGACGTAAGTATCGATTTACGGCGATTCTGCCCTTCGGGCAGGTCGCTTTTTTTATTTTTTGGAAGTCACGCTCAATTCATCTGGAAGCCATATATGATCAGGAATGAGTCTAGGGAAGAAGCGGCATACTATTTGAACAGGTTTAAGGCATTTTCCTGGAGTAGCTCAAAGGAAATGAGCTTGGCCTGGGGGCAAATAGTCCCGAATACGACTGGACTTATCATGAATAAACATTTTGGAGGAGGATGATCCAATGAGCCGGAGAAGAAGTGTAATGTCGGATGAACTCAAGAATGAACTGGCGAAAGACCTAGGGTTCTATGATACCGTTCAGCAAGAAGGCTGGGGCGGAATCAAAGCCAAGGATGCAGGCAATATGGTAAAACGGGCCATTCAACTTGCGGAAGAAGCGGCACGCAAATCGTAATCCGGTTCAATCGGTTTGGAGAGCGGGGCAATCCGGCAGGAATGACCTCGCTTTTTCCCCATGGATGCGGAATAGAAATGACTTGACAGCCCCATTTTGATATAATATGTTAAGTTGTCTTAGGGAAAAGGTGAGGACGGGTGAACGCCTTGAAAATTTACGAAAAAGCGCCTGCTAAAATCAATTTGATGCTAGACGTTTTACATAAAAGAAGAGATGGATTTCACGAAGTTGAGATGATCATGACGATGGTGGATCTTGCCGATCGACTGGAGATGTCTGAGCTTCCTCGTGACACGATCTTTATCTCCAGTCAGGCGGGATATATCCCCCTGGATGAGAAGAACCTGGCTTTTCAGGCAGCCAGGCTTATTAAAGAGCGTTATGACGTGAGAACCGGAGTTCATATCCATCTGGACAAAAAAATTCCGGTGGCCGCTGGACTTGCTGGTGGCAGCAGTGATGCAGCAGCAACGCTCCGTGGATTGAATCGCCTCTGGCGTCTCAACATCCCGGATCAAGAGCTTCAAGAGCTTGGAGCTGAACTGGGCTCGGATGTGCCTTTCTGCATTACAGGTGGAACAGCACTCGCCACAGGCCGTGGGGAGAAGCTCACACCGATGCCCAATCCTCCGCAATGCTGGGTGATCTTGGCCAAGCCGCCGATCAATGTATCCACTGCCGATGTCTATGGACGTTTCCGCAGCGACAAGATTGTTCGTCATCCGAGTGCTGCCAAAATGGAGCAGGCCATTCGCAATCAATCTTTTGCCGAAGTATGCGGGCAGATGGGGAATGTGCTTGAGGATGTAACCTTGAAGCTGTATCCGGAAGTTCAGCATCTGAAAGATGCTATGATTCGGCTCGGAGCAGACGGAGTATTAATGTCTGGCAGCGGCCCAACCGTGTTTGGGCTGGTCTCTAAGGAGTCCAAGGTTGCACGGATCTTCAATGGACTTCGAGGCTTCTGTAAAGAAGTATATGCCGTACGTATGCTAACTTAAAATTCGCTTTTATAATGTACAAACACGTATAAAGGTGGTATATTTTTAAATAATTATTCGGATTTGGATGTTTTCCGTGATCGTGAGGATGGATCTCTGTGAAGAAATTAAAACGAAGCGCAAGGCTGGTTGAAATGACGCAGTACTTATTGTCTAGACCGCATACGGTTATTCCGTTGACTACATTTGCCGAACGCTATGGAGCTGCGAAGTCGTCGATCAGTGAAGATTTGGCGATTATCAAGGAAGTGTTCGAAGAAGGTGGTTCGGGAGAACTGCATACACTGGCTGGAGCAGCCGGGGGAGTGAAGTGGATTCCAAAGGTGTCCAGAGAACTGGCACTGGCTTTTGCGGAACGACTTTCTACCCAGCTTGCACAGCCAGACCGGATACTCCCTGGTGAATACCTGTACATGTCCGACCTGCTTGGAAAGCCCGCATTGATGAATGAAGCCGGCAAGATTTTTGCAACGGCCTTTGGCAACATGGATATTGATGTGGTGATGACGGTCGAGACTAAAGGGATTCCGCTTGCTTATGCGACCGGGGCCCAGCTCAACCTGCCTGTAGTGCTCGTGCGCAGGGACCATCAGGCTACGGAGGGATCGGCCGTAAGTATCAATTATGTATCCGGGTCCCATAAAAGCCTACATACCATGTCCCTATCTCGGAGGGCCATGCGTGAGCATTCCAGAGTACTCATTGTAGATGATTTTATGAAAGCCGGGGGAACTGTTCAAGGGATGATCGACCTATTGGCCGAGTTTAATGCAACCGTAGCCGGGGTAGGCGTATTAGTAGAATCTGGATCGGTTGATTCGGAAGAACGACTGCTGACGGATTACATATCTCTGGCAAAGCTGACGGCGGTTGATGCGAAGAGCAGACACATCTCCGTCAAGCCTGGCAACTATTTTGACCTGTAGAATTATGACGAATTACATGTCGGGAAAGGGTCTTTTCCATCGACCTGGCACTAACGTTGTCGAATTGTGTATTAAATAAAAAAATTCCTGAAATTAGGACATTTTTGTGGTTATAAAAAGAAGGAGTTCGTATAGGCTGTGTGGAATTATACACCAAGTTCTGATGGAAAAAGGTGGTGAACACACACATGCAAATTACGGATGTCAGACTCCGCCGTGTTAACTCTGAGGGGAGAATGAAGGCTATCGCATCCATTACCATCGATAACGAATTCGTCGTTCATGACATTCGCGTCATCGATGGCAATAACGGAATGTTTGTTGCTATGCCGAGCAAGCGGACTCCTGACGGAGAATTCCGTGATATCGCCCACCCGATTTCTTCCGGTACTCGCGAGAAGATTCAAGCAGCTGTTTTGACTGAGTATGATCGCGCAGCAACTGAGGAAGAAGTCATTGAAGAAGGTGCCTGAGAACATTATTGGGGTTCGAAGGAAAAGAGAGCCATGTCTTATGGCTCTCTTTTCTTTTTGACCGGAATAAGATATATTCAGTATTGAGTTTATTCACAGAAGAGCATTTTCGCAGCTTGAATGCTGCAAAATGTTGAAAGAACAAAAAGCGCAGCGTGCGCTTGGTAACAGGGCGGCATCTTAGGAATCATGGGATTCGGTTAAGCTCGCAGGTACACGGCGTACATATAGGTCACGATTTGTTGGTGTCCGCTGTTACGCGTGATTACAGAGACAGCAGGCGATGAACAAGACCGGCAAAAGCCGGCTGAACGTTACTCATCGGATATATACAGGTAAGGTCAAAACGATGGGTTTTTCAGAACAGGAGGTCGTAAATTTTGAAAAGAATGGCAATCGTTCTTGCAGCAGGGCAAGGCAAACGGATGAAATCGAAATTGTACAAGGTACTGCATCCCGTATGCGGTAAACCGATGGTGGGTCACGTGCTGGATGCAGCTCTTCGCGCAGGCGTTGAACGCAGCGTCGTTGTGGTCGGCCACGGAGCCGAAGCGGTGCAGTCATTTTTGGGTTCCAAAGCAGAGTACGTGCTTCAGGCTGAACAATTGGGAACAGGGCATGCGGTGAAGCAGGTTAAATCTCTGCTCGGCAGTGAAGCAGGGTCTACCATTGTTGTCTGTGGAGATACACCACTTGTGACCAGCGAGACGCTGGAAGGACTGATGAAGCTCCATGAGAGTCGCGGAGCAGCAGCAACAGTACTCACAGCAAAACTGGACAATCCCAAAGGGTACGGCCGCGTCATTCGCGGAGAAGATGGATCTGTACAGCGCATTGTGGAACAGAAGGATTGCACGGAGCAGGAAGATGCTGTGAACGAAATCAACACAGGTACGTACTGCTTCGATAATGCCAAGTTGTTCGCTGCATTGGAGAAAGTGACGAACCAAAATGCGCAGGGAGAGTACTACCTCACTGACGTGGTTGGCATTTTCCGTAATGATGGAGAAGTGGTAGAAGCCTATATGTCAGATGACATTGCGGAATCCATCGGGGTTAATGATCGTCTTGCCCTTTCACAAGCAGAAGCGTTCATGCGTGAACGTTTGGCGGTAAGACATATGTTGAACGGTGTTACGATCATCGATCCGGCATCGACATATATCGGGGCGGATGTTACCATTGGATCAGATACAGTATTGTATCCAGGCACCATACTCAAAGGTATGACTACTATTGGTGAAGCATGCCATATTGGTCCACAGGCAGATATCGAAGAAAGTACCATTGAGGATGGGGTAACAATCAAGCATTCTGTACTGTCTCAGGCCGAGGTTGGATCAGAAACAACCGTAGGTCCATTTGCTTATTTACGTCCAGGCACCAAACTGGGCCGCAACGTAAAAATTGGTGACTTTGTTGAAGTGAAAAATGCTACAATTGATGAAGGCTCCAAAGTATCTCATCTCAGTTATATTGGTGATGCTAAAGTTGGGAAAAACGTAAATGTTGGATGCGGGGCAATAACGGTGAATTATGATGGATATAATAAAGCTGTAACGACGATTGAGGATGATGCGTTCGTAGGCAGCAATGTCAATCTGATTGCACCTGTTACGGTAGGAAAAGGCGCATATGTTGTTGCGGGCTCTACCGTTACCCATTCTGTTCCCGACAACGATCTTGCGATTGCCCGCCCACGCCAGGAGAACAAACCTGGGTATGCGGAGAAAATTCGGGGTCGTGCCAAAGCCAAGAAACAAAATGCCAAACCCGAATAAGGGGTTTTGATATTAAGTATTGCCTCCCGAACATCGGGGGGTGCCGACATGTCGCAGACGCTTATAGATTCCAATGAACCAGCACGGAGGGTTTTTATTTTATGACTTATTTTGATTCGAAATTAAAAATATTTACTTGCAATTCTAACCCCAAGCTTGCCCATCAAATTGCTGATTATATCGGAATTCCTATGGGTGAATCTCACACGACCAGCTTCAGTGATGGTGAGATCCAAGTGAAACTCTCTGAGAGTGTTCGGGGCTGTCACGTCTATATCGTGCAGTCTACTTGCTTGCCGGTTAATGACAACCTGATGGAAATGCTCGTTATGATTGATGCGCTTAAACGGGCATCTGCCAAGACGATTAACGTCGTCATTCCGTACTATGGTTATGCCAGACAGGACCGTAAGGCACGTTCGCGTGACCCGATTACAGCCAAACTGGTTGCTAACCTGATCGAAAAAGCGGGTGCAACCCGTGTAATTGCGATGGACTTGCATGCCATGCAGATTCAAGGATTCTTCGACATTCCGGTTGATCACCTGCTCGGCGTGCCGATTCTGGCTCAATATTTCCGCTCGAAACAGATCGAAAATCCGGTTGTTGTATCGCCTGACCACGGCGGCGTAGTACGCGCTCGGAAACTGGCGGACTTCCTGAATGCACCTCTCGCAATTATCGACAAACGTCGTCCAGAGCCGAACGTCAGCGAAGTGATGAACATTATCGGTAACATCGAAGGTAAAACAGCAATTCTGATCGATGACATCATTGATACGGCGGGAACAATTGTACTGGGAGCGAATGCTCTGATGGAAGGCGGCGTAAAAGAAGTATACGCTTGCTGTACTCACCCGGTATTGTCTGGACCTGCGATGGAACGCTTGGAGAATGCACCGCTGAAGGAAGTCATTGTAACGGATACCATTCCGATTACGCATGCTAACCCGACAAGCAAACTTAAAGTGTTGTCTGTAGCACCTTTGCTCGGAGAAGCCATTATCCGGGTTCATGAGGAATTGTCAATCAGCAAGCTGTTTGAAATTGAATAAGGATGTCTGCATAAAGTAGTAGAGGGGTTACGTTTTCCGGATCAATGGAAAATGTAACCCCTGTCGGCGTGCCGTTATATGGGAAGTGAAAACAGGTGCCTGCCGAATTTCAGTATCCGGGGCGGGAGATAAAACGGAACCGGCGCCGATGAAAAAGAGTGTCGGCGATTTCGACAAATTGATTATCGAAACGTGTGATTAGTCCGATCTCAATATGGGTGTCGCGGTCATATACCTGTACAGGTACGTGATATTCCAGATGATAGATAAAATCGCTATGTTGAGTCAGTTGTCCGTTGTCTTCGCGCAAAACCCGCTCACCTTCCTGGGTTGATGAATAAAAGCTATAAACATGATATAAGTTGAAACTACGTTTACACCAAAACGGAGAGTGCAGAACCAATCTGAAGAAGCGGAGCGTGCGCCTTTATCACCGGATTTTTCCCTTGGATCAAGGGAATAAAGAAAATCTGGGGATAAGAGCGATCGAAAGATGGTACTGCAATCGGAGTGATTAGGTGTAATAATCGTTCAAATTATATAACCAATTCGAATCTCACTTTGTTGATATTATATGAAATATAACAATCGAAGTCTATGCTTCACCTTAGGCTGATCCAAAGGAGGGAACAAGATGAAGTGGATTGTCGGCCTCGGGAATCCAGGCCCGAACTACGCTAAAACCCGTCATAATATCGGCTTTATGGCACTCGATCGACTTGCAGAACGTCATCATATCTCCATAACACAGAGCAAATGCAAGGCGCTGATTGGAGAAGGTGTAATTGCTGGCGTCAAAACGGTGCTGATTAAACCAATGACGTTTATGAACCTTTCCGGTGAATCGGTAAGGGCCTATATGGATTTTTATAAAGTTAGCCTGGAAGACCTGATTGTCGTTTATGACGACATGGACACGGAAACAGGCAAAGTCCGATTGCGATACCAGGGCAGTGCGGGTGGTCACAATGGAATCAAATCCATTATTCAGCATACCGGTACACAGCAGTTTAACCGGGTACGGATGGGAATATCCCGACCAGAACCGGGACATGCCATTGTAGACTACGTACTGTCGAAGTTTATGAAGAACGAAAAGGAAGCGCTCGATCAAACCATTGAACAGACTTGTGATGCATTGGAGTATAGTTTGGATCATACGTTTGAGCAAACGATGGCGAAGTTCAACGGGTAAACCCTTGCAAGCGAATCTGGAAAAATGATCAAGATTCGGGTTCGATTCGGTCTTAATGGGCATACTGAACGTATAAACCATGTTCAGGAGGCATAAACATGTCAGTGAATTATGTGTGCAGGCATTGCCGTACTTTTATTGGACGAATCGATTCTGCCCGAATAACGGAAGCGCAATTGGGCTTTCATTTCTTGACCCCCGACGAGCGGAGGGATATAATAGCGTATAATTCCGGTGGTGATATTACGGTCCGGATTACATGTGATTATTGCAAAGAAGCTCTGGAATTCAATCCTGAGCTGAGCCTGCTTGCGAGCCCGCTTCAATAACGATCTCGCCTGCAGCAAGAACTTATGACAGATGATGGCGGCTGCGGAATACCGCTCCACCTTTATAGCCTTGGCAGCCTGCTGAGGCTTCTTTTCAGTTGGGACGAAACCAGACTATATCCTAATTCGCGCTCAGCCACATCAAACCGATGTGGCAAAGTAGCGATTAATCCTTTATGATGAAACAGGACAAAAAGGAATTTGTATCCAATTTTAATATGATGAACTGCGCGCAGGCGTGAGATACTCAAGTAAGTTATAAGAGAGGTGCCCCTTTTGTTACAAGCACTTATACAAGCTTTTTCCAAAGATCCGGACTTCGGGTCCATTACGACCGGGATTACATCCGGCATGAAGGAGCAATTGGTTTCGGGCTTATCCGGATCGGCGCGTCAGATTATGCTGGCTGCCCTACATCAGGAAATGAACCGTCCCCTGCTCGTTGTGACACACAATATGTTTTCCGCTCAAAAAATCGCAGAAGATTTACAGGAAGCGCTTTCACCTGATCAGGTGCTGCTCTATCCTGCCAACGAACTTGTTGCCGCAGAGGCTGCTGTCTCCAGTCCAGAAACATTGGGACAGCGTATTGATGTGTTGGTCCGTTGCGCCCAGGGATTCAGGGGCGTTGTTGTTATTCCTTTTTCCGGGGTACGGCGCTATGTTCCACTTCCGGAAGTGATGGCTAATGCTCAGATTACAATTAAACAAGGCAGCACGCTTGAGCTGGATTCATTCCTGCTGGAGATGGTGAAGCTCGGATATGAACGCGTGGAGCGTGTAGAATCTCGCGGCGAGATGAGTGTACGTGGAGGGATTATTGATTTCTATCCAGTCACATCGTCCATTGCGTATCGTGTGGAACTATTCGACGATGAGATCGATTCCATTCGGACATTTGATCCGGCAGACCAGCGTTCCATTGAACGAATTGACGAAGTCACGGTACTGCCGTGCAAAGAATTAATTGCAGATCGCGAACGTATGGAAAAGGCTGCGGATGCAGCTGTTATTTTGCTTGAGCAGCAGTTGGAGAAAATGACAGACCGGCAGGCGAAGCTTCGTCTGCGAGAAGAAATCCATCGCGAGATCGAGCTTCTTCGGGAGCATGTGTATTTCTCTGAAATGTATAAATATATTTCACCGCTCTATCCGGAGAATAAGACCATCTACGACTACATGCCGGAAGATACGTTGCTTGTACTCGACGAGCCAGCAAGGCTGGCGGAGACATCGAAACAGCTTGACCGGGATGAGTCGGAGTGGAATCTGCATTTGATGCAAAATGGGAAGACCCTTCCAGACCTGCATCTGTCAGCCGATGGAGATGATCTGATATACGAGCGTCCTTTCCAAACGCTGTTTATGTCCATCTTTTTGCGTCAGGTTCCTCATACCCAACCGCAGAACATCCTCAATTTTATCAGTCGCGGTATGCAGGACTTCCATGGTCAGATGAACGTGCTCAAAGCAGAGATGGAGCGCTGGCAGAAAGCCGGAGTTAAGGTGCTCATGCTGGCCAACGGTGAGGAAAGACTTGATCGCATGCGCCGGGTACTGATGGATTATGATATACCTGAGCCGGAAATGCTGATTGGCAATCTGCAAACTGGATTTGAAATGCCTTCTATTCATCTGGCTGTTGTTACCGAAGGCGAGATGTTCTCGCAGAAGCAGCGCAAAGTGCGCAAACCGGTTCGAAATGTGGACAATGCTGAACGAATTAAATCCTATAGTGAGCTGAAAGTGGGCGATTATGTCGTTCACCAAAATCACGGGATTGGTAAGTACCTCGGGATCGGTACACTTGAGGTTGGCGGTATTCACAAGGACTACATGCATATTCTCTATGCGGGTGGAGACAAACTGTCTGTACCGATTGAGCAGATTGATCTGATTCAGAAATATGTCGGTTCAGAAGAGAAAGAGCCGAAAATATATAAGCTGGGCGGTAATGAGTGGACACGGGTTAAAAATAAAGTCCGCACATCTGTTCAGGATATTGCTGATGATCTAATCAAGCTTTATGCGGAACGCCAGACGTCCAAAGGTTTTGGCTTCGACAAAGACTCTGCGGAACAGCAGGAGTTCGAGGACATGTTCCCTTATGATGAGACACGTGATCAGGTGCGTGCAATTGAAGAAATCAAGAAGGATATGGAACAAAATCGTCCGATGGACCGTTTATTGTGTG
Organism: Paenibacillus sp. 11B; assembly: GCF_030487755.1. Taxonomy (NCBI): domain Bacteria; kingdom Bacillati; phylum Bacillota; class Bacilli; order Caryophanales; family Paenibacillaceae; genus Paenibacillus; species Paenibacillus sp. 11B. The sequence continues at coordinate 38,847 of NZ_JAUKNS010000012.1, read as the reverse complement.
GAGATGTCGGTTACGGTAAGACCGAGGTCGCTATTCGTGCTGCATTTAAGGCTGCCATTGAAGGGAAACAGGTTGCTGTGTTAGTCCCTACAACGATTTTGGCACAGCAGCATTATGAAACGTTCCGTGAGCGGTTCTCCGGTTATCCATTCAACATCCATGTACTTAGCCGATTCCGTTCACGTAAAGAACAGAATGAGACGGCCAAAGGCATTAAGGCAGGCACCGTCGATATCGTCATCGGTACCCATCGGTTATTATCACAGGATCTGGTCTTCAAGGATCTTGGACTCTTAATAGTAGATGAAGAACAGCGCTTCGGTGTAACGCATAAGGAAAAACTGAAAAAGCTGAAAACAAACGTGGACGTGCTGACACTGACAGCGACGCCGATTCCGCGTACCCTTCACATGTCCATGTTGGGTGTTCGGGATCTATCGGTTATCGAGACACCGCCAGAAAATCGTTTTCCGGTCCAGACTTATGTTGTTGAACACAGTCAGGCGCTTGTTCGCGAAGCCATTGAACGTGAACTGGCTCGTGGCGGTCAGGTTTACTACCTGTATAACCGTGTACAGGGAATTCAGGAGATGGCCGCGGAGATATCCGAGTTGGTTCCTGAAGCCAGGGTTGGTGTGGGACATGGGCAGATGTCGGAAACGGAGCTGGAGAAGACCATTCTGGACTTCCTGGATGGCGAATATGATGTGCTCGTCAGCACAAGCATCATCGAGACCGGGGTGGATATTCCAAACGTAAATACCCTGATCGTGCATGACGCGGACAAAATGGGGCTCTCCCAGCTGTATCAGCTGCGTGGACGAGTGGGTCGTTCCAACCGGATTGCGTATGCCTATTTCACGTACCAACGGGACAAAGTGCTGACCGAAGTCGCTGAGAAACGTCTGCAATCGATCAAGGAATTCACCGAGCTGGGTTCCGGATTCAAGATCGCGATGCGCGATTTGTCGATCCGCGGCGCGGGCAATCTGCTCGGAGCTGAACAGCACGGCTTCATTGCATCTGTCGGATTCGATCTGTATTCTCAGATGCTGGCAGAGGAAATCAACAAACGTAAAGTTACGATGCTCGGCGAAGAGCCGGTGCCATCCGATCAGTGGAATACCACGCTGGATCTCAGTATCGATGCGTACTTGCCGTCTGATTATATTTATGACAGTATTCAGAAGATTGAGATTTACAAAAAAGTGGCGGTTATTGCTTCCTTCGATGATGCGATGGAACTAGAAGACGAATTGGTTGACCGATTCGGCGATCTTCCGGAAGCCGTGATTAACCTGCTGGCGGTAGCCAGAATGAAAGTCTATGGCAAGATCTACGGTATTGAGTCGATTTCCCAACGCGGTGACGATCTTACAGTGAAGTTCTACGAAGGCCGTGAACATGCCTTTGAGCTCTCCAAAATCGCACACATTGGAAATCAGTTCGAAAGACGTGTACAATTTGAACAAGGACCCCATATGCTTATTCATGTCAAAGGCAAAGGGCTTGGGGACAAGCAACTGATGGAGCTGGTAGAGAAATTTCTGGAGTCCATGAAAAGTGCTTTTAAATCAAAGGGGGAACTAAAGGATGTTAGCAAAGTATAAAAAAGTGGGGAAGGTACTGTCTGTGAGTATGGTAGCAGTACTGTCCTTATCACTGCTTGCCGCTTGTGGCAAGAAGGAAGAAGCAACAACGGAACCAAAGGATACAAGTGCTGTAGTCGCTACGTATGAAGGCGGTACAATTACAGCCAATGAATTTGACATGGAGCAACGGGTCATGAAATTCCTCTATCCGGAATATGCACAAATGATGGATATGGATGATTTCAAGGAATACCTGGTGAAACAGGAAGTTGCTTATGAATATTTGAGTGGAAAAGCAAGTGATGCAGCCAAAACCGAGGGTGCCAAAACAGCGACAGAGCAATTCGACAAAATGAAAGCTTCTGTTCAAGCGGACCAATGGACTGAGATGCTGAAAGCTCAGAATCTGACAGACCAGAACATCAAGGATTACATGACTCGCATCATGACGGTAATTAAGGACAAAGAAACAGGCGTTACTGAAGATGCGATTAAAGCTGAATTCGAGAAAAATAAAGATCAGTTCACGACGGCTTCCGTTCGTCACGTACTGATCAACTTTACTGATCCAAAAACGCAAAAAGAGCGTAAAAAAGAAGATGCATTGAAACTTGCGAAAGAAGTGAAAGCAAAATTGGACGGCGGAGCAGACTTTGCTGAAATTGCGAAGAAATACTCCGAAGATACAGGTTCTGCAGAAAACGGCGGCTTGTATGAAGATACACCTGTAGCTAGCTGGGTAGAGGCGTTCAAGGAAGCGGCCAAAACGCTGCCATTGAACAAAATCAGTGATCCTGTAGAGACTGAATATGGTTATCACGTCATGAAGGTAGAGAAACGCACAGAAGCGGACTACGCGAAATTGACTGCTGAACAAAAAGAAACGCTGAAAAGTCAATTGGCTGCTGCCGAGATCGACACATTCATGACCAGCGAACTGGACAAAATCGTAAAAGAAGTAAACTTGCCGAAAACAGACAAGGCTGAAGAAGGCACGACTGAAGGCACAACCGGTACTGGAACGGAAAAGGGTACTGAGGGTGAAAAAACCGATGCGGGTACAGATACCAAAACGGATCAAGGAACAACTGGAACCGACAAGGAAACAAAAACAGATGAAAGTACAGATACAAGCGGTAAATAAGATAGCGAGTGCATACATTCAGCAAATACGTTTGTCTGGATGATACACTGAACGCTTCAAATATGGACAACCATACAGAAAAGCAAGAGGGGGACTTAAGGCCTGCCTCTTGCTTTTCCTTGTATCTATGGAGCGAAGTGGGTACATGGTCGCCTTCTGTGGAAGTTTACACAACTATATTCTCCAAAGTATGTATAAGGAAATGGGAACAGATAAATACTATTGTCAAGATATCACACTAAACGTTCTGGGACTTTCCTCTACCCATTAAGGAACAGTAGTTGAAAAATCTTCTCGAGAAAGTGGGGCAACATGTGAAATGAAAGCTACTGGTATTGTCCGCCGTATTGATGACCTTGGTCGAGTGGTCATTCCGAAAGAAATCCGCCGTACGTTACGTATCCGTGAAGGCGATCCACTTGAGATTTTTGTGGACCGCGATGGAGAGGTTATTCTTAAAAAATACTCGCCAATTGGCGAACTTGGTGATTTTGCCAAAGAATATGCAGAATCGCTGTATGAAAGCACAGGCCATGTAACGATGATCTCTGACCGTGATACGATTATTACGGTAGCAGGTGGCTCCAAGAAAGAGTATCTGGACAAGCAGGTAGGGCCACTGCTGGAGAGTTGCATGGAAAATCGCAAGACAATCCTGGAAACCAACAATGGTTCTTATGAGCTTAGCAAAGATCATGACGAGACGTTATCATCGTTTGTTATTGCCCCGATCATTTCGGGTGGTGACCCCATCGGAACGGTTATCCTTTTCAACAAGGATGAATCGGTGAAGATGTCTCAGATGGAAATTAAAATGTCCGAGACGGCTGCCGGGTTCCTTGGCAAACAGATGGAGCAATAAACAGCAGATCAACTCCTGGTGCCCTGAGGGTATACAGGAGTTTTTTGCATTTTAGGAAAGCTGTAGACTTTCTGAGCGATATCCTGAAGGGCAAGATGCCTTGAAGGGTTAGTCTGTGTGCCTTTGGACAGGTATAATAGCTAGGTATACGTTGAAGGAAAGAATGCATGGACATACGCAGGAGGGTCATATGAATCAGTCGTCTACAGGCTCAAGATTGCTTCAGGGTGCATTTGTGCTTGGGCTTGCCGCCATTATATCCAAAATCATTGGTGCTTTTCAGAAGATTCCGCTACAGAATCTGGGGGGAGACGGTGTTTTTGGCATCTACAATACGGTATACCCGTTCTATATGCTCATAATTACTGTTGCTGCCGCCGGATTGCCTGTCGCTGTATCCAAATTCGTAGCCGAGCAGAATGCTCTGGGCAGACCGGAGGAGGGCAGACGAATTATCCGTTTATCCTCGATGCTGCTCGGTGGGATTGGACTGGTGCTGGCCTTATTGATGTATACAGGCGCACCGCTTATTGCCAATTGGATTGGCAACGGAAGTGTCGTTACGTCCATTCGGGCAGCTTCTATGGCTTTGTTGTTTGTACCCGTGATGACAGGGCTGCGCGGATATTTTCAGGGTTTGCAGCAAATGGTGCCTACAGCAGTATCCCAGGTGGTGGAGCAGACTGTTCGGGTCACCGTGATGATTGTTCTGTTATTGTGGCTCATGGGGCGAGACGCCTCATTGGAGACTATAGCGGCTGGAGCCATGCTTGGATCAGTGGCAGGGGGGCTAGCCGGGTTAGTCACCATGCTTGGATATGTGTACCATCATCGGCGGAAAAACAGAGAACGGCCCGCTGTTATGCAAGGTGCTGAATCGGTAACGGGACAACCGCTTGATGCGATAGCTGTTCCAGGCGGAGAGGGAATGCAGAAATCTCCTCGCAGCGTTAAAAGGGACAACTGGAGCAATGAAGTTGCAACAGATGAATCGTTACTTGTACAGTTGGAGGGAACAAAAGAATACAGCACCACAGGCAGCGGCCCTCTTCCTGAAGAGCGCCGATCCAACCGGGATTGGATCAAAACATTGCTGATGTATGCCATTCCGGTCTGTCTCGGATCACTGGCTGTGCCATTGATGAATCTGGTCGATACCTTTACGGTGCCGCGATTGTTAAGACGAGAGGGGCTGGATGAGCTTCAATCCATGGTGTCCTTCGGGATTTATAACCGGGGCTTACCGCTGGTTCAGCTGGTGACGATGCTTGCCACGTCGCTGTCTGTGCTCTTTATTCCGGCGATGGCCGAAGCCCGGCTGAAGGGCGGGCCAGAAGCCGTGAGGCAGCAAGCAGGCCTTGCGCTGCGCTGGTTCTGGTTGATCGGTCTGGCGGCATCCGCCGGTTTGGCGGTGCTGGCAGAACCGATCAACCGCATGCTGTACGGGGATGCCGCAGGCACCGAAGCTCTGCGGTACATGGCGCTGACGGCAGCGGGCAGCACCGTCAGCATTATCGCGGCGGCGCTGCTGCAAGGCCTCGGCGCCGTGCGCGCACCCGCGTTCAGCATGCTGGCCGCCGCAGGCGTCAAGGCGCTGCTGAACGTCATGCTTGTGCCGGCGCTGGGCATTAGCGGCGCGGCCCTGGCAGGCGCAGTCGCCTACATGCTGGCGGCTGGCCTGAATGTGGCGCTGCTGGCGCGGCTTGTCGCCCTGCGCCCGGCCCCTGGCGCCGTCCTGGCGAAGCCGGCGCTGGTAATCGCCGCCATGAGCCTGGCGGCGGCAGGCACGGCCTGGGTCGCCGAAGCGCTGCTCGGCGGCATCGGTATCGCGGCCGATCGCCGTCTGGCCGCGATGGGCGTGAGCCTGCTTGGCATAGCCGCAGGCTCAGCCGTGTTCTTGCTGCTAGCGGCCCGGACGGGGCTGCTGACCGCCACAGAGCTGGCGGCTGTGCCCAAGCTGGGGCCGCTGCTGGCCAAGCTGCTGCGCAGACTGCGTGTGCTGCGCTAAACTCGGCGTTGCGCTGTTCCATTTAGCGCTACGCCGTCCATTCATCCCGGCTCTCACATTCTAAAGCGGAGCAGCAGAGATTGAATGAGTCAGACCGTATCATATGCAAATGCAATTATAGGATAACGTCTAATTCTGGTATAATACGTGTAATTATAGAGCCCTGTTCTGCTTTATGTATGGCCCATCCACGATTGGTTTGACAAAGGATGGAGATTCGGAACAGGAAAGTTCGGATGGAGGCTTATAAACATGAGTGCAGCTTTGACAGTAGTCGGTCTTGGATCTGGAGATGCCGATCAGCTGACGGTAGGAATCATCAAAAAAATGAAACATGCAGCGACGCTGTATGTGCGCACACTGGATCATCCCGTATTGAATGATTTGAAACAGGAAGGGCTGGAGATGACATCCTTTGATGCCATCTATGAGGCGAAGGATTCTTTTCCGGAAGTGTACGACGAAATTGCAGACCGACTGATTGAGGCCGCACGCAAGGGCGAGCCGGGTACCGAGATAGTTTATGCCGTGCCAGGCCATCCCATGGTCGCAGAAGCGAGTGTACGACTGTTGAAAGAGCGCTGCCCGCAAATGGGCATCTCGCTGCGTGTCTTGGGCGGCGAGAGTTTCCTGGATGAAGCGTTTATTCGTCTTGGATTCGATCCTATTGAAGGTTTTCAGCTTCTGGATGCCAGCAGTCTGAATACGGAACTGGTGCAGCCGCAGCTCCACACCTTGATTGGACAAGTCTACGATGTGTTTACCGCTTCCGACGTAAAACTGTGCCTGATGGACGTTTATCCTGACGATTATCCGGTATTTGTTGGGCATGCCTTGGGTGTACAGGGACAGGAGATCATTCACAAGGTACCGCTGCATGATCTGGACCGGATTGAAGGGTACGGTAATTTATCATTAATATATGTGCCAAAAAATACGGATGACGCGCTTCGTAGACGCTCCTTCGCACGACTGCATGAAATCGTGAATATTCTTCGCAGTCCAGGTGGCTGTCCTTGGGATCAGGAGCAGACCCATCAGTCGATTCGCAAAAACCTGATCGAGGAAACCTATGAAGTCATTGAAACGATTGATGAAGATGACCCTGATCACATGAAGGAAGAGCTTGGTGATCTCCTGTTGCAGATTTTGCTGCACTCCCAGATGGAAGAAGAGGTTGGCACGTTTAACGTGTATGACGTTATTGAAGGATTGAACGACAAGCTAATTTTCCGTCATCCACACGTATTCGGCGAACAACAGGCAGAGAATGCGAATGAAGCATTGCAAAACTGGGAACAGATGAAGGCAGAGGAAAAAAAGCGCAAGGGACAGGATCTGCAGCAGATTTCCGTGTTGGACGGCATTCCGCGTGACTTGCCTGCCTTGATGAAAGGGTACAAATTACAGAAAAAAGCGGCCAAAGTCGGCTTCGATTGGGATGACGTGGATGGTGTCTTTTCCAAGATTGAGGAAGAACTGGCCGAGCTGAAAGAAGCGGTACAGCATAATCAGTCTGCGGAAGAGCGGAAGCTTGAACTGGGCGATTTATTGTTTGCGGCTGCCAATGTAGCGAGATTTATTGATACAGATCCGGAGGAGGCACTTGCCGCCACGAATCGAAAATTCATTCAGCGTTTCCAGTATATCGAGGAGCGTCTGCGTGAACAGGGAAGAACTCCGTCAGACAGTAATGTTGATGAAATGGAGCAATACTGGCAGGCAGCGAAGAAGGCTGGATTGTAAAGGGAACTGGCATTTTGGACGATGATCCGATATCATTAGTTGCATCATGCGTATCGTGTCGTCGAAGCATCTCGGGCGGGTTGCACGAGAAAGCGTGTGATTAACGAAGAGGTGTTTCGGGTACTGGACTTAGACTGTTCTTGGGCAGGACCGACAAAAAGTGAAAAAAGTCGAAGACCGAGGCAGGATTTCAGATGCCAAGCCAGAATACATGTGTAGTAACCTTGCGCGGAGCCAGCAGCAGATATGTTGTTATGGATTCGCAGATACTTTTTTTTCAATTTGGGAGGCTTTTAAAAATGAACAAAACAGATCTGATTAACAACATTTCCACCAAAAGCGGTTTGACTAAAAAAGACGTTGAGTCCGTATTGAACGGCTTTTTGGGAGAAATTACAGATGCACTTGCCAGCGGAGACAAAGTACAACTGATCGGCTTTGGCACTTTTGAGACCCGCAAACGTTCCGGTCGTACCGGACGTAACCCGCAAACAGGGAATGAAATCGTGATTCCTGAGTCCACCGTTCCTGCGTTCAAAGCAGGCAACAAACTTAAAGAAGCCGTAAAATAATGCGTCTTGATAAATTCCTGAAGGTCTCCCGGCTGATCAAACGCCGCACTGTGGCCAAGGACGTCTCTGAACAGGGACGTGTGCTGGTGAACGGACGTGAAGCGAAGCCCAGCGCCGCTGTCAAAGTGGGCGATGAGCTGACGGTTCAGTTCGGTCAAAAGCTGGTCACTGTGAAGGTGGAACGTCTTGCCGAGAGTACCAAGAAGGATGAGGCGAGCAGCCTCTACACCTTGGTTAAGGAAGAGCCGATCGCCAAGGATAATGGGCTGAACTGGTAACAGGGATGCCTGATATACGTTTGTAACCATTCATTGCAAAATGAAGAGAAGCGCCTTTCCCGTACAGGGAAGGGCGTTTTTGTGTTGATCTTTTATCCAGATATTCGGTTTCATCCAACCTTGGTTCTATTCTTTACTTTTGATCCATAAGCTAGGGGTAAGAAGGAGGGGTACATGCCATGGTTGAGCAAAGTAAGACGAAACAGCATCATCTGAGCATGCAGAATCGGAAACTGCTGGATCTGACGGGTGTCTCCAATGTGGAGAGCTTCGACAGTGAGGAATTTTTGCTGCAAACTGAACTTGGGCATCTGACCATCCGGGGGCACAATTTACATATCAAAAACTTAAGCCTGGAGGACGGTTTATTATCCATCGAGGGCACTGTCAGCTCTCTTCAATACCTGGACCCCGGTTCCCAGTCGAAGAACAGTAAAGGCCTGTTCGGCAAGATGTTCCGATGAGTCCGGATACTCAATGGATCACATTGATGTGGATGCTGATGTCGGGAGCCGTGATGGGGATGGCCTACGACAGTTACCGGGTACTGTCCGGTCAGCTGCGGTTCCCGAGATGGAGCGTCCACACGTTAGATCTGTTGTATTGGGTCGCCTCCGCGCTGTTCGTCTTCCGGATGCTGTATGCCGGGAACCACGGACAGCTGCGGTTTTATGTCTTTTTGGGGCTGATTATAGGGGTTTGCTTCTATTTTTGGCTTTTAAGTGTTACAACTCAGCGTTTTGTGGTAATGTTAATTAAACTCGCAAGAACGCTGATTCATTGGTGTGGACATATCCTTAACATCCTGATCGTTATGCCCGCTAAAGGACTTTACAAGTTAGTGCGCGTATTAATTGGTTTTGTACTCGCCATACTGTTATTCCTGGGTAAGCTGGTGCTGCAATGTTTGGTACCTTTCGGCAAGTTGTTCCGCTGGATGTTTAGGCCAATCCTGAAACATTGGGTTACGCCACGTTGGATGATCCGTGCGGGTTCAAGTATCGCAGCAATGTGGAAACGCTGGTTTTAAGGAGGTCCGATAATGGGTAAAACACCTATGAGCAAATCAAAAGTACAAGCAGGCCAAGGAAAATCTGCTGGTGCCAAAAGGCGTCTCATGCTTTGGATGACTTTTATGGTTGTGTTTATCATTTGGGCAGGGTATACGTTCCTTGTGCAGACTGCACAAATTTCGGACAAGAGTTCTCACCTGGCGGCACAGCAAGCTTCAAAGGAAGAAACAGAGAAGAAGCTGGATCAGTTGAAGTATGAAGTCAGCCGGTTGAAGGATCCCGAATACATAGGACAGCTGGCTCGAAAAAAAGGATACTATCTGCCTGAGGAAACACCAATTCAGGTTGAAGAGTCAGGGAACTGATGTAATTTGGCTCATTATCGAGCAAGGATTGTTATCTATATGTCTGAAGCCGTTATACCGGAAAAAATAGGCTTCCTTCAGGGGTAGTGCTCAGTTGACCTTGGTTTGCGGCATAAGGTATAATTAAATTAGCACAGCATTGATTTTGGCATTCAAAAAATCGGGTTGTATATTTTTAAGGGAGGATCATTTTATTCTATGGCAATTGAAGTGGGCACCAAGTTAGAGGGCAAGGTGACAGGCATCACGCATTTTGGAGCATTTGTGGATCTGTCAGGAGGTGTCACGGGTCTCGTTCACATCTCGGAAATCGCCGACAATTATGTCAAAGATGTCAACGACCACCTGAAGCTTAATGACCTCGTTACCGTTAAGGTCATCAACGTTGACAAGGATGGCAAGATTGGGCTTTCCATTAAGCAAGCTGTTGACAAACCGGTTGAGCAACAAACACAGTCCAGACCCCCAAGAGCTCCTAGACCGGAACGCAGTGGAGGAGATCGCGAACGATTCAGCGGCGGAGGCCCAAGTGGTGGCCAAGGTCGTGGCGGCGGTGGTGGTGGTGGATTTAACCGTGACCGCGGAGGCCGTTCTTTCAAGCCCGCAGCAGGCAAACCTTCATTTGAGGATAAAATGTCACGCTTCCTGAAAGATAGCGAAGAACGGATTTCTTCGTTGAAGAAGAACACAGAAGGCAAACGTGGTGGCCGTGGAGCCAAGCGCGTTTAATCTGGTTCAACCTGATTTAAAATATAAGAAAAACCGTTAGCCTTGGGGCTGGCGGTTTTTTTGCGTTTGTTTTCAATTTTGGAGTTTAACGGGTCAGTTATAGACAATAGACCGGATTCATAGCCGTTTTTGTAAAGTGAAGTTCCATATCCCCAGCTTTTCTGCACAGGAAAAAAAGTACATAAGAACATTTGTCGTCTACCATTTTTTACCGACAGGTTTCCGTGGCATTCCACAGGTATCCTGCTCATATCGTGGCGAAGCCGAAGGGCTTCCGGTTCAAAATCAGACAAGCGCCTTGTCGGCGGGGGATCTGCCAAATGGATGAAACCACAATAAGGCCGGGGGTTCCGCACCACCGCGCCGCATCTGTTTCTTTTGTCGTAAAGTTTTTGAAGCCTGCCCACCAATTCTGACAAACTACGTCTTCTATTCTATCTATAATCAGAACCATCGAGAACGAAACACGAAAATTAAATTAATCGAATGGGGTGCCTTGAGGATGATGGAAAAGTGGAATGTCATTCAATTTCCGGGAATGAAAGCTGGTAAAGGAGGTACGGAAGCTCGGGAGGAGCTGTCAGTACGTCTTAAGCAGTGGATTAGCTCCCGCAAGGCCGTCCAGATCGTTGCTGCACGTAAATGGGTGCTGCTTCTCACCTTTATGGGATTTTTGCTGGGCAAGGCCATGATTCTGAATGAATTATCGCCCTTTGCGATTGCTTACTTTGCGGTAATAGCCTTCATGCGCAGGGATTACATTATTCCGGTAGGTGCCGCATTGCTGGCAGGCAGTCTCTTTGCCCCGTTTCCGGTACCACTGATTGTTGCTTCGGAGATCGCCATCTTCTATCTGTTGTTCAGAGGACTGGAGTCTTATGACCGCGCTGAATTATCTTATGCGCCAACGATGGTGTTTACGACTACTTTTATGGTCAAGTTATTCGCCGTCGTGATAGGGCCGTCTTTCAGCTGGTATGCCATGCTAATGCTGACCATGGATTCCATACTCAGCTTCGTGCTCACCCTGGTTTTCATACAAGCCATACCGATCTTCACGTATCGGAAAAAAAAATTCAACCTAAAGAACGAGGAGATCCTCTGTTTAATCATCTTGCTGGCCTCCGTGATGACGGGAGCCGTGGGCTGGACGATTCAGTCCCTGTCCGTCGAGCATATGCTCTCCCGGTATCTCATTCTGATCTTTGCCCTGGTGGGCGGAGCCCCCCTGGGAGCCTCGGTTGGGGTCATTACTGGCCTCATTCTGAGTTTGGCCGACATGTCGGCGGTATATCAGATGAGTCTGCTTGCTTTTGCAGGCATGCTTGCGGGTATGCTTCGGGAGGGGAAACGTGCTGCGGTCGCGTTAGGTATGCTGCTGGGTTCCTCCATTCTATCCATCTATCTGGGTGGTCCGGGAGACGTCATGAATTCCTTGTGGGAAACGTGTGCAGCCATTGTTCTGTTTATGCTGACGCCAAAAAGCATGCTGACGGCCATATCCAAATATGTTCCTGGTACACAGGATCACACAAAATCGCAGCATGAATATGCGAAGCGGATCAGGGATGTCACCGCAGAACGGGTTACCCGCTTCTCGCAGGTATTCCGCCAGCTGTCACGCAGCTTCGATCAGATGTCCGGCGCGGGGGAGCCGGTACAGAACGAAGGCGGGATGGAGCATTTCATGAATGCCGTAGCCGAAGGGACATGTTCGGGTTGCTTTAAGAAGGCCCAATGCTGGGATGCGAAGTTTATTCAAACCTATAAATATATGACGGATGTGATGAGTTCCATTGAAGCCAACCCGGAGATGTCAGGCAAGCAGATTCCGGTGGAATGGAACAGGGTATGTGCGAAACCGGAGGAGGTACTTGAAGTGATGCGCGCCCAGTATGGTCTGCATCAACATAACATGCAATGGAAACGTCAGATTATAGATAGTCGACAGCTGGTTGCAGAGCAATTATCAGGAGTATCCCAGGTGATGGAGGACCTGGCGAAAGAAATTCAACGGGAAAGTGATGAGATGGTGCAGCAGGAGGAACAGATTCGGGATGCGCTTGAATCGTTAGGTCTGTCCATACATTCTATTGAAATCATTAATCTGGAAGCGGGGAATGTGGAGATTGAGATTGTTCATGCGTATACACGAGGATTTGACGAATGCCGGAAAATGATCGCTCCCCTGATCTCGGATGTACTGGACGAGCATATTGCCGTCTTGAATGAGACGATGCTCGATCCTCGCCAGGGGCTGGCGACAGTCACCTTTGGATCTGCCAAAACGTTTGAAATAACAACGGGTGTTGCTGCTGCCGCCAAAGGGGGAGATGTGATGTCCGGGGACAGCTTCAGTACGGTTGAACTCGGCAATGGTACATTTGCGGTTGCGCTTAGCGATGGCATGGGCAATGGCGAACGGGCACGTATGGAGAGCAGTGCTGCGCTAAATATACTGGAGCAGTTGTTACAGTCGGGCATGGATGAGAAGCTGGCGATCAAATCGGTGAATTCCGTTCTGCTGCTGCGTTCTCCTGAAGAAATGTATGCAACGGTCGATATGGCTCTGATCGATGAATATACGGCAGAGACCACGTTTATGAAAATCGGCTCTACTCCAAGTTTTATTAAACGAGGGCAGGAGGTTATTCAGGTTTCGGCAAGCAATCTGCCGATTGGAATTATCAAAGATATTGAGGTGGATCTGGTAACCGTACAGCTTCAGCCTGGGGATGTTTTAATTATGATGACAGATGGCATCTATGATGCACCGGGATATGCCGTCAATAAAGAGTTATGGATGAAGCGTCTCATTCAGGAAATTGATAGTGATGATCCTCAGGAGGTAGCAGATTGCCTGCTTGAAAGTGTTATTCGTTATCAGCAGCATGAGATCTATGATGATATGACTGTAATTGTAGGCAAAATAGAACATTATCGTCCGGAGTGGGCCACATTGAGAGTACCTGGAATAAGCCGGATGGAACGTCCGCGCACCGTCAGTTAATTGCATATTCCTCTGTTTGAAGTCTCTTCATTCTGGCAATGCTAGTCATAGAGTTGGAGAGTAACCCAAAACGGAGGGATATCGGATGAAACAAATCTTGTTGATCACCGACGGTTGTTCCAATGTAGGCACAAGCCCCGTGCTGGCTGCTGCGGAAGCGCGGGAAGAGGGAATTACGGTCAACGTGGTCGGTGTTATTGATTATGGAACCATTGGTGAGTTGGGCAGTCGGGAGATCGAGGATATTGCCAAAGCCGGAGGTGGAATCAGTCAGATCGTAGGCACAAGACAGCTTGCTCATACGATGCAGATGATGACAAGAAAAACGGTGGTTCAGACCATTCAACAGGCGGTTAATAGAGAGTTAACACAAATTTTGGGAGAGCACGAGCCGAAAACGGTAACAGACCTTGAACCGGCAAAACGGGCGCAGGTCGTTGAAGTGATGGATGATATGGCCGAGACAACGCCACTTCAGGTCGTGCTTCTCATTGACGTAAGTGCCAGTATGAAGCCGAAGCTGGCTGCTGTGGAGGAAGGGATTCGGGATTTAATGCTTAGCTTGCAGGCACGTATGGGTCAGAGCCATCTTTCCGTCTTTCATTTTCCTGGACGACATAGCGGAGAAGAAGCTGTCATGGATATCGACTGGACAGTTGATCTGAGCCGTGTTCGTTCGCTATTTGGACGTTTGCAAATGAAGGGAGCGACGCCGACAGGTCCTGCGATTCAAAAGGTGATTGATTTTTACCGTTATGGTACACTGGAGGGACAGCAGGAAATAGAAGGGAACTATCGCATTGAAAGAGAAGGGATGCTCGGTGACAACGTTGTCTGACGCCTCTTTCCCGCCAGGAACAGTCATAACAGGGAAATGGAATCGCAGCCGTTATACGATTCGGAAGCTGCTGGGCAAAGGAGCCAACGGCATCGTTTTTCTTGTCCAGCGGGGTGAAAATGGCAAACATTATGCGCTTAAAATGGGATTTGACCCTGTAGATTTGCAATCGGAAATTAATGTGCTCAAATCTTTTCAATTACAGCGTAATCATGAGGCCCTTCGACAGAGCGGTATTCCTTCCTATCTGAAAGATGTGGATGACTACGCTATTCGTGGTCGTGACATTCCCTTTTATGTGATGCGTTATGTTCGGGGGGAGTCTCTGCACCACTTTATTCGGCGACAGGGAACGGACTGGACACTTCTGGTTGGGCTCAGACTCTTGCAGAAGCTGGCTCAATTGCATCAGGCTGGATGGGTATTTGGCGATCTTAAACCCCAAAATGTACTGGTATCCGATTATGGGCAGGTAGAGCTTATCGACTATGGTGGAGTGACTTCAATTGGCCGGAGCGTTAAGCAGTTCACGGAATGGTATGATCGCGGATTCTGGAATGCGGGTAGCCGGACAGCAGATGGAACCTATGATGTGTTTGCTTTTGCGTTATTACTCATTCATGTACTTGAAGCCGATGCACTCAAAGCGCTGGTTGCAGAAGGATTACCACAACTTCGAAGTGTGAACCAGCTCACAGCCCTCGTGGAGCGCAGCGAACGCCTGCGTCCATTTCGAAACTGGACCATTCAGGCATTACGAGGTCAGTTTCAGGATGCGGGACACGCGGCTAAAGACTGGAAAGAGATGATGGCACGCCCTTCTCCTCTTCGTCGCCGTTCCAAAAGTACAACACCGCGTTGGCTCAAAAATGCATTTGCTGTATCCGTTATATTACTTATTGGGGTACTCATCTATGCACTGCGATTCTGACCTGTGAGCGTGCATATACATAACGTAAGGAATGAGGAACAGGTATGGAGGCTTTACGCTGGAACAAGCTAGTGAATAACGTGCTGGATGCAGCGGAAGAGCATCAGTTATGGGTTCCCGGGGATCGGATTGTCGTCGCAGTATCGGGCGGGCCGGACTCGGTAGCTTTTTTGCATATCATGCATGAGATCAGTATCAGGCATGTCCCGCTGGAATTGATTTGCGCCCATGTACATCATGGGTTTCGGAGTGAATCGGATCATGAAGCCGAGATGATGAAGGAACTTGCACACCGGCTTGGCATTGCCTTTGAATGGGTGAAGGCCGATGTACCTTCTTATATGAAGCTTACCGGTCAAGGTCCTCAAGAGGCTGCGCGCAACAAGCGATATGCGTTTTTGCATGAAGTGGCAGCCAAATATGATGCGGCGAGCATTGCACTGGCCCATCATGCCGATGATCAGGCAGAGACGGTGATGCTTCATTTGCTGCGCGGTAGTGGTCTTTCCGGTCTCGCGGGAATGAAGTTTAAAAGGCGAGAAAAAAATGTGGAACTTATTCGTCCATGCCTTCGTATAAACAAGACAGACCTTGTAGAAGCTTGTAATAACCAGGGTTTTCTGTATTTTAATGATGAAAGCAATTCCCTGCGTAAATATCGGCGTAATGCCATTCGCTTGGATGTGCTTCCTTTTTTGGGGCAATATAATGGACAGTTGACGCCGTCTTTGAATCGACTTGCCGAAATTGTGGGTGATGAAGACGATTTCATGGAACAAGGTGCATATGACGCATACAGGTGTCTAGTGCAGGCGAACGGCGGAAGGCAAACCTTTGAGGTGCCTTCCTTTTTGAAGTTACATGTCGCTTTACAACGAAGGTTGATTAAACTAATATTGAATTATCTGCCTTTGGACAGTGATTTTGTCGACTTTACCCGTATTGAAACCATTCGCCGCAAGGTTATTCAGCCTGATGCGACGACCTGGAGCCTGGATATAGGACAGACACTCGCCTGCACCCGGGAGTATGATCTGATTTCTTTCGGCATACGGACTGACGTACAGGATCAATCTTACGAATATCGTCTTGCTCAATGGAGCGGAACTTATGAGCTTTCTCTCACGGAAATCGACCGGCATGTTCGTCTCGTTCCGATGAGTCCCGAGGACTATCATGTACCGGAATCGGCGGATCATGCCGCATTTGATGCGGATCAACTGCTTATGCCGCTGGTTGTGCGTTCACGGTTACCTGGAGATACCATGAAAGTGATGGGATTAAACGGAAGCAAAAAGGTGAAAAATATTTTCATCGATGAGAAAATTCCCCCTTCTGTCCGATCACGGGTTCCCGTGGTATGTGATGGAGCAGGCAATATCATCTGGTTACCGGGTGTTCGCCGGTCTAGTGTAGCTCCTGTCAGGGGAAATACTTCCGCAATCCTGTACATGACTGTAGGCGATTCAGCGATTCAGGGGTAGTGGTTATGGTTCAGGTAAGGCTTTCATATGTATAACTTAGGAGGTTCGCACAGTTGCAGAACGACATTCAGGAAGTATTGATCAGTGAAGAAGAAATTCAGAGTAAAATCAAGGAATTAGGCGCAACAATAAGTGCCGAATATGCAAATCGCAATCCTTTGGTCATTTGTGTGCTCAAGGGTGCGTTTATATTTATGGCTGATTTGGTTAAAAACATTACGGTACCTGTTGAGATGGATTTCATGGCAGTATCGAGTTATGGCGCTTCCACAAAATCATCTGGCGTGGTTAAAATCATTAAGGATCTGGATGAATCCGTTGAGGGACGCGAGGTTCTAATTGTAGAGGACATTATTGATAGTGGACTCACGCTCAGTTATCTGATCGAACTCTTGCAGAACCGCGGTGCTGAATCCGTCCGTGTGGTTACGCTATTTGACAAGCCTTCAGGTCGCAAAGTCGAACTTGAAGCCCATTACACCGGCTTTGACATTCCGGATGCATTCATCGTTGGCTACGGCCTCGATTATGCCGAGAAGTACCGGAACCTCCCTTACATCGGGATTCTGAAACCGGAAGTTTACAGTAACTAATGCTAAAGCTAGTTCCAAGCCCACATCTGTTGGTGGCTTCTGTTGAGAAGCCATGTCGGGCTATGTTAAAATAATTAAAGTGTCTCGAGAGGAGGTAGGGGATGAATCGGTTCATCCGGAATTCTGGTTTTTATTTGATTCTTTTTTTAGTTGTGGTGGGGATAGTCCAGTTCGTCAGCAATGGCGGCGAAGCCACCGATAATCCTAGATATGATCAGTTGCGCACGGCGATCAAGGCCAATAACGTCTCTGAATTGACGGTTCAATTCAACGGTCAGACGTACCTCGTGACCGGTCAATACAGGGAGAAGCCTGACGGAGCCAAATCAGAAAATTTCTCAACGTATATTCCTCCTACGGATGAGGCAATTAGTGAGCTTGTAGTTGCAAGCGAAACAAACAAATTCCAATATCATCAGGAACCTATGAAAGGTGACAGCATCTGGTTGACGTTGCTGACCTCCTTTATTCCTTTGATCATTATGTTCCTGCTGTTCTTCTTCCTGTTTAATCAGGCTCAAGGCGGCGGCGGTAAAGTAATGAACTTTGGTAAAAGCCGTGCCCGTCTTTATAACGAAGAGAAGAAACGGGTTACGTTTGAAGATGTTGCGGGTGCTGACGAAGAGAAACAGGAGCTTGTTGAAGTCGTAGACTTCCTCAAGGACCCTCGTAAATTCGCAGCAGTAGGTGCACGGATTCCTAAGGGCGTATTGCTTGTAGGTCCTCCGGGTACAGGTAAAACCTTGCTCGCTCGTGCTGTTGCCGGTGAAGCAGGTGTACCATTCTTCAGTATTTCCGGTTCTGACTTCGTTGAAATGTTTGTCGGTGTCGGTGCATCTCGTGTACGTGACTTGTTTGAAAATGCAAAGAAAAACGCCCCTTGTATCATCTTTATCGATGAGATTGATGCTGTAGGTCGTCAACGTGGTGCTGGTCTTGGTGGTGGTCACGACGAACGTGAACAAACACTCAACCAATTGCTCGTTGAAATGGATGGTTTCGGAGCCAATGAAGGTATTATCATCGTTGCTGCAACGAACCGTGCAGATATTCTGGACCCTGCCTTGCTTCGTCCAGGACGTTTTGACCGTCAAATTACGGTGGATCGCCCTGACGTGAGAGGCCGTGAAGCGGTTCTGAAAGTACACTCACGCAACAAGCCACTCACTAAAGATGTGAAGCTGGACATCATCGCGAAGCGTACTACAGGATTCTCCGGTGCAGATTTGGAAAATCTCTTGAATGAAGCGGCATTGCTTGCGGCACGTCGTAATCGCAGAGATATTTCCATGAAAGAAGTTGACGAGGCGATCGACCGTGTCATCGTTGGTACGGAGAAGAAAAGCCGTGTTATCAGTGACCGTGAGAAACGTATTGTTGCTTATCATGAAGCAGGCCATACCATTGTAGGTTACTTCCTGGAACATGCCGATATGGTACATAAAGTTACCATTATTCCGCGCGGACGTGCGGGTGGATATGTAATCATGTTGCCAAAAGAAGATCGTATGCTTGTTACCAAGCAAGAATTGCTGGACAAAATTACTGGACTCCTTGGCGGCCGTGTTTCCGAAGAACTGTTTATCGGTGAAATCGGTACAGGTGCTTACAGTGACTTCCAACAAGCGACGGGTATCGTCCGTAGCATGGTTATGGAGTACGGTATGAGTGAGAAGCTGGGACCTATGCAGTTCGGTAGTTCGCAGGGACAGGTATTCCTGGGTCGTGATATCGGTCACGAACAGAATTACTCAGATTCCATTGCTTACGAGATCGATCAGGAAATGCAACGCTTCATCAACGAATGTTATGAGAAGTGTAAAGACTTGCTCGTTAAACATTCCAAAGAAGTGCATCTGATCGCTCAAACGTTGCTGGAAGTGGAGACATTGGAAATGGATCAGATCAAGCAATTGATCGAGACAGGTGCCCTGACTCCAAAAGATGAGAACAGCAACGATGGAGAAGGTACGCCTAGCGAAGGCGGAGAAGCGATCATCGACAACATCGGTGATGTACGCGTCCGTATCCAAGGCAAAGATGAAACGCCTGAGCCGCCAGCCGGAGATATTCCTAACGAAGCTCCGAATCTGGACAAAGGAAGCAGCAATGACCCGGATGATGGTGGAACGAAGCCAACATCTTAATGTATAACAACCATCTGTCTATAGTGACAGATGACAAAGAGAGCCCGCGGGCTCTCTTTTTTTTATGGATTAATTCAAATTGTAGAGATAATGATAACCGGGAGCTTTAGGGCGTACTACGTAGGAAATGGGCGGTTATGCCCTTGTTCTAGGTCGTTTTCATTTATTGACAGAGTCGTGAACGTTGTGTACATTAGGTGTTAAACCGCTTGTGATTCGTTTCTCAAGCGAAAATAACGACATGGATTTGCCATATGAAACAGCGTATGAGGCTGTCCCGATAAGGAGAGGATCACAGGTGGAAGCTCTGGCTTTAGAGCGCAAGGCTGAGATGAACCGGGAGCTGCGCGAGCGGCTGATGGAGTTGAAGAAGGAACGGAATGCCATTATTCTAGCCCATTATTATCAACGTGACGAGGTGCAGGAGGTCGCTGACTTCCGAGGGGATTCGTTCCTGTTGGCTCAGAAGGCAGCACAAACCGATGCGGATGTTATCGTTTTCTGTGGAGTTCATTTTATGGGTGAAAGCGCTAAAATTCTTGCTCCTAACAAAACGGTGATTATCCCTGACGAGCGTGCAGGCTGCCCAATGGCAGACATGGTGAACGTTGAAGGCTTACGTAAATTGAAAGCACAGCACCCGAATGCCAAAGTTGTAACGTACATCAATTCATCAGCTGAGATCAAGGCGGAGACCGACATCTGTTGTACATCGGCCAATGCTGTCAGAGTCATTCAATCTGTTGATTCCGATGAAATCATCTGGGTGCCAGATAAAAATCTGGGACATTATGTGCAACAACATACAGACAAGAAAATGATTATCTGGGAAGGTTACTGCAATACCCACGATATGCTGACGGTCAAAGACGTGGTTGAGATGAGAGCGAAGCATCCTAATGCCGAGTTCGTTGTTCACCCGGAATGTCGTCCTGAAGTTGTCGAGATGGGTGATTTCGTAGGAAGCACAACCGCCATTCTGGAATATTGTAAAAATTCGTCCGCTAAGGAATTTATCGTAGGCACCGAGGATGGTACAGGATACCAGCTGCGTCTGGATAGCCCGGATAAACAATTCCACTTTGCTACCAAGTTCCTCGTATGTCCGAACATGAAGGTTAATAACTTGAAAAAGCTGGTTAAATGTCTGGAAACGATGAAGCCGCAAATTTACGTGCCACCAGCCGTTGCAGATAAAGCCAGAGAATCACTAGAGCGCATGTTACTGGTGAAGTAGCATGCGCTACTCTTGCTCCAAGACAGGTGAACTAACATGATACCGCAATATTTAGTGGATTTTGATCTGTCCGCGCTGCCGATGGTGGAGACGGATGTGCTGGTTATTGGTTCAGGCATTGCTGGTTTGTTTACTGCGATCAAGGCGAGCGAACAACGCAGTGTATTGATGATCACGAAGAAGTCGTTACTTGAAAGTAACACCCGGTATGCGCAGGGGGGCATTGCTGCGGTTATTGCTGAGGATGATTCACCTGCCTACCATTTGCAGGATACACTTGTTGCAGGAGCGGGATTATGCCGCTCCGAAGCAGTAGAAGCATTGGTGAACGAGGGCCCGGACGGAGTGAAGGAACTGATTCGTCTGGGTACTTTGTTTGATCTGGAGAACGGCGAGTTGGCGTTGACGCAGGAGGGTGCGCACAGCCACCGCCGTATTTTGCATGCCAATGGGGATGCAACGGGATATGAGATTGTACGTGCGCTGGCTGCACAGGCGAATGAACATCCTGGGGTTGAAGTGTGGGATGAGCATTTTGTCATTGACCTGATTACAGAGCAGGGAGAATGTATAGGTGCGTTGGTTCAGAAGGCTGATGGTTCGCAAGTATTTGTGAAGGCAGAGGCAACCGTACTATGCTCTGGCGGGGCTGGGCAATTGTATCGATACACAACTAATCCGGAAGTGGCCACTGCAGATGGTGTGGCGATGGCCTATCGTGCCGGAGCGGTTGTCCGGGACATGGAGTTTATTCAGTTCCACCCGACCTCCCTTTGTTATCCAGGGGCACCACGCTTCCTGGTGTCCGAGGCTGTACGTGGCGAAGGAGCCTATTTGCGTAATGTGAAAGGCGAGCGCTTCATGGAACGGTATCATGCACAGCTTGAACTGGCACCCCGTGATATCGTAGCCCGGGCTATCGTCAGTGAAATGGAATCGACGAACAGTACATTTGTATATCTGGATATCACTCATGAGCCGGCAGAGATGATTAAACATCGGTTTCCTACCATCTATGAGACTTGCATGCGTTATGGGCTGGATATGACAACAGACTGGATTCCAGTCGCTCCTGCTGCACATTACATGATGGGCGGAGTGAAGACGGATCTTAGCGGAGAGAGCAGTATCGGCAGGTTATTTGCCTGCGGGGAAGTATCTTCTACAGGAGTACATGGAGCTAATCGACTGGCGAGTAACTCTCTGTCCGAAGCGATCGTATTTGGACGGAGAATCGTTGATCGTATTCAATCCTTGCCTCCGCTTGCTCCTATACAGACAACGATTCCCGCATCAACAAGCTTTCGTAGGGGAAGACAGGGAGAGCAGAAACCGGTGTCCGAAAGACGCCTGCGTCTGCAAAAAATGATGGTGCGTCAGGTGGGACTGCGCCGCAATGGCGCAAACCTGCAAGGAGCAATGGAGAAACTGCAACAGGAATTGCAATTTTTTGATCAGAAGTTTACTCACAAAGAAGAGATGGAATATGCCAACCTGTTGACCTGTGCCTGGTTGGTTACCACGGGAGCATTACACCGTGAGGAAAGTCGGGGAGCCCACTACCGTGAGGATTTCCCGCAGCGTGACGATGCCGTATGGCAGAAGCATAGTCTGCAGCAGCGAGAACAAGCGATTGTGGAGGAATTGATGTCATGATACTGAACGGATATAATGAAGGACTCATCGAATCAATCAAAAACTGGCTTCGTGAGGATGTCGGGGCAGGGGATGTTACCACAAGTGTGACGATTCCCGCTGGCAGTCAGTCCAAAGCTGTTATACATGCCAAAGACAATGGGACCATTGCAGGAATTACGGTAGCAGAACTTGTGTTTCAGGTAGTGGATCCCAGCCTTGTGTTCACACCGATGGTAAAAGACGGTGATACAGTTACGCATGGTACGATTTTGGCTGAGGTAGAAGGCAGCACACATAGCTTGCTTACAGGAGAGCGCTTGGCTCTTAACCTGCTGCAGCGCATGTCGGGTGTCGCTACCCGCACACGTACTTATGTGGATGCGTTGGAAGGCCTTTCTACACGACTGGTCGACACTCGTAAAACAACACCGGGACACCGCTTGCTTGAAAAATATGCAGTGCGGGTTGGTGGCGGAGCAAATCATCGATTCGGCCTCTATGATGCGGTCATGATTAAAGATAACCACATTAAGGGTGCAGG
Organism: Paenibacillus sp. 11B; assembly: GCF_030487755.1. NCBI lineage: Bacteria > Bacillati > Bacillota > Bacilli > Caryophanales > Paenibacillaceae > Paenibacillus > Paenibacillus sp. 11B. The sequence goes on along the minus strand of NZ_JAUKNS010000012.1, from coordinate 16,119 downwards.
CGGGATTACCGAAGCAGTACAGCGTGCGCGAGCCGTCATTCCACATACGATGACCATTGAAGTGGAGACCGAAAACCTGGAACAGGTCAGAGAAGCCTTGCAGGCTGGAGCAGATATCATTATGCTGGATAACATGCACCCGGATCGGATGCGTGAGGCTGTTGCTCTTATTCGTGAGCAGGCTCCGCATGTGAAGGTTGAGGCATCAGGCAACGTCTCGCTAAATACCATTCGTGGTATTGCTGAGAGCGGAGTGGATGTAATTTCAGTTGGCAGGTTAACCTACTCTTTTGAGAGCCTGGATATCAGCCTGGATTTAAACGAAAAGAAAGAGGGGTGAACCTCTTTGATTCTTGTGGTAGACGTGGGCAACAGCAACATCGTACTCGGCGTGTATCAGGGCCGGGAGTTGCTCCACCATTTTCGCCTGAGCACATCCCGTCAGTCGACAGTGGATGAATACGGCGTATTGATTTATAATTTATTTCATATGTCGGGTATTTCAACACGCGACATTGAAGGTGTGATCATCTCATCCGTGGTTCCGCCACTGGTGAATGTGATTGAAGCCATGTGTGAGAAATACGTAGGCAAAAAACCGTTACTGGTTGGGCCTGGTATAAGAACCGGCCTGAACCTGCGGTATGAGAATCCGCGTGAAGTTGGCGCGGATCGCATTGTTAATGCAGTAGCAGCCGTTGAGAAGTATGGTGGCCCTCTCGTTGTGGTCGATTTCGGTACAGCGACTACATTTGACTGTATTGACGAGAAAGGAAATTATCTGGGCGGGGCTATCGTACCCGGCATCCATATCGCAACCGAAGCGCTCTATGAACGAGCATCCAAACTGCCTCGCATTGAACTGGAGAAGCCCAAGAAAGTTATTGGTCGCAACACCATTCATGCCATGCAGGCCGGCATTATTTATGGTTATGCAGGTCAGGTGGACGGCATTGTGGAGCGTATTCGCGAGGAAATGGGAGCCAAACCCAGAGTCATTGCAACCGGAGGCCTTGCCAAGCTGATTGCAGAAGAAACACGCAGCATCGATGAAGTGGATCCGCTGCTTACGCTTGAAGGGCTGCGTATCGTTTATGAGCGGAACCGGGAAAGGTAAGAACAGAGACGGCAAACAGCGGGCTGGGGTTACAGTCGTATATGTTATGCCGTTTTTTCTATAACTGGCAATTACGCCAAAGGAGGCTGAATGACTTGGAAAACAACAACAAGCAAGACCGGTTAATTCGCGGTACAGCAATGAATGGACGAGTTAGAGCCTTTGCTGTGCAGACGACGGAACTGGTTGAGGAACTGCGCAGAAGACATGATACGTTTCCCACGGCTACAGCTGCTATGGGGCGTACGGTTACAGCAGCAGCCATTATGGGTGCTATGCTTAAGGGAGAAGAGAAGCTGACTATTCAGGTCAAAGGCGATGGTCCTATTGGACAGGTTGTTGCCGATGCTAATGCGAAGGGTGAAGTACGTGGCTATGTAAGCAATCCGCATGTCCATCTGCCGAGCAATAGTATGGGCAAACTGGACGTTGCTGGCGCGGTCGGAACAGAAGGATTCGTGAACGTAACCAAAGATCTGGGGCTGAAAGAGCCTTATCGCGGCAGTGTACCGATTATTTCGGGAGAACTTGGTGAAGACTTTACGTACTATTTTGCCAAATCGGAGCAGACTCCTTCTGCCGTAGGTGTTGGCGTACTGGTGGATACCGACAATTCGGTGAAAGTAGCCGGTGGATTCATTGTTCAGCTGCTGCCAGGTTTGATGGATGATGAGATTACCGTGATTGAAAAGGCCATCGGTACGATGCCGCAGGTAACATCGCTGCTGGATGAGGGTCATGGACTTGAAGAGTTACTTCGCCGCGTACTGCCGGATGTACAGATCATGGACGAAATGGATATTCATTTCCACTGTGAGTGTTCACGTGAGCGGGTAGAGAAAACGTTGATCAGTCTGGGTCAATCGGAAATGGAACAATTGATTGAGGAAGAAGGCCAGGCTGAAGTGGTCTGCCAATTCTGTAACGAAGCTTACGATTTTAACAAGGAACAACTTGAGACCATTCTAGAGCAAGCCAAGAACTGATTCTATGCGGGGACGGGACGCGGAATGACAAGACAGGAAAAAGGGTTATGGACGGCTGTAATTGTCTTGACGCTTGGAATGCTGGTGATGGGTTCGGTTATGATTGTGCAAGGGTTGCGGACTGGACGTGATGGGGCAGATTCCCCTCAGGATGCCAATCAGGAAGATGGAAGTGCTGTAGCAACAATTAATGGCGAGGTCATCACGGACAAGGAATGGACTGAAGCCTTGAAACGGCGTTATGGCAGTGAATTGCTGCTCCAGATGCTAAACCGCAAAGCTGTCTATGCAGAAGCGGTGGACCGTAATCTGACGGTAAGTCCCAAGGAAATTGCGAAAGAAATTGCTGTGGCTATGGATGGATATGACTCGGAGAAGGCTTATTTTGACGAAATGCAGTCCCAGCTCGGTTTACCCAGGCAGGATCTTGAGTTGGAAGCGGGATACCGACTTCTGCTTGAGAAAATTGCCACAAGCGGTATCCAGATCAAGGATGCAGATATCGAGCGTTATTGGAACGAACACCATGAAGACTATGTTTCACCGGAGAAATACGATCTGTCTATCATTGTGTTGAAGGAAGAGGAACAAGCAGAATCGGTACTGGATGAGCTCGACAAGGGAGCAGACTTTGAAGAAACTGCACGCAGTGAATCGACGGACAGCTATTCTAGCGATGCGGGCGGGCGGCTGGGCTGGATTGAGCAGAATGATCCGTTCCAGTCCGAAGAAATTCTCAAACTTGCCGCTCAACTGGACGTTGGCGATATTGCAGGACCAGTGAAGGTAGAAGAGGGCTACGCCATCATTAGAGTGAACGACAAACAAGAGCGTCAGGTGCAACCCGCAGAAGAGGTCCGCGAAGAGATTCGGATGCAGCTGGCTCTGAGCCAGGCTGATCCGCTGCCCCAGGTGGAGGAAAGGCTGCGCAACAAGTATGAAGCTGTCGTCATCGCTGAGATTCCGGCATCCTGAATCCTGCAAGCACACATATTGCTGCATCGTGATAAAAATACTCTGTCTACGGCCTTAGGGCCCAGGGCAGAGTATTTTTTTGAGTACTCATATTGACAATAGGGTATAACGTTGATAAGATAAAAATAATCAAATACCTACTCGTTTACTCGGAATAAAACGATTTATATGAACAAAGAAATCTTCGGAAACCTCAGGCCCTGTCCGGTTTGTTGTAGACGGAATGGACCCATTAAGGGATTTCCGTAGTTCTTTTATAACATCTAGAGGCTGCTCGGCCGCACATGTATATGGCAACAGGACTTAAGTAATATTCATCCCACTAAGGAGGGCATTCATATGGCTAAAGTAGTTAATAACGTAACAGAACTTATCGGAGGTACTCCGCTTGTTCGTCTGAACCGTATTGTACCTGAAGGCAGTGCTGAAGTGTTCGTGAAATTGGAATACCAGAATCCAGGTTCAAGCGTAAAAGACCGTATCGCGATTAGCATCGTGGAAGAAGCGGAAAAAGAAGGCAAGCTGAAACCAGGTGATACCATCATCGAAGCAACAAGTGGTAACACCGGAATCGGACTGGCTATGGTGGCTGCAGCCAAAGGCTACAAGTCTGTTATTGTTATGCCGGAAACGATGAGCATGGAGCGTCGTAACCTGCTTCGCGCCTACGGAGCTGAGCTTGTGCTCACACCGGGAGCCGAAGGTATGAATGGTGCAGTTAAAAAAGCAGAGGAATTGCTTAAGGAAAATCCATCCTATTTCATGGCTGAGCAATTTAAAAATAAAGCCAACGTGAAAATTCACCGTGAAACGACTGGCCCTGAGATTGTTGAAGCAATTCAATCTGTAGGCGGTACGTTGGATGCTTTCATCGCAGGAATCGGTACAGGCGGAACGATTACAGGTACAGGTGAAGTGTTGAAAGAAGCCTTCCCTGAGATTAAAATTGTTGCCGTTGAACCAGCAGCTTCCCCAATCTTGGCAGGCGGTAAACCAGGTCCTCACAAAATCCAGGGGATTGGTGCCAACTTTATCCCTGAGATTCTGGATCAGGAAATCTATGACGAAATCATTCACATTGAAAATGATGATGCATTCGAGACTGCTCGTCAGGTAGCGAAGGAAGAGGGTATCCTGTCCGGTATTTCTTCCGGTGCAGCCATTCGTGCAGGTCTGCAAGTGGCTAAACAGCTGGGTGCAGGCAAACGTGTTGTGGTAATCGTACCAAGTAACGGCGAACGTTACCTGAGCACACCACTTTACAACTTCGAATCTTAAGATTAACAAGAGATGAAACAAATCCTCCTTGCCCGCATGCCGGGTGTGGAGGATTTTTTGCTGAATGCTTTTAAAAGCAGCGGTGCTTTAGTATACTATCAGACAATAGAACTAGCGACAGATGGAGGCGGCAAACCGCAATGACACACCTGATGACAACATACGCCGACTGGACCGAATGGGCAGGACAAGGCTGGACCATGATGCCTTACATGATCAAGTCGGATAAGGGGCCGTATCATGGCGGTTTACCGTTAACGTGGGAAGGGGCCTGGCAGCAGGCATCCCCTTATGCAATGGTGCTGGAGAACGGCAAGGGGGGCAGGTACACCTTCCTTGGATTACACCCTGTATCCGTTATTTCCGGCAAAGGAAATGAAGCTGTTATTCACGATCTGAAAGAGGGATCCACGTCGACAGACAACGGTAAGCCTCTTGAAGTATTAAAAAGATGGGCTGCGCCATACAGCGCACCAAAGGTGAGCGGGGCTCCAGATTTTGGCGGTGGTTGTGCAGGGTATCTAAGTTATGACGTAGCCAGATCCCTCGAGAAGCTGCCGACCTTGGCTGAAGATAATCCGGCTCTTCCAGATTATTGGTGGATGCGTTTTGAAGAAGTGTGGGCATATGATCATGAGCAGCAGGCCTTGTTCTGTATGGTGCACATGCCTGTGCAGCCAAATCAGACGGAGGCCGATCTACGCAGACTTTACACGGAAGCAGAAGAGCGAGCAGCAGCCATGCAGCAGCGCTGGCTGCATATTCTGGGATTTGCGCAGGCAGAAGATCAACAGCAGGCACTGGAGCATCGCAACAGTCAGATCCATCGTACTCCACAGACAGTAGACTCGGAGCGGGAAACCGAAGGGTGGCATACTTCTTTTCCGCAAGAAGATTTCGAGCAGGCAGTACGCACCGTGCAGGAGTATATCCGGCAAGGGGATGTCTTTCAGGTGAACTTGTCCCTGCGGCAGGAGAAGCTTCTGAAGTCCAGTCCCGAACACATCTATGAGTGGCTTCGACTTGTGAACCCATCTCCCTACATGGGAATGCTGCGGAGTCCTGAATTCCAATTGGTGAGCGGTTCGCCCGAGTTGCTCGTCAAAGTCGATCATGGCAAGGTGAGCGCACGTCCGATCGCAGGCACACGGAGAAGAGGGCGTGATGAAGCGGAGGATGAGTTGATGGCCGCTGAGATGCTGAACAGTGAGAAGGAGCGGGCAGAGCATATTATGCTGGTCGATCTGGAGCGGAATGATATCGGACGAATTGCAGCCTATGGATCGGTCCATGTGCCGGAACTGATGACAATCGAGAAGTATTCACATGTCATGCATCTGGTGTCTCAGGTGGAGGGAACGCTGGCCGACGGACTATCTGTATTTGATGTGATTGCAGCGACATTCCCCGGTGGAACAATTACGGGTGCCCCCAAAGTTCGAACCATGGAAATCATTGAAGAACTGGAGCCTGTGCGCCGCGGACCGTATACAGGTTCGATCGGGTGGATGGATTACTGTGGGAACATGGAGCTGAACATCGTCATTCGCACGCTTTCCATTAAGGACGGTATGGGGTATGTACAGGCAGGAGCAGGCATTGTTATTGATTCTGATCCATATCGGGAATACAGGGAGTGCCGCAACAAGGCAAGGGCCATGATGAGAGCTGTGAATTACAGTGAGGAAGCTGAAGCTGTTAAAATAAAATAATTAAGCAACCGTTCCCTGTGTGGACGGAAGAATAGGAGGAGCAAAGATATGATACTGGTTATCGACAATTATGATTCCTTCACATACAACCTGGTTCAATATCTGGGTGAACTGGGGGAGACGGTGGAAGTTCGCCGCAATGATGAGATTGATCTGGCAGGCATTGAGGCATTGGCGCCTGATCATATTTTGATCTCACCCGGTCCTTGTACGCCGAATGAGGCAGGCATCAGTCTGGCGGTCATTGATCATTTCAAGGGCAGTATTCCGATCTTTGGCGTTTGTCTGGGACATCAGGCGATTGGACAGGCATTCGGAGGCAATGTTATTCGTGCGGACCGCATGATGCATGGCAAGACATCCGAAATGCATCATAACGGAACATCCGTATTCACCGGATTGCCATCTCCCTTCACGGCAACGCGTTATCACTCTCTGATTGTAGAGCGCAGCAGTCTGCCAGACTGTCTGGAGATTACAGCCGAGACGGCGGAAGGCGAGATTATGGGCTTGCGTCACAAGGAATATGCGATTGAAGGTGTTCAGTTCCATCCAGAATCCATCATTACGGATCACGGTCATCAAATGCTGCGTAACTTCCTGTCTCAGCAGGTAAAGGTATAGAGATGAAATATGCCGCGATAAACGGAGAATTGGTCAATATGGCGGCAGCCGTGGTTCCGGTGACGGATCACGGCTTTTTGTACGGACTCGGATTGTTTGAGACGTTTCGGACGTATCAGGGAGTTCCTTTTCTGCTGGAACGTCATTTGGAGCGGATGGCTTCAGGGTGCCGTGAATTGGGCATTCCTTTCACAGCAACAGCAGCGGAGGTAACGGACTGGATTAGTGACCTGTTGCTTGCTAACGAACTCCAGGATGCTTATGTCCGCTATACAGTATCTGCGGGTGAAGCCCCGCTGGGACTACCTTTGGGGGATTATGTAAAACCCAATCATATCGTATTAGCAAAAGCACTACCTGAACCCTCCCCATCCCTATACGAAAATGGAAAAATGCTTCAACGTCTGTTGACGCCTCGTAACACGCCTGAAGGAGAAGTGCGGTTCAAATCGCTGCATTACATGAACAGTATTATGGCAAAACGTGAACTGAACGGATACGGACAGCATGTGCAAAATGCGGAAGGGCTGCAATTAACCCGAGATGGCCATGTAGCTGAGGGGATTGTCAGCAACGTGTTCTGGGTGAGACAGGGCGTACTCTACACGCCAGCACTTGCGACTGGCATTTTGCCGGGAATCACCAGAGCCGTTGTACTAGAGCTTGCAGCTCAGCAAGGAATGCTTTGCCAGGAAGGCTTGTTCCCTTGGGGGGAACTGCTGCAGGCAGATGAAATCTTTTTGACAGGATCTGTTGCTGAACTCGTTCCGGTTACAACGTTGCGGGATCAGGATGGTACAGAAACGGTAATCAGCAGCGGACATATAGGCCCGGTTACAGAAGCGCTTCTGGGTATGTACCGGCAGAAAGCGGGGTATACTTCATGACACTTACACCAGTCATCTATGAACGGAACTATGCGTGGGGACCAGCAGAGCTGAAACTTGGTACACGGACACTTATTATGGGCATTCTGAATGTCACACCGGACTCCTTCTCGGATGGAGGACGTTATACCAATGTGGAGCGAGCGGTAACTCACGCCATACAGATGATGGAGGACGGAGCGGATCTCATTGATATCGGAGGAGAGTCCACGCGTCCAGGCTCAGAGGTCGTTGGCGCCGAAGAAGAGCTCAGTCGGATCATACCGGTCATCGAAGCGTTGCGGGAGCAGGCTCCACATATCCCAATATCGGTAGACACCTATAAAGCAGAAGTAGCTCGTCAGGCCGTTCAGGCTGGAGCGCACATCATCAATGATGTGTGGGGTGCCAAGGCTGACCCTAAGATGGCACGCACTGCGGCAGAACTGGGATGCCCTTTGATCCTGATGCACAATCGGCAAGAACGAGACTATACGAATTATTTGAATGATGTGGTCGGCGATCTTCAGGAGAGTGTACAGATTGCGCTGGAGGCTGGAGTACATCCCGACCAGATTATTTTGGACCCGGGCATTGGATTTGTGAAAGATCTGAACGAAAATCTAACGCTCATGTCATCGCTTGGGTTGCTCAATGAGATGGGGTATCCCGTTCTGCTGGCAACCTCGCGTAAAAGGTTCATTCAGAACACCTTACAAGTGCAGGCGAATGATGCGCTGGAAGGTACAGCTGCTACGGTTGCCTTTGGCATAGCGCAAGGCTGCCAGATGGTTCGGGTTCATGATGTGAAGCCGATGCGGCGCACAGTGGACATGTGTGATGCCATGCTGTATGCATCTCCAGGCTTGCGGAGGAAATGATGCTGAAGGGTCCGGTGACCCGTCCAGTAGAAGCGCAGCGTTTTGCAATGGAAACGAATATCCAACCATGATTTCATTATATATAGAGGGCAGGCGGAACTTATGGATCGAATGGTATTGCATCGAATGGAGTATTACGGATATCACGGCGTATTTGCCGAGGAACGGAAGCTGGGGGCGCGTTATTATATTGATCTGGAGATCGATATGGATCTGGGTGAGGCTGGGCGTAACGATGATTTGACCAAAACCATCAATTATGCAGAAATCCATGAGCTGGTGAAACAGATCGTTGAACATAAATCATTCCAGTTAATTGAAGCTTTGGGCGAACATATTGCATCTTCTTTACTAGACACTTATACTATTATCAATGCATTGACAGTCAAGGTGACGAAGCCGCATCCGCCGTTCGATATTCATTTTGGGGGCGTAACTGTAGAGCTTCGCCGCACAAGAAAGTGAGAACCGATCATGATTGCACATTCGACCTCTGAATCTTCAGAGGCTTATATTGCTTTAGGGGCTAATTTGGGTGACCGGGAACAGACGCTGCTTGAGGCGTTAACGTTGCTGGATGCACATCCTCATATATCCGTCCTGCGCTGTTCTGCGCTGTATGAGACGGAACCGGTAGGTTATGTGGACCAGCCAGCATTTCTGAATATGGCAACAGCGGTACAGACTACACTTTTGCCGGAGCAGCTGCTCACGGAACTGCTGGATATTGAAACACGGCTTGGACGGGTTCGTGATATCCGTTGGGGCCCTCGTACAGTCGATTTGGATCTGCTTTGGATGGATGGAGAGACGAGTGATACCGAACGGCTGCAATTGCCGCATCCACGGATGGGTGAACGGGCATTTGTATTGGTGCCGCTGGCTGACATCGTAACCGAAGATGAGCATTCAGGTTTGTATACCTTTGTACAATCATCGTTGTCTGTACTGGATGGAAAGGATGGAATACAGCTTTGGAAAACGTGCAATTGGCCAATCGAATCCGGGCTTTCCGGAAGCTGAAAGGTTTAACACAACAGGAGCTTGCTGCCGAGACGGGCATATCGCTGGCCATTCTGGGTATGATTGAGCGAGGCAACCGTAAAGTAGCAGAACGGGAGCTCAATCTTATTGCAGGGGTACTGTCTATTAGCATTGAGGAATTACAGGGAAGCTAGCGCCGTTTTTTATTAACAAGAAAACATTGTCATCATTCGTTGATTTTATACTTTATACAGCAAGAAGCATTAAAAAGCTAAACACAACCAGGATTCATGCAAAAGTCAGATTTAAAAAGGAGTGGAACGACTACCGTGCTTAAAATTGGTGACATTGAAATGAAAAACCAGGTCGTACTTGCGCCGATGGCTGGCGTGTGTAATCCGGCTTTTCGTCTAATTGCAAAAGAATTCGGAACAGGCCTCGTATGTGCGGAGATGGTGAGTGGAAAAGCCATCGTGCATGGTAACAAGCGGACACGTGAGATGTTGTTTGTAGATGAGCGGGAGAAACCGCTGAGCCTGCAAATTTGGGGGGGAGATCGTGAAGCCCTCGTAGAAGCAGCCAAAATTGTGGACAAAGAAACCAATGCTGACATCATTGACATCAACATGGGATGCCCAGTGCCAAAAGTGACGAGCTGTGATGCAGGTGCACGGTGGTTGCTTGATCCGAACAAAATTTATGAGATGGTATCGGCTGTAGTGGACGCGGTAGATAAGCCCGTTACAGTCAAGATGCGGATCGGCTGGGATAACGAGCATATCTACGTGGTTGAGAATGCACTTGCGGTTGAACGCGCTGGCGGACAGGCGGTAAGTGTGCACGGCCGTACACGTGAGCAGCTCTACACAGGTACAGCGGACTGGTCGCACATCAAAAATGTCAAAGAGGCTGTCTCCATCCCGGTTATCGGGAACGGAGATGTATCTTCACCGGAAGATGCCCGTCGTATGCTGGATGAAACGGGTTGTGACGGAGTTATGATCGGTCGTGCCGCTCTGGGTAACCCATGGATGCTGTATCGCACCATTCAATACTTGAATTCCGGCGAATTGCTTCCTGACCCGAATGGGGAAGAGAAGATTCGCGTTGCCATTTTGCATATGGACCGCCTGATTGCATTGAAGGGTGAGGCTGTTGCTGTGCGCGAGATGCGTAAACACCTGGCTTGGTATCTGAAAGGTCTGAAAGGATCTGCGCGCATCAAGGACGTTATTATGGAAGAAACCAAACGTGATGAGATGGTGCACATTCTGGAGAACTTTGTAGGTCAGCTGCATATGGAAGGGAATCTGGAGTCAGAACCGGCAGTAGCTGAAAATGCATCCTGATCTTCTGCTGTAAAACGTTTACAGCCGTAGGGGGTGTAACATTGACTTTTCGAGACCGTTACCCTATAATTTCACAGTATAAATTCGCCATGTGCGTCATAAGGCTAGTGCATCAGGAGGAACGTTCTGTTTCTCCGGAGAACTTCATATAGTTTTGAAGATGTATGCGGGCGGAGCTCTGTAAACAGCACTGGTTCCGTTGCCGTGCAATCAAATTATTCCCATGACAGGAGAATCGGTTGAGATGAGCGATAAGGAAGTTATCCTTACACCAGAGGGACTTAAGAAGCTTGAAGAAGAACTGGAAATGCTGAAATCAGTGAAGCGCCGCGAAGTGGCTGAACGGATTAAGGTAGCCATCGGGTATGGAGATATTAGTGAGAACTCCGAATACGAAGACGCAAAGAACGAACAGGCTTTTATTGAAGGCCGCGTTATTACTTTGGAGAAATTGCTCCGGAACGCACGGATTATCAACAGCGACGAGATCGATACCGAAGCCGTAAGCGTGGGTGCAACAGTTACTGTAGAAGATTTGGAATTCGGTGATATCACGGAATATACAATCGTAGGTACTGCGGAATCCAATCCGCTGCAGAACAAAATATCGAACGAAAGCCCTGTTGGCAAAGCCATCCTGGGTAAGAAAAAAGGTACGGTTGTTGATGTGAGTGTGCCTGCTGGCGTAATTCAATATAAAATTGTAGACATCAAAAAGTAATATAAGCAATGAAGCAGTCGGGTACGGAGACAAAAGCTTCCTTAGGGAAGCTTTTTTCAACATTTGAGGCAGAATACCTCGGAAGATGCCTGCAATGTAAATAAGGAGATGAATATAGATCATGACGGATGAAGTCTTGAATCAGGAAACCGAAACCGAACTAAGTGAGCTTTTACAAATTCGCCGCGACAAATTGGACGAGCTCCGCAAATTGGGGATCGACCCTTTTGGCCAAAAATACGTACGTACGGAAGAAGCCGGCTCCATTCTGAAGAAGTATGAAGAACTGACTAAGGAAGAGCTGGAAGAGAAGCACATCGAAGTCAGTATTGCCGGACGGATTATGGCGAAGCGGGGAATGGGTAAAGCGAGCTTTGCACATATTCAGGACCTGAGCGGCAGAATCCAGATCTATGTTCGTCAGGATACTGTGCCGGAAGACAAATACGCCGCGTTCAGCCTGCTCGATCTGGGGGATATTGTAGGTGTTTCTGGGGTAATCTTCAAAACCAAGACAGGTGAAACTTCGGTTAAAGTGCAAAATCTCGAAGTATTGTCCAAGTCACTTTACCCACTTCCGGATAAATATCATGGACTAGCGGATGTAGAGCTGCGTTACCGCCAGCGCTATGTTGACCTGATTATGAATCGCGAAGTGCAACAGACCTTTGTTACTCGTTCCAAAATCATTCAGTCGATGCGCCGTTACCTGGATTCCCTAGGCTATCTGGAAGTGGAAACTCCGACGCTGCACACCATCGCTGGTGGAGCCGCTGCGCGACCATTCATTACGCATCACAATGCGCTTGATATGGAATTGTACATGCGGATTGCGATCGAGCTTCACTTGAAACGTCTGATTGTAGGCGGTCTGGAGAAAGTATACGAGATCGGCCGTGTATACCGTAATGAAGGGATGTCGACACGTCATAACCCTGAGTTCACGATGATTGAGCTTTATGAGGCATATGCGGATTATCAGGATATTATGCGTTTGACTGAGAATCTGGTTGCTCATATCGCACAGGAAGTGCTGGGCACGCAAGTTGTCCAATATGCAGATTATCAAGTAGATCTTACGCCACAATGGCGCCGTGTAACGATGGTAGATGCAGTTAAGGAAGTTGTAGGTGTAGACTTCTCCGTGCATATGACGAACGAGGAAGCTCACCGTTTGGCGACAGAACATAAGGTTCCGGTTGAAAAGCATATGACATTTGGTCATATTCTGAATGCATTCTTCGAACATTTTGTAGAAGAGACGTTGATTCAGCCAACCTTTATCATGGGACATCCGGTTGAGATTTCCCCGCTGGCGAAGAAAAGCGATGTAGATCCACGCTTCACGGACCGCTTCGAGCTGTTTATCGTTGGACGTGAGCATGCCAATGCTTTTACGGAGCTGAATGATCCAATTGATCAGCGTCAGCGCTTTGAGGCACAATTGCTGGAGAAAGAACACGGAAATGACGAAGCACACGAAATGGATGATGATTTCATCCGTGCGCTCGAATATGGTATGCCACCAACAGGTGGACTGGGAATCGGTATTGACCGTCTGATCATGTTGTTGACCAATTCGCCGTCCATTCGTGACGTACTGCTCTTCCCGCACATGCGTCCTCGTACACAGGATTAAATAAGGAACGTTTAACTCGTTCATAATAGAAGAGGAACCTGCCGTTCAGTATGATGCTGTTGGCAAGTTCCTCTTTAGGTTTACATAGGCATCGAAGTGATAGATTCGTCGAAACACATGACTGCCATAAGTATGGTGACAGATCATCTTGCCTACCTGTTTGTATTACGTTAAAAGAGGTGCCCTTCATGAAGTTTAGGCTTCACATTGCTAAATTCCTATCACCCCCACTGATTCTGGTTGGTGGTTTTATGCTTATTATCACGATCGGTACGATTCTGCTCATGCTTCCCATCTCCAATCAAAGCGGCCGGCATTTGGCGTTTATTGATGCGCTGTTTACGTCTACCTCTGCCGCATGCGTGACCGGGCTGGTCGTCGTGGATGTAGGGACAACCTTCAACCTGTTTGGTCAAATCGTGATTATGGTGCTTATGCAGCTAGGTGGACTTGGCTTCATGACTATCGCAACGTTGTTTGCATTGGTATTGGGCAAGCGAATCTCGCTTAAGGACAGGCTGCTGCTGAAAGAGGCTATCAACGCTGACAGTATGGAAGGCATCGTACGTATTATCCGCAAGGTGCTAATCTTTTCGTTTACCATTGAAGGGGTGGCTGCTGTTATATTGGCCCTACGTTGGGCAACGGAGATGCCTTTTTGGCAGGCTGTGTATTATGGTGCCTTTCACTCGGTTTCATTATTTAATAATGGTGGTTTCGATCTGTTCGGTAATAGTTTTCAGCATTATACGGGAGACTGGTTGTTTAACGTAACAGCTTCCGTGCTGGTTATATCCGGGGGACTCGGCTTTGTGGTATTGAATGATTTGTTTGAGTACCGCAAGCGTCGTCGTTTATCATTGCAGTCCAAATTGGTGTTGTCCGTGTCAGGTGGGCTGATTGGTGTGGGTGCAATTGTTCTGTTTGTATTTGAGTTCACCAATGGGCACACACTGGCTTCTCTCAGTTGGAGTGAAAAGATCTACGCCTCCTTCTTCCAGTCTGTTTCCACACGTTCGTCGGGTACGAGCACCATTGATATTGCCCAGATGAGGCAGGCTACCCAGTTCTTCTTCATTCTGTTGATGTTTATTGGGGCATCTCCGGGATCAACCGGGGGCGGAATCAAAACAACAACGTTCCTGATCATGATTGGAGCGGTGTATGCCATGATTCGCGGTAATAAAGATATCGTGTTTTTCCGTCAACGTGTTCCAAAGGAGCTGCTGATGAGAGCATTGACGATTATTATGGTTTCCTTGATCATATTCATGGTTGTGGTCATGCTACTACTTGCGACAGAGGATGTACCGTTCCTTTCACTTATGTTTGAAGCGGCCTCGGCGATTGGGACAGTTGGTCTGTCGGTAGGAGTAACGCATGAATTAACGGTATGGGGAAAAGTAATTATCGCCTTCACGATGTTTATAGGACGGATTGGGCCTCTAACCATCGCATACGCGCTTCGTCCACGCAAAGAGAAAAAACTGTATCGCCATCCGGAAGGCCGGATTATTATTGGATAAAAAGAAAAACCGTCACGCATCTAGGACACTAACCCTATTATGATTCATTAGGTTAGTCACAACTGATGCCTGACGGTTTTTTTGTTTCATAAGAAGCAATTACTCGGCCCTGCTGTGTGAGGGATAGAGCTGTATTAATCTTGTGACCGAATCTATTATTCTGCATCCCGGAATAACGTTGCAAGATGCATGGTAAGGATGTCCTCCATTATCTTGCTGTTCATCTGGTCAGGCCGAAGAATCGCATGGATTCCCAAACCGTCCACCAGAGCGTACAATCGTTCAATTTCCAGCTCCTTATCGAGACCTGTTCGGGAGAGATTGAGATCCATGAGGTAGGTGATAACTGTAGCCATCGCGCGTCTGAGTTCGTCATATACTTTGTCGGCATGCTCTTTAAGAGCGGGTTCGGTCTTGGATTTGGCTGTAAAAGCGTACCACACCTCCATTTCGGCCATTTTTTCATCCGTATTTGGCAAGAGTTCTAACAACATAAGCTTCATATTCTCCAACGGGGAAGCATCAAAGGACATCTGTGTGATTCGGTTCGAAACCCGTTCGGATACCAGATTCATTGCGTATAGGAGTAGTTCCGATTGGGTTGAGAAGTAATGGCGCATAGAACCGGCTGAAATACCAGCTTCTACGGCGATATTTCGAACGGAGGCTTGTTCCATGCCATCTCTGCGGATGACGCGCCAGGCTGCTTTGGCTACGAGCTGGCGTTGTTTGTCATGATCAACTATTTTAGGCATAAAAAGATTATATCATTGTTGATTATTATAATACAAACGTGTTAAATTGTATTTAATACGTTTGTATTATAAAAGGAGTGGATTATTTGATTGCCTCTTTTATTATTGGATGTGAGATTGCTTTCTGGGTATTTGTCGCTGCAGGGCTGAGTGTGCGTTATCTGCTCGGGATGAAACGTATAGGGATTGCCCTATTAATGGCGACACCCCTTGTGGATGTTCTTCTTATGGTTGCGACGGTGATGGATCTTCAACAGGGTGCTACAGCAAGTATGGTTCATGGCATTGCAGCAATATATATAGGCGTGAGTATTGCCTATGGTCATCAGATGATTGCATGGGCTGATCGTTACTTCTTGTACTGGTTCAAAGGTGGAGAACATCCTCGCAGCAACAAGGTGTACGGTAGCGAGCATGCTAGTCGTGAGAGAGTGGGATGGCTTAGACATCTATTGGCTTGGAGCATAGGTAGCTTGTTCCTGCTCGCAATGATCTGGTGGATTGGTGACGCGGAGCGTACTGCGGCATTCTCTAATCTCATAAGAGTATGGGGAATCATATTGGGGATCGATTTTATAATCAGTTTCAGTTATAGCTTATGGCCGAGGAAGATGCCTGTGAAGAAAATGAAGTAACATGGAATTGTATTAAGCAGGAATCACGCGGGTCATCCATGGAAGATAGGATGATCTGCATGATAAACTTT
>NZ_JAUKNS010000011.1:0-120862 GCF_030487755.1 Paenibacillus sp. 11B | reverse complement strand
TTCTAAACCTAAAGATGTTCCGTCATCGAAAGATGGAACTAAGGTGAGTGGTGGAGGTACTGAGGGGACGCCAAAAGCTAGAACACCTAAACCAATAGACCCTCGTGGAGAACCTATTAAGTTTGTTCCTAATTTTAAACAGGAAGAGATAGCTTTGCAGACATATGAAAAGTTAAGATCCACTGGTTTAGATGCCGGAGAGTTAGAGACCTTTTCACGGAATACAGGACTTAGTTTTGAAGAGGCAAGTCAGTTGA
This sequence comes from Paenibacillus sp. 11B, assembly GCF_030487755.1. Lineage (NCBI taxonomy): Bacteria > Bacillati > Bacillota > Bacilli > Caryophanales > Paenibacillaceae > Paenibacillus > Paenibacillus sp. 11B. The sequence continues at coordinate 120,605 of NZ_JAUKNS010000011.1, read as the reverse complement.
AAACACATGTAATACTGACTGAACACATGAACTTAGTTGATACTGTTAACGGCAAGTACTATTATAAAGGTTATTTTGATCCCGATATTGATATGGCCTATGGATGGGAAAAAGCACTAAAAGGTGAATTATCAGCAGAGGAAAAAGCATGGTTTAGACAATTAGCCGACCATGAATTGGCAGAAAGTAAAATGATGCAAGAAGGATTGCCGTATCGTGATATCAACTATTTCAAAGATGGTACAATGAACGAAAGTACAAAAGGTGCTCATGAGTTAGCACCATCACAACCCGGCGGATTTCCAGGATTTAAACCAAAATTTTGAGGTGGGAAAATTGAATTCTAACTTTGAACAAGCCAGTGAAAGAATAAAAAACATTAACTGGGAAAATAATGGAATGGATAAACCTTCATATGCGATCCTAGTTACAGAGTTTATCAGAAGAGGGAATATTTTTTTAGATTTTAACTCCAAGGATGATAATAGACGTGCTGTATTTAATGCAGCAGAAATAATTAATTTTGATACACCTGCTCATATAAAGGAAGAATGTAATGGATTAGTAAACGCTAACGTTGATTGGGTTACAGAGTATCTTTGCACTTTTTATCTTGAATGGGCATACGTGGTAGACAAACAAATGCCTATCGCTCTGAAGTTTCACGATCTATATGACCCTATTATTAAGTTGTTTGAGAGAGGTGGAAGAATCAGTTATCACCATAATGAGTTAGTAAGTGGCAAGCATGCATGGCCGCGTAATTCTGGGGCAATAACTAGGGAACTTCCCCCACAAGACATTAGGGATGAAGTTCTGGATGCACTCGATGATGAAAATATTGAGTGATAGAGTGAACATTTTTTATAAGTTTCTTTACAATCCCAACAACAAGACCGTACAATACAACCAACAAATCAAACACTAAATAATTCAAACACTTGATAAACTTTCAAAAGCTCTTTCCCACTTGAACTATGAGTAGGAATGAGCTTTTTTTGCATGCCCAAAATCAAAGGAGGATGAAACGAATGGCAGAACGTGAACAGGTAGGGGCAGGGAAGTTCGAAGGGATCGTCGGCCACTTCTCATGTGGATTCGAAAGAGACCAGTATGTCGTCAAAAGGAACAGCTTCTAAAGAGTCGACTAAGACGTCTTTAAACGTTACGCCAGCTAAGCCGAATGATGCATCTAAACCTAAAGATGCTCCATCTTCGAAAGATGGAACTAAGGGGACGGGTGAAGCTGATAATGGAAGTAAACCGCCACCAATAGTCTATGAAACAGTTAAGTATGGTGATCATTTTACAAGAAAAAATAGAAAAAAAGTTTTAAAACCAAATATAGAATACACTTCACCTGATGGTTATACTTATCGTACGGACAGCCAAGGGCGTATTATTGATTGTGAAGGAACCATTGTACTCGGTAAAGGAGACCGAAGTGAATATGCACAGAGGACGGTTGGAAAAGGACAAGGCAGATTACCTGATGACGATGGTGGACACTTAATAGGAGCACAATTTAAAGGGCCGAAGGATATTGATAATCTCGTCCCACAAAATAGCCAGATCAATCGAAGTGGCGGAATATGGTATGAAATGGAAACAGATTGGGTGAATGCTCTTAAAGAAGTACCACCTAAAAAAGTTACAGTGAAAATTGAACCAATCTATTCTGGCAAATCAATGAGACCAGATGCTTTCGAAGTAGTTTATGAAATTGAAGGCAAGGGAATTATTGAAAAAACAATAAAAAATCAATCAGGAGGCTGAATTAAATGGAGCCAATACTAAACAATTTATACCGGCAGATAGCCGAAACAGTCAACGAAATGATACCGGAGGATTGGGGAGAGTTTTATTTTTATGCTCAAATTTCTGATAATGGTGGAGGTACGTATTTTTTCTACCAACCAGAAAAGAATCCGGAGAGGTATGAATATAGTCTTGAGATTCCTTTTAAACATCAAGTGAACGAGAGGGAATTTAAATTAAATAAAAGAAAACTCCTGTCATTAGCAGAAAAAATGAAAGAAATATTTAAAGATCAGGGTCAAGATTTATGGTATTCTTTTACTTTAAGTTTAGAAAGGACAGGAAAATTAAAAGTTCACTTTGATTATACAAATTGGTTTGATACCAATTATAGTTTTAGTGACCAACTTATCATATGGAAATACAAGTACTTAAACGAAACTCCTCAAGATACGGCTCTACAAAATTTGATAAATAGGTACTCTAAAGAATTCCCGGATAATCCAATCTAAGTGAACAAAAGGAAAAATATTCAGTGGGGGTTATCCATTGCCGAATGACCTTATCATTTAACTTATAACATATAACCTAATGGTTTGAATCTTAGTTGTGAGGATCAACAAATCAAACATTAAATTATTCAAAAAATTGATAGAAGTTAAATTTTCAAGCTCATACCCACTTGAACTATGAAGTAGGAATGAGCTTTTTTTGCGTGCAGAAAACGCCAAACCGTTCATGGATCTGAAAGGTGAAGACTACCGCACCATGCTGATCCTGACGGAACAGGAGAGCCATGACGCTGGTCGGAACGATGTCAACGCTGCGGTACGGGTTGTTGATACGGTAACGGCTGTAGCTGGCGGGGCATCCTTGGTCAAAAATGGTGTCAAAGTGCTCAAGGGTGGTGGCAAGAAGTCTGGTCATGCAGATGGAGCCAAGGGCGGCGTTCCGCATGGTCATGGAGATGGGCCGGATGGAACCTCAGGCGGTGCCATGAAGGATGGCAAGCTCAAGACCAATGCGGCATTAATGCCTTCCTCTCTCGCCGAGCTGGGAGAACGAATCAGCCAGGCTTTGGGCAAAATGACCGAAGGCGCAGCAGCGAGCGTTCCGTGGCGAGTTCAGCGCATGAGGCTGAGCAACGGCCAGACCGTGCCGGTGATTGTGAAGAATGACCATCATATGTTCTCGGATACAGGTAGGAATCGTGGAAAAGGCAATGATGCTGGGAGTGCAAAGGGATCGCCGAACACTTCCCATGTGGATTCGAAAGAGAGTAGTATGTCGTCGAAAGGAATAACTTCTAAAGAGTCGTCCACTTCTTCAAACGTTACGCCGGTTAAGCCGAAGGATGCAGCAATACCTAAAGATGCCCCGTCATCGAAAGATGGAACTAATGTGAGTGGTGGAGGTACTGAGGGGACGGGTAAAATTCCAAAGATTAAACTTACCGAACCTTCTTTACCAAAGGGTAGCAAACCTAAAGGGAATTATGGAGAAGGAGATTCCCATGGAATAAAGAAACAAAATGAAACAGCCGATGTATTGGCTGATAATGGCTATGACATTAAGATGTTAGATGAAATTGATGGTGGGAATGGACATGGAATTGCAGAAGGGTCGAATCCAGATTTTCTAATCGAAGGAAATGTATTTGATTGTTATGCACCAAAACCAGATGGAAAGATACAAAGTATAATTAAAGAAATAGCAGGAAAGACGAAGAAACAGTCTGAAAGAATTGTTTTGAACTTAGACAACTTTCCACATGAAAAAGTTACCGAAATTATCGAAACAATTTTAAGAAAAGCAAATCCGAATGGAGATTTAAAAAGACTAGAAGAATTAATTCTAGTGAAGGATGGAAAGATTACAAGAGTATTTGGAGGTTAGAAGTGAGATGGACTGTACGTTATTCTTAGTCTCAAATTTGGATGAGGAAGTACTTAAAAGAACAATTTATGACATAGTATGCGATGCAGTTGAAGATAAAGTGACTACCTACGAAGATTTTTCCCGTCTTAGTTGTAAATACTTCACACTTGATATTGAAACAGAAGATATTATTAGTATTGATTTTTTAAGAGAAGAATATGCGATGGGAATTAATGTGGAAATTGGAATTCAATTATTTGGGAAATTATTTGAAGAAGGATTAGAAGTGTTGTTTAAAATTTTCGGTAATATTTTAATGTCTTTTAATCCTGACATGGTGTTTGTGGAAAATGGTACAGATCAAATATTCAGAAAGGAAAATGCTACTGTAATCATAAATACAAAGCTAGATCAATACCAGAAAAAGTATCTATCAAATAAGTTAATTTCTTTACTACGATTTCCTTATATTTTTCAGGAGTTACCAAACTAAAAGCGGGCTATAGAATGCTTGTTTGATATAATCGGATCATGAATATTTTAAAGGGCTACCCAGCGCCGAATGGATATTTTACAGGACAGTGGCTTGTCTTCCCCAACCAAAGTGAGGAGGATCTGGCGGACACATATCGGGAGATGTTTAGTGAGACAGGAGTACCTGCGCATACACAAATCCTGCCATATAAAGAAAGCACTTCCTATTGTGGAGTTATGATTGTCCCGCCGCTACCTCAATGCGCAGAAGCGTTAAACATGCCGTACCGGGATGAAGGTAAGGAGATGGAGGGCGAATGGCCGATCTCTTTCCATACATTGCTTCCCTTGTACCGGGAGGAGATTATACACTTTTTTGAGAAAGGCCGAGATTCGCTGATCAGCAAGTTGATGTCCAATGGTGTTGAGGCAGTGTATCAATGGGATCGGAAGAATAGTTGTCTGTAGGGAAGTGAATGTTCCAAAATATCAACTAAGTAGCTTAAAGGCGTAAATACATCAGATCGTTCCTGGCCAAATGGCCAATGGGATCGATTTTTTTTCTTGTCGGAATTTTTGAGGATAAGCACATATTTGAAAATAGAAGTGCGTATATACACATCCAATTTGAGACTTTCTACATATTCAAAATATTCCATAAAATTCCGAATTATAAAAATACAAATTAAGATTTACTTGAAAGGGAGGGGGACAGCAAGCTTCATTCGGATTTGATATTACATAGTGTAGTTGAGGAGTGGAAGGAATTTTGCATTACACAGAGCAAGAGACTTGTCCGGAATGTGCAAACAAGATGAAAGTGAATCCGGGGTATAGCACCTGGTGTGAGAAGTGTAATTGGAATGTTTATGAGGATGAAAGAGGACAAGTAACAGATGAAGGGTTAAACGGGATGAACAGGAATGCTGATGAACGATCATCAGACCGATTGTTAGAGGAGTTTAAGTATAACGTCAATCGGGAACTTTCCTTCACTAAACAGAAGTTTTACACCTATTTGGTTGCTCTAACCGTACATCTGTCAACGTTATCCATTTTGGGCGTAGCAATCTTTTTCTTTTCAACCAATTCAACGTGGCTGGGTATATTTGGTATTACGTTGCTTTTCCTCTGGATCACAATTATATTGCCATACCGGAAGCGGCTTCCAGGCAGGGTGATCTCTAGAGACGATTATCCAGAACTGTATGGAATGATTGCCGAGATTGGGGAGCGCTTGAATGTTCCACCTGTGGATATGGTCATCATTAGTGAAGAATATAACGCATACAATTTGCATCTCAAAAGAAAAAAGAGAGCACTTGTCCTGGGCATTCCCTTTTTTGCAGCCCTAACGTTACAGGAGAAGATAGCCGCCATCAGTCACCATATGAGTCAATTTGCACATCCGAACATTTCCAACAGCTCATTGGTCGAGCGAGCCATGCATGTACTGAATTCTTGGATTGACACCGTTGATCCAGAAGATAGCGGCCTGTTATATTGGGTGGTATTTCCACTTATAATACTACGCTTATTGTTATTTGCTGTTATAGGCGGTATCTATGCATTGTTAATCAAAAGCATGAGGAATGAGATGCAGCGAGTATTCTACATCGCAGATAATGAAGCATCGGAGACAGCTGGCAGTGAGGCAGTGTTATCTCTATTATTGAAGGCCGAGATGGAAGGTCTTTTTGCACAAACGGCTGAACAGGTTGCGGAATATCAATATAACAAAGAGCTGTATGAGGAGTTTAGAAAACGGATTTCTGCCGTTCCAACTCAGGAAATTCTTCGTATTCAGCGGATACAGGAAATGAATGATACTCAAAACCGTAGCTACCATCCTCCAATGAAGAATCGCATCGAATTGATACGTGAGCACTGGGCGATGATTCCTGCGTATCGGCCGGATGCTGCTAAAGAACGAAGAATCAATGAGGAGTTTCGACAGCTGGAACAGCGTTCCCAGAAAATTCTTCTTAACGATCTAAGGGATGCAAGCTAACCCTCTGTATTCTCAATTGCATATAGTATAAAAAACAGGGCAGCACCAACCAATGATTGATATGATGCGCCCTAGTTTTAAAGTGATTTATTGCGTTTATAACTTAACGGTCACCACGCTGAAAGTGTCTTCGTGGATGGGTAATCTTGCCAATCTTATCAGTGTCATTCTCTTTGGGAACCAAACGTTCGTCGGTACGACCTTCGTGATGGTTGTCAAAAGCGAATTCCGTCAGTTCCCATTCGGTCTTACCGAGAACAGGGTCAGCCGGGAAGTGTTGTCCGCGATGCAGATGCTCTTCTTGTCCAGCTTCGTTGGTGTATATTCCGTCCACTTCCACCTTTTCATGCGAAAGGGGCAGCATTTCTTTGTCTTTCTGATCCATAAAACAACGCCTCCTTAGATCCCAGTATTTTAACTGTATGGGTTGTCCGTGATAATATCCCCCGAATAGTTGAGTGTTATGCTGGATATATTAATTCCGTATAGAAGTGTCGTATTTATAACATAAGATTCGGAATTAAACTTTTTGGGCATAAAAACCGTTATAAATATTAGGTAAGATTGTCAAGTCGTAAGATACTTCCGAATATGCTACAATAAGATTATGATTCACACCGAATCATATCGGGTATTTATAGTGTCAGGTACTTGCTTAAGCAGGGTTCCCGACCTAAAGCTTGCTTTGAGCCGCGCACACAACTTCATGGATGGCATTTAAGACTTATTCGGCATTCTCTAAACGGAGCATTCACTTTCAACGTTTTGGGAGGGAATTACAATGGCAACGAAAGGTCACAATGAGGTCAAAGAAAGTTTGAGGGAAATGACTCGGATTTTCCGTCCTAAAGATCCAAAAAAATTCGTGAAGGAGTACGTGAGAAAATACCGGATTACGGGTGGATACGAGGAAGAATTGACTTCTGTGGTCGAGCATGAGCTTGTCAAGATGGATTCTTCCGTGTCCTGAAACACACACAACTCTGAATATACTGTTCCGATATGAATAGAACCGTCTCCCGGGCATTAGGCTCCGGCAGGCGGTTTTTTTTGTTTGGAAAATGATATGTATATATTTCTAATGGGTAATGGGTTCCCAAAGAGTAATTGGAATAAGCCTCCGATCTTCGCTGCACTTTTGGGGGGCTTTGTTCCGTTCCTGCTGCATATACATGGAAGTACACATATGGCAGGAAGGATGAATGCATGTGGACCCTATTTTGAAAACAAAAGAAGAGATTGGCTACATGCGGGAAGCAGGACGCATTCTGCGAAGCTGTCACGAGCAAATTGAAAAGTGGCTCGCCCCTGGTGTAACCACAGGTGACATTAACGAGCGGGTGGAAGCTTTTTTGGCTGAAAGAGGAGCTACACCTGAGCAAAAGGGATACAAAGGGTATCCATACGCCACATGCGCCTCCGTTAATGAAGTGGTTTGCCACGGCTTCCCTGATGACCGGGAACTGTCCACAGGAGACGTGGTGACGATTGATATGGTGGTGAACAAAGACGGCTGGCTTGCCGACTCTGCATGGACGTATGGGATCGGGGAACAACGCAGGTCCATTCGTAAGCTAATGAAACGAACGGAAAGGGCACTTCATAAGGCGATAGCACTGGCAGTGCCAGGAAATACGCTGGGGGATATCGGGAATGCGATCGAGCGGACAGCGAAGATGTATCGTTACGGTATTGTGAAGCCTCTCATTGGTCATGGCATTGGTCAATACATCCATGAACCCCCAAACGTGCTTCCTTACGGGAAACGCAGAACGGGTATGTTGCTGACAGAGGGCATGGTTATTACCATCGAGCCCATATTTACAAAAGGCAGCTCTGGAGCGGTTGTATGGGATGAAGACGGCTGGACGGTAAGAACCGTTGATGGAAGCTGGGGCGTCCAGTATGAGCATACGGTGGCTATCACAGGGGATGGACCTCTTATCCTGACGGATGGGACATGAATGCTGAATCACTTGGAAGCTGGTAGTGGGGCTGCATAACGGTGTCGGAATATACAATGGGTTTAGGCTCCATACCGTCTGATTCTAAATGGAGGCGGTATGGGGCTTTACTGCTCCTTCCAGGAGTTGTAAGGGAGATCACCTGATGCATGCTTTTCTTTTTTGCATAATACTGCATGTTTTCAATGTGAGAAAAATCGGCAAAAAAATCAATTTCATCACCGAAATTTGGCAAAATTTTTCAAATGTAGAGAGTAATACTTTTAACTGAAATCGGTTACAAATCAAGTTGTGGTGCGGTTTTTTACATATAGTGAACAATTTGTGAACATGTGTCCAAAGATTGACAAAATCATACCCTCAACTTATATTTAATAAGTGATTGAACCATATAGAATGAATTGGAAGAATGCGCAGACATGCCCTTAGCAGGAAAAGACGGGAGTAGTGGAAGCGTTATTTTTGTAAGCGTTCTGTATGTCGGACAGGATTACCTGTATCGTGCTGAAATGAACTTAATTTGAGTTTATTTTGGGCGAAAACGGAAATCTACGAAAATGTTAAAAAAGTGGGGTAGATCAATGATGAAACAGTGGCAGGTTGCAAAGCGAATTCTCCCCTTGCTGGCGGTGTTCTCTTTGCTGCTATCCGCATGCGGGCGGGAAGACTTGTCGGTAATGAAACCTCAGGGTCCTGTGGCGCAAGGCCAATATGATCTGATGAAGCTGTCCATTACGATTATGATCGTGGTGCTCATCATTGTATTTGCTATTGCTGCGTATGTGTTGATCCGGTTTCGCAGACGAGCCGGGCAGAATGAAATGCCCGAACAGGTTGAAGGTAATTTCAAGCTGGAAGTAATATGGACAGCCATTCCGTTGTTGCTTGTTATCGTTCTGGCAGTACCGACGGTAAAAACGATTTTTGCCCAAGGCGAAGATCTGTCCAACGACAAAAATGCAATTCAGGTCAAAGTCACCTCGCATCAGTACTGGTGGGAATTCACTTATCCTCAATATGATGTAACCACCGCTCAAGATCTCATCATCCCGACCGGAAAGAAAATCGCATTCGAATTGAAAACCGCTGACGTGCTTCACTCCTTCTGGGTGCCGTCACTTGCGGGTAAAATGGACACAAACCCGGATGGAACGCTTAACAAGTTCAGCTTCTCGGCGCCGAATGAAGGCGTTTACCGAGGTAAATGTGCTGAATTATGCGGCAGGTCGCATGCCTTCATGGAATTCAAGGTAAAAGCGGTCAGTCAGGAATCCTTTGACAAATGGGTCAATGAAATGAAAGCCCCGGCGGTACTTCCGGAAGATACCCAATTGGCTGAGAAGTTCAAGACGAACTGTCTTTCTTGCCATGCAGTTGGGGATCAGGGCGGGCCGGTTGCGCCTAACCTGACGGGAATCGGCGGCAAGCAATCCGTGGCAGGCATTCTGTTGAACCAGGGTGAAGGACAGGAAGACGGCAATCCGGTACTCGACAACATGAAAGAATGGCTCCATGATCCACAATCCGTGAAGCCGGGCAACACGATGCCTAATCCGAAAGACCTTGGGCTCACTGATGAAGAAATCGACGGAATTGCCGAATATCTGGCCAACTACAAATTGGACTATGAATAGAACAGCAATGACGAAGAAGGGGGTACACAACCTTGGCTCATGCTCATAGCGTCAAGCGGTATAGGGGCTTGATGGATTGGATCACCACCGTCGATCACAAAAAAATCGCCGTTCTTTATTTGATTGCGGGTGGATTTTTCTTCGGAATCGGCGGTATTGAAGCCATTTTGATTCGGATTCAGTTAATGAAACCGATGAATGATTTTGTGTCGGCACAGGTCTTTAACGAATTGATTACGATGCACGGAACAACAATGATTTTCCTTGGTGTCATGCCTATTATTTTTGCTCTGATGAATGCCGTTGTGCCTTTGCAGATTGGGGCGCGGGACGTTGCTTTCCCTTTTGTTAACGCGCTGGGTTTCTGGACGTTCCTGTTTGGCGGACTGCTGCTGAACCTGAGCTGGTTGATGGGAGGTGCACCGGATGCCGGCTGGACTTCGTATACGCCACTCTCTGGCAGCGAGTACAGTGGGACGCATGGTGTGGATTTCTACACGATAGGACTTCAGATCGCAGGTCTGGGCACACTCATAGGGGGCATTAACTTTCTCGCGACCATCATTACGATGCGTGCGCCGGGAATGTCCTATATGCGGATGCCGATGTTTACGTGGACGACATTTATTACATCAGCCATTATCCTTTTTGCATTCCCTGCCATTACGGTAGGACTTGTATTATTAACGTTTGACCGTATACTGGGAGCCAATTTCTTCGATGTTGCGGGTGGCGGTAACCCGGTACTCTGGCAGCATATCTTCTGGATCTTTGGGCACCCGGAAGTATACATTCTCATTTTGCCGGCATTTGGTATTATCTCGGAGGTTATTCCAACCTTTGCACGTAAAAGACTGTTCGGTTACAGTTCCATGGTGTTTGCAACCATCCTGATTGCCTTTCTGGGATTCATGGTGTGGGCGCATCACATGTTTACAACAGGTCTCGGAACCGTCGCTAATGCATTGTTCTCCATATCTACGATGCTGATTGCTGTACCAACGGGGATCAAAATATTTAACTGGCTCTTTACGATGTGGGGCGGTCAGATTCGTTTTACGGCAGCAAACCTGTTTGCTGTAGGATTCGTTCCAACCTTCGTTATGGGTGGGGTTACGGGTGTCATGCTGGCCTCTGCGCCTGCGGATTTCCAGTTCCATGATACGTACTTTGTTGTAGCTCACTTCCATTACGTTATCGTTGGTGGGTTAGTACTTGGTTTGTTCTCAGGACTACATTACTGGTGGCCGAAAATGTTCGGTCGCATGCTGAGCGAAACACTCGGAAAATGGACGTTCTGGACATTCATGATCGGCTTCCAATTAACGTTCTTTGTTCAGCATTTCCTTGGTTTGATGGGGATGCAGCGCCGGATCGTTACATACTTGCCGAATCAGGATTTTGATCTGCTCAACCTGGTCAGCTCCATCGGTGCATTCCTGATGGGTGTTGGGGTCATCATGTTCCTCGTGAACATCGTGATTACAACGAGAAAACCAGTTGATGCACCAAATGATCCGTGGGAAGATGGCCGTACGTTGGAGTGGTCCATTCCATCTCCTCCGCCGGAATATAACTTTAAGCAGACGCCTCTGGTACGCGGAATCGATGCATACTGGAAAGAAAAAATGGCAGGACATACGGAGATGACACCGGCTGAACCTGTAGGTTCGATTCATATGCCGTCTGCAACTCCACTGCCGTTTGTGATGTCTGTTGGTATATTCATTGCCGGACTTGGCCTCATGTTCAGCAAGGATGATTTTGGAAATGCCTTTATGAACGGATTGTTCAACAATTATATTGTGGTCATTATAGGTCTGCTGATTACATTTGGTGCAATGGCACTGCGTTCACTCTATGATGATCATGGCTGGCATATCGAACCGGAGGATCAGGATGAGAAGGGGGTTAGAACATGACAACTTCACATGCCGAACCGGTAAACGGCAAATTGCCGCATGAACCGGAGAAAGCAACGCTGGAAGGACGCAACAAGCTTGTAGGCTTCTGGTTGTTCCTCGGCGGCGAGACGGTATTGTTCGGAACCCTCTTCGCAACCTTTTTGGCTCTCCGTGGCCAAACGAATGAAGGACCAACGGCAAATGAATTGTTTCATCTGCCACTCGTGGCTGCCGCAACCTTTATCCTCCTGGTCAGCAGTTTGACAAGTGTATTTGCCATCCAGGCTATGCATAAGGGGGAGCGCAATGCTCTCGCTCTCTGGCTTGGCATTACCGTTGTACTGGGTCTCGGATTCCTCGGTCTGGAAATTTACGAGTTCTATGAATATGTGAAACATAAAGAGTTCGGCATGACCACAAGTGCATTCAGTTCAGCGTTCTATACACTCGTTGGGTTCCACGGAGCTCACGTTGCATTCGGTATTATGTGGATCGGGCTTATTATCGGGCAACTGTTCAGAAAAGGCTTAACGGTCGTAACTGCACCTAAAGTATACGTCTCCGCAATGTACTGGCACTTTATTGACGTGGTCTGGGTGTTTATCTTTACGGTCGTGTACCTGCTCGGAAAGGTGGGGTAACACATGTCGGTACAGGATAAGAGTGATCAACAGCCTGTGAAGCATCGTCACCGGACGGAAGGGCCACAGAAACACGTTGTTGTTTTTATATTCTCGATCATCCTGACGCTCATTGCGTTCGCGGCGGCCGCCGCGGGAGGAGTCAATACGACCTTTACCATTATTATATTGGTGGTCATGGCGATCCTTCAGGTGTTTGTACAGCTCGGTTACTGGATGCACTTGAAGGATAAAGGGCATTTAATGCCGATCCTGTTTATGGCCTTCGGATTTTTCGTAGCCTTTACGTGCATCATTATGGCACTCTATTGGGTTTGGTGGTAAAAGAGATGGCGGCGGCGCAGTGTCGCCGTCTTTTCCCCTTTTAGGCGAATCAATCCCGTAATGGATTCAGGCAATAACCAAAACAGGTCACGGGGAGGTTTCCCGTATGCTCGGGTTGCAATATTTTAGTTTCAACGATTTATGGAGTCCACTTATTCTGGCGTTGTTTCTGCTCATTGCCGCAGCTTATCTAGTGCTCGTCGGTCCGTTCAGTGAGCGGATCAAGGGGGCAGATCAGGCGACAGCTGTACAGAAGATTATGTTTATTACGGGGCTTACGGTGTTGTACCTTGCACAAGCGGGGCCGTTCAATCTGCTGGGTCATGTGATGTTCAGCTTCCATATGGTGAGTATGGCTCTGTCCTATCTGGTAGCGCCACCGCTACTGATGAAGGGATTACCCCTCTGGGTATGGCGCGGAATCATTCGGTGGCTGCCGACACGGCAGTTCTCTTTTTTGGCCCATCCGATCGTGGCGGCTGTGCTGTTTAACGGATTGTTCTCGTTATATCATTTACCGGTGGTACATGATTACGTGATGTTAAATTTCACGGTTCACCGTCTGTACTACATTGTACTTTTCATCACTTCCATGCTGATGTGGTGGACGCTGCTCAATCCGTTGCCGGAAGGCAGACAGGCGTCAGGGCTGTCCAAGATTGGATTTATTTTTCTGAACATGGTGCTGCTGACACCAGCTTGTGGGCTGATTATTTTTGCTTCCGAACCCTTATATGCGACTTACAGCAACCCGGCGGTATGGGCTGAGGCGATGCGATATTGTGTATCCGGGGATTCTACGGCTTTGCTGCGTTCGTTCGGTGGACCGGCGTTCTTCAACTTCCTGTCCTCTGCGAAGGAAGATCAGCAGGTGGGCGGTATTTTGATGAAATTCATACAGGAAGGTATCTTCGTCTCTATGCTGGCATACGTCTTTTTCCAATGGTACCGTAAAGAAAAACGGGAAGATGATGATGATCCGTATCCTATAGAGAATTCGGGAGGACCGCTTAATCCTGCAGCGAAATAACACAAGTCTTGTTTGGACAAGAGGGGGAAACACACGATGGATATGTATTTTCTGCTACCCACGATCAGTACTTCTTTCATTGTGATTAGCGCGGTTCTGGTTGGAATTGGCTGGGTGCTAATTATCCGTGGCAAACGGGAGGCGCACCAAACCGCGATGATTGCAGGGGCCATTGCTGCCCTTCTGTTCTTTGTCATTTATATGTCTCGTACCATCTTTGTCGGGAATACGGCTTGGGGCGGGGACCCGGAGATGGAGATCTTCTATCGGATATTTCTGATCTTTCATATTATCCTCGCTACGGTGGCAGCGGTCTTCGGCATCTCCACTCTGGTGCTTGGTTTCAAAAAGAAATTCAAGACGCATCGCCGCTGGGGACGATTTACATCCATGATCTGGTTCAGCAGTGCCATCACTGGCGTTATTGTATACGTTCTGTTATACCTGCTGTATCCTGGTGGACATACACGTCCGGTATGGGAAGTTATTCTGGGCGTTTAATAGTTTTTGTGATGAATAGAATTCTTTGAAAATATGAAAATGGATGAACCCATCCGTTGATTGGTCCAAGCTCCCTCTCTCCTTGATTCATAGAATGAGATCGAGAGGGGAAAAGAAATGAAAAAACAGTCCATGTAAGTCAAACGTATCCACGTCTCACGGTGTATTCGGAGGAAAACTTCGCTGGTAGAAGCCGGATCTACCGTGGTAACACGGGTCTCCGTAATCTGGATAACATTCTGGGTGGGGTAGAAAGCCTGCGTTTCTTCTCGACAAGTTCGAATGCAACGCTGGTTGTGTTTACGAGACCTAACTTTCAAGGCGGATTCCGCGTCTATCGTGGGAACACCAGCTTGAGAGATTTGGATGATCTGATCCGTGGCAATGACGTGGAATCCTTGATCTCTACCAATCAGCGGCTGACTCTGGAAGAGATTCGTGCGATCCGTAGGAATCGTACTCTGCCGAGTGGTTATGAGCTGATTTAAGGATTAGACCTCCTTGGTATTCAGGTGCCGGGAAACAGGAAAGAGCTGTTCCGAATTGTGTTCGCACAATATCGGAACAGCTCTTTTTTGGGTTTGAGGAGTTATCTTAATCTCCACCACCGCCGCCACTGTCGTTGCTGCTTCCGCTATCGCTGCTGTGATGGTGAGTAGATCCCGAAAAAGAATCACCGTCATGATGCTTGTGATCGTGATTGTGTCTGGAATGATGAGAATAGGAGCAAAAATCCGATCTCAACCAGCCAATCCATAGGTGAATCAATCCTTTTTATGTATCCTATAAGTTGAACGAATGAATGTACAATGAATCATTGTATATTCGGAAGCAAGTTTTATTTTATCGTAACTCTGTTATGAATCCCACCCGTACTTCCTGATTCAGGAAAATAAGGGGTTGACGGGACAAGAGAGTGGTCTGTATACTGTGTATATTGATATATACAGTAGATACAGTGAGCACAGTCAAGATGGAAAGGCAGGCAGGCGATATGAACGCATGGAAACAGGCGTGGTGGTTGACCCGTAGTGAGATGAACAAGGATAAGCTCCAATGGCTGTGGACTGCAATTTTTATGATATACACTGGCGGCATGAGTGGTGTGATGTTATTAGGACAACAGAAGACAGATTTCATTAATCCTGTTGTAGATACTTTCTTTTTAATCATGGTGCCATTTCAGGGGTTTGTGTTCAGCAGACGATCTTTCCGTTATATACAGGAGGATTCCTATACACAGATGCTGGCCTACTATCGCAGACTTCCCATTCCTAACGAGACGGTGATGTGGTCGAGACTTCAGCAGTCTCTGATGGCGTTTACGTATAATGGTATCTTTTTCTATGGATCACTGTATGTGGTCGGGTTACATCAGGAAGGGTTCCGGTGGGATCAGTACCTGGCCTTTGGCATAACTTGTACAGGTTACGGACTTCTCATGACAGGCTTATATATTTACGGAGAGTTTCTGTACAGTGGTAAAAAATATTTGCTTCTCAGTTCGCTGTTCTTGCCGCTTACGATCATCTTATCCTTGCTGATCCGGATATCGGGCAGTTACGGATTTTCGATTGTAATTGATATGAGTAAAACATGGGGGCTGCTTTCCCCGATTATGTGGGCTGCTTTGGTGGCTGGCCTAGCGGGATTATGGCTTTTCAGTCGATTGACGCTGAAGAAACTTTCCACTCGGGATTTGAGTTAATGGTATGAGGGATGATTGCAAAAAAAATGAATACAGGATGAAACCGGCACGGACAGGTAACAGACTGGAGTGTACCGGAGGGCGAGGTGCAAGATGTGAAAATACCCATTCAGATTAATGAAAATAGCGCTGAACCTTTATATCACCAAATTGAAAATCAGTTAAGATCATTAATTGTTACGGGTCAGTTGGGGGAGGGGACACATTTGCCGTCCATTCGTGAGTTCGCCGGAGCGCTGAATTGCAGTGTCATTACGGTTAGACGGGTCTATCAGGATCTGGAGAATGAAGGCCTGCTTCGTACGAAGCAGGGGACGGGTACATTTGTGGCCCAGGTAGAAGCCAGCGACAGAGAAAATTATAGATTGAAGGCCGCGCAGGAAGCAATGCAGGCAGCGGTGCAGTCTGGAAAATCGGTAGGATGTACGGAAGAAGAACTGGAGAGTCTGTTCCGGGAAGTCCTGAAGGCAGTTTACTCGAAGTGAGGGAGTGATTCATACATGGAGCCCATAGCAGTTCAGTTGAACGGCGTGTCCAAAATGCGAAAACGCAGAGTTATTGGCCCGATTGATCTGACCATCCCGGAAGGGTATGTAGTTGCTATTCTCGGTCATAACGGTTCAGGCAAAAGCACACTTCTTAACATGCTGCAACAAGTGGTACTGCCTGATGCCGGGCAGATTATATGGTTTGGGAAGGAACATGAGGGGCCGCTTCCCATTGAACTGAGACAACAGATCGGTTTTGTGGCTGACAACGCTGGGCTCGAAGAGAACCGGATTACTGCACAGGAAGCAGCTGATTTTCGGGCCTACTGGTACCCGCGTTGGGATATGAAGTTGTTCAACCAACTGGTTCACGATATGGAAGTACCTGTCGATGTGAAGCTGAACAAGATGTCCAAGGGTGAACGGCGGAAATTCGAGATCGCTGCTGCAATCGCAGCTCGCCCAAGATTATTGCTTTTGGATGAGCCTTCATCAGGTCTGGACCCCTTTGCCTGGAAAGTGATGGTCGAGCAGTTCCGTACCTTTATGGCTGAGGGAGACACCACGATTCTGATTGCCACACATATTGCGGATGAAGTCAAAAGGCTTGCAGATTACATCGTATTGATGCACCGTGGTCAGTCGCTGGGGATGGCCGAGAAAGATATGGTGCTCGATCAGTGGAAAGAAGTCTGGTATGAAGGAGACTTGCGACCAGAGAGTATCCCTGGTGTTGTTGAATCTTCTTCTGAAGAGAGAGGGCTGGTCCGCGTAATTACAACCCGGGTCAGTGAAGCGCAGGAAAGGCTGGAGCTGTCCAATAACCGGGTATTGAAAATCCGTAACCTAGAATTGGATGAAGTCTTGGCATTCTGGATTGCCGGGTATGCACCGGCACAGTGGAGATAACCGAGGGGAGACGATACAAGATGAACCGATTGGAATTGAAACAGGTAGTCAAGCAATACGCAGACAAAACAGCAGTTAATGGAGTAACGCTCAATGTAAAAGAAGGGGAGATTTACGGTCTGCTTGGAGCCAATGGCGCTGGTAAAACAACAACAATGCGTATGGTGCTTGGGCTGATCCACCCGGACGGCGGAAATATCCAGTACAACGGCAAACCCTATAGCACAGAATTGCAGCAGATTATGGGATATCTTCCGGAAGAGCGCGGTTTGTATCCAAAGGTAAAGGTCAGTGAACAGATCAATTATCTGGCCCGTCTGCGCGGCATGAATGGAAAGGATGCGGATCAGAGCCTGAAGTACTGGTTGGACCGATTCGAAGTGCCGGAGTATTATGACAAAAAGATTGAGGAGCTATCCAAAGGGAATCAGCAAAAGATGGGTTTCATAGCCGCAGTGGTCCACAGACCGCAAATTCTCATTCTGGATGAAGCCTTCAGCGGACTTGATCCGGTGAACGTGGAATTACTGAAGTCCACGGTGAAGGAATTGCGTGATGAAGGCACAGCCATTCTGTTCTCGACACACCGGATGGAGCACGTCGAAGAATTATGTCGTCAGATAACAATACTGCATCGCTCCAACACTGTGGTACAGGGAGAGATCAAGGAGATCAAGAGTCGTTATCCTCGTGAGCACGTATTCCTGAGCACAACGGGAAGTGTCAACGGGTTGGAACAGTTGCCGGGTGTGAAAAAGGTAGAGCAAAATGAGCGTGGATACCTGATCCATATTGGTCAGATGGAAGCCGCTCAGGAAATTCTGAGAGCAGCCATGGCTCAGACGACCGTTGAACATTTTGAAATCAAGGAACCAACGCTTAACCAAATCTTTATTCGTGAGGTAGGTGAGTCGAATGAATAAAATGGGCACGATTATCGGATTTACGTTCAAAAACAAAGTGAAAACGAAGTCTTTCATGGTGACGACCATTGTACTTGCACTTTTAATTACGATTGGACTCAATATTCCATATTTCATTACCTTATTTAATGGTGGTCCCATTGGCGGAGGTGCAGGCGGAAATCAGCCAGTGAATATCGGTCTTCTGAGCACGAACCAAACAGAGGTAGCCGAGAAACTGGAGACATATTCGTCCGCACAAGGAAATGAGACGTATCGGGTCGTTAACGACGCTGGTAAAGATGAAGCGGCACTCAAGGCCGATGTGGAATCTGGGGTTCTGGATGGGTACCTGAAGTTCGAACCTGTGGCGGGGCAAGATTTCCCACAGCCGGTCTTGTATTCAAGCGATGATATTTCCCCACAGGTTATAGCACCCATTGAAGCTGCGCTGCAAATTGTGAAGCTGGATGTGGTGGTGAAGGATACACTCACGGCGGAGCAAAAACAGCTCATCAGTACGCCGGTAAAACTGACAGAGCAAAGCCTGGATTCTGACCAAAGCGGAGCTGCTGCGGAGTCGGAAGGTGGCATGAGCGGCATAAACTACGTAGTTGTTTACCTGCTGATTATTCTGTTGTTCACATCAACGATGATGACAGGTAACATGATTGCTTCCGAGATTACAGCTGAGAAGAGCTCGCGTATTATGGAGATTTTGATTACAAGTGTATCTCCGCTCAGTCAGATGTTTGGTAAAATCATCGGTATTTTCATGGTAGGGTTGCTGCAAATCGGTATTTTCGGTGCCGTAGTTGCCGGCAATATGCTGTTACCGCATAACCGCGATGTATTGAGCGATTTCAATATGAATCTGAATGATGTGAACGTCGCCGTTATTGTATATGGACTCATTTTCTACATTTTGGGTTACTTCCTGTATGCGGTGATGTTTGCGGCCATTGGTTCGATGGTGAGTCGGACAGAAGAACTCGGTCAGGCCGTATTACCGATTACAATGTTGTCCCTGGTTTCCTTCTATATTGCGATTTTCAGTATTGCTACACCGAATATTTTGCTCTTAAAAGTAGCAAGCTTCATTCCGTTCACATCGCCAACGGCAATTCTGGTACGGATCGGGGCAGGCGTTGCGCCAACTTGGCAGATCTGGACGTCCCTGGCCATTCTCGTAGTATCCATTATGATCTTCGGCTGGCTGGCAGCGAAAATCTATCGTACAGGTGTGCTGATGTACGGTAAACGCCCAACCTTCAAGGAATTGTTCAAAGCGATGAAGGCGTATAAAATCTGATCCAAGTTTATGAACAGATGTGCGTTGTCATAATTAGTGAGACTATTTTCATAATTAGTGAGACAACTTTTTCACAATTGATGAGAATTGAATATTTATTCATTGCCATTCATTCCTCATTCGTATAAGTTAGTAAGCGTAGGTGTAATTATTCTACTTTTAGCATCAGCTATGAGTGGAGATGGTTCGGGAGTGAAGGACGCCGTTCAAGGAGCAATGGTAGGTCTTGGAGTTATTCTCGTTTTGGTTGTTCTATGGATGGCTGGTAGCAAGAAGAAGTAATGAAAAAAATTAAGACACAGGTGCTACTCTGAAATTGGGTAGCACTTTTTTATAATTAATCAAATTTGTATATTACATTGGGTATTTTCTAGCTTAAAGTCGAGCCATCCATACCCATTGTTGAAAGTACTGTATATTAATAATTATTCTAAATTAAGCTAACGGACAGGTTATTTTCAAATCAATCATGCTGAACCCTATCACAAGTAGAACGAAATTTGGAGATAATATGAATAATAAGGAACAATCAAAGCCAAGGAAAGTCAAAGTCAAAAAAACAGATTTTTAGGAAGAAGTGCTTTATGGAAAAAAAGTTTTATTGAATTAGGCGGTGCAGAATAATGACTTATTAAGAGTTTGCAGAGATTGTCAAAAAATTTATATAATATTTTAGAAAGGTCGAGGTGAATATGACAGAAGAAAATTCGAAATGTCACACATCAAACTATCATTCAGTTTGTAAGATTCCTAATACTCATGATAAATTCGAAGAAGCACACTATTTCTTACACATGATGATAAATAATTATCATGATGCAGATGGCTTTCGATTTAATATGAATGCATTTATTCAAGCACTCCGTAACATCACCTTTGCCCTTCAAAGTGAGAAGCGAAACATTCCTAACTTTGATAAATGGTATGAGGAGAAACAAACTTGGATGAAAGGAAGTATTCTATTAAAGAATTTTGTTGAAGGAAGGAATGTTGTTGTTAAGCGGGGCAATTTAGCAATCAAAAGCGAAGCGCATATTGGACTATTTAGATACAGAAAGCACAAGCTTGGAATGATTATACCAGTCAACCCATTTCAATCAAGTGAGCATTTATTGCGTGTTGCAGAAGAGCATTTTGTGGGGTTTCTTATCGACGAAGATCACTCAGATATAGGTGAACAATGTGGAATTTCGAGAAAATGGGTTGTTGAAGAAATTGGTGAGGCTGAGGTACTTCAGCTTTGCTTTGAGGCATGGAGAATGATTGGACAGTTACTAACGGATGCACATAATTTATTGGGGATGAATTTTCATGTTCCTAACGATTGCGAAGAGCGCCCCGAGAATTACCAAGTCTTGTTGGAGACTGATCTAAATCCAGACCTAATAGAAAAATGGGGGTGGAATGAGTAGCTACCTTATCATTTGGAAACAGGGTACAGTGAACTGGATGAGTGAATTAGGCTTGGAAGGATAATATAAAGACATAATGCATGCATCCAATGGGTAAATTATGATAGCCATCCTTCGAACATGAATAAGAGAAGGCGAATGTATTCTACGTTTCTTGTAGAGTATCGAATCGCCTTTTTTTGTTATCAATTGATAATAAATAGAGCATATGTAAAATAACACGATTATCTATTGATTATAATCAACAGTTTGATGTATTCTATAGTTGTAATGTTCATAATTATAAATGAGGTGTTTATAATGGAAAACTCAAAATCGATTGATTTGCAGAAACTCGTTAAAGCATCAGGTCTTAACATCACAGCGGAACAACTGGTTGAATTAATCGTAGAGCAATACACAATGTCTCAATCGGAAATTATTGATCGCTTTCATTTCTCCAATCAACGGTTTAGCAATATGCGAGAACACAAACTCCTTCGTGAAATTAAGAAAGGATTGTATCTTCGAGAGGAAGTCGAAAATATGAGAGAAAAGCAAATTAGTGGGAAGCGGTTAGAGAAATATGGAGACTATAGATTGACACCTGCTTACGAGAATTATGAAGGTAACCTTATAATTGATAAGCTCCGTTTCTACGACTGTTTGACGTGCGTAAGGGTAGAATCTAAAGACAATAATAGTTATGTTCCTCAGAATGATGAGTACAACGTTCATTTAACGGAAGTTCTTGAAGTCGTGCGTAAAGCTTTTGATATTGGCAAGTATGTATATTTTTTTGAACATCGGGCATTCCAACATGTTCGTAAGGAAGAGGATATACAAGGAGTTATAGATTCGAATAAATACTGGTATAAAGAATTTTCAGTCAGTGAGTTTCTGGATTTGCTCCAGCAACCTGTATCCGAATATCTTGGCTGGAGAAAAATAATGAACTACGATAATATCGTTGATTATTTTAGAAATTTAGAAAAATAAATTGATTGCTAAGAATTGGAGTAGTTCCAGAGTCCCGCAAAGATAAGCAAGCAAGATAGTAAGGCGGATCGAAAGGAGCAATCCAATGACAACAGGTTAATCCTTTATCACCTTAAATCGTTTCATGCGATGATGGAATGCAGCATGGTAGTGATGTGAACTTATTGATGTCCGTCAAAGCAGTTGTGCTCTATCCGTAATATAACAATACATCCAGTTTAACAGATTGATAAAATATAACGAGGGTGATAGCAATGAGCGAAAAAAGACTCAAAGATTATGTCTACGACGATAAAAATGATCTCCTTGGCAAAGGGGGGAGCGGCAATGTATACCGCGCAACTCGTGATGGAAAGCAATTTGCTCTAAAGATTGCCCAGAATAAAATGCCAAAAAAAGTTGAGACTAATAGCGAAAAGACAACTGAGCGCCGGCTAAAACGGTTTGAAATTGAGGCGCGTAAAGGTCAACAACTCGTTAAAGATGGGATGCGTGGTCTCATCCCCATTCTTGATTTTGAATGTGACCCAGAGCAAAGATACTTTCTCGTCATGCCAATAGCCACGCCTTTATCCGAAAAAATTAAAGCGAAACATAATATTTACGAACTTACAGCTATTGTGCGTGAGCTCGCTCAAGTACTCGTAGCCTTACATGAACGTGAGCACAGCCATCGAGATATCAAACCCGAAAACATCTTATTCTACAATGACTGTTATTGTTTAAGTGATTTGGGTTTGCTTGCATATCCTGAAAAGGAGCATTTCACACCTGATGAGGAGCTCGTAGGAAATAGAAAAACTGTTGCTCCTGAGCTACGAATAAACGCCAACTTTGAAAGTGATCATCGCCCTGCAGATGTGTACTCATTTGCTAAAACAGCTTGGATGATCTTAACAAAAGAGGAGTTTGCCTTTGATGGCCAATTCAACCCATTGGAGAATGTTAAGCTTCAACAGCTTTACAACAAACAGCATTTTGCTGAGCTCTATGATCTCCTGAGGGAAGCTACTATTGAAAATCCTGCAAAGCGGCCAACGATAAAAGAGTTTTTGAATAAATTTAACGTTTGGGAGCAGATTGCTAAAGATGAACAACGTGCATCGAGGAGTGCTTGGCAATATCTTGAACGCACTCTCCTTATGCAATGGGCGCCGAGTACAATAATTTGGAGAGATGCAGCAAAAGTCGTGGAAATTTTAAAACAAATCTCTCATGCAAATTTTAATCATACTTTTGTGCACCAAGGCGGGGGAATGGACTCAGTTAGTGTCGAACATGCAACTTGGCTAAAAGAACCAAACATGATTGCCCTCTCATTTGACTTTGGTATCGTTCATGTGTTCAAGTTAAAGCGATTGGTATGGGAAATTCCCAATGACGATGCACGCTTTAGTTATTTTCGGATAGAATTTGATACTCTTGATCCTATATTCCCTGATACTATTGAAGAATTTCAGGAATTAGATAATTACAGCCCACCCTCAGAGTTCCTTCGTATTTTTGAGGGATCATACCGACCTGACCAGCAAGAATATGATAACTTAATGTATATAAATAGGTGGTACGATGGAGTGTTTCTTATAGTTCACAAGGGATCAATCTATAATAGTATTTCTCAAACCTATGATGGCAGACACGGTGAATTAACTACAGACGAGTTTCGGACTTACATGGAATGCTTACAATATTTTTATTCCCATCCTATTTTAAAAGATTATTTCCGCAGCTTGGCCGCTCTTAATCCCAAAGAAAACAACAATTTAGCACAGTTACTAGAGCTTCTCACCATGAGCGACACAGAAATTCGCCGCGACCTGGATCTCCACCCCAACATTACTTTGGAATAAATTCTCATCCAGTTTGCCATAAGTCGAATTGTAAGCATAAAGTTGCCGTAAGTCCCCATTAGGACGACTTATAATAATTAAATCTAGACAGCCGGCAAGTAATCGGCTGTCTTTTTCATTGAACTAAAGGGCAGGTTAATTAAACAAACAATCTAACACTCTTGTGGTACTTAATTTTGTATATCTATCTTTAAAACTAACGTGAAATGTTAGCTTAGCAAGAAGCATTCTGTCGTTTAGTAGATTGCTCCTTTTTGATATCAATTCTAAAGTTCTACCAAAAATCCTAGGTGATCCTGACCGTACTAGTTCCATATCTTGAAGACAACTAGATACCACTAGAACTGATACTAAAACTTTGGAAATGACTTAACAGTGCGCAGAATAGTTGTAAGTTCATTGTAGTTATTAGATTTGGATAGAAAGATCATTTCAATATTTTTTCTCCACACCCAAACAGCAGTTGGGAGGAAAATTGCGAATAAGGCCAATGGGACAACTTTATCTATTTCAGTCCAAACAAGATTTTTAGTTACACTAGCATTCCAAAAAGGCAATATAAATGTTGCAAAAATGGCAATAGGAAGCCAGCGTTGTTTCCTTATGGAGTCTCCTTTATATGAGTAATATTGGATTAGATTATCAATGTTAGTGTGGTTAAATCTATTGTTTCTCAAAAAGTAATAAACTTCATCACACCTTAAAGCAAAAAGAATCTCTTTATCATATGTAAATTTTGATTTTCCAATGAGGTACGATAGTTCCTTATATTCTGTTCGAATGTAGTTTCGTGAAGATTGAATTGTGACTAAGTGAGATAAAAGAGTAATTGTACCTAGGCATAATAAGAGGATCCCGTAAAAGTAACTAGATGAGTAATCCCATACAAAAATAGAAGAATGTAAAGTAGAAGTTGTGCCATGAGTAACGAACAAGATAATACAAATACCACCTCAAATCTACGGGCGCGCTGATTAAAAAGTTTATTTCGTAGAGTTAATTCCTCGAAACAGATTTTGTAAATCTGGTGTTTTAATTTTTGATCAGATACAGAATGTCTATTCATTAAATCACTCCTTTATAAAGATTTTATCGGAGCGTCCCTTTGATTCGTTTAATTTTCAAAATTATTTTTAGATAGTATTTTTTATTTTAGAACAATGAGTATGGCTGAGAACCTATTTACAAATATATTATTCGACACAATTATACAAAATAATTGAATTCGTTAGAGTATAATCTACTATAAAGTGTAAATTACACAGATCTAATCAGTGTTTCTTACATAGTTTTTTATCTTAAGTGAGGAGATGATAGAATGTCAGCCATACTTCCTCAAACCAATGATCATCTTTATTTTATTGATAAACTAGTAGTTATAGTTAAGGTTTTTCTTGATTTTCAATTAGCTAAAGTTCGATACCTTAATTCGACCGAAACATTCATTGTTGATATTAATGTTTTAAAGCTAACTGCTGATCATCGTAGCTCAATTTCAATAAATCTATTAGGAGTGTGAAGATTGTGATCTTAAATTACATAGAAACTCCATTGGATGGGAAGTCATGGGAAGCTCTAATAAATTCATGCTATAGAATGAAATTTCAAGATGAGCATTTCACTGAAGTACCAGCAGTTCATGGAGGGGATGCAGGTATTGAAGGGTTTACTCGCCAAGGTAGAGTGTATCAGTGTTATTGTCCTGAGCGTGAATATAGTGATGATGATCTTTACAGTCATCTAAGAACTAAAATGAGTAATGATATTAAAAAGTTGACTAATCTGACATATGCTAAAAGGTTAAAGGAGCTTGGAGTTCCTAAAATTAAAGAGTGGCATTTTGTGATCCCACGATATAAGGATGCAAGAATTGTCACTCATGCAGAAACAAAGCGTCAAGAAGTGCTGACCCTAAAAATATCTGATCCGGAAAGTTATGATTATATTGATGATGAATTTATCGTTGTGATTAAGCAAGCTGAAGATTTTAAAGTGGAGATTTCCAGGATTGTTAGGACTACTTTATCTGATATGAAACTTAATATTGCCATATATCATACAAGCACCCTGGATTGGTCTGAATGTGATTCAGAAAAAGTGAATAATATCAAAAGAAAGGTTAAAGCAGTGATGGGAGATATCGATGAATCTGATGAAGACTATATTGAGGTTGTAGGTATTTACATAGATTCATATATGAAAGGGCTTGAAATTTTAAAGATCCTAAGAGTTTCTTATCCAGAAATATATGAAGATATATATGTGCTAGAACAGGCATATAAAAGGCAAGTATCAATGAGAACCAAAATGAATACCAATAGTTCGATAAACGCACAGCTTTTTGACGAGATTATGAAGGATTTTCAACAGAAATTAGAGCAACAGTTTACATATCTTAACCTTGCATCAGTAATGGAACTGAGGAACGATCTTGTAAGTGGTTGGCTTGCTGATTGTTCAATGCAATTTAGAAGTAGGTGATTATATATGGAGAAACGTTATCTCATCGCAGATGAAATCGTATTTGATGCTAAACCTGATGCTGTACCTTATAATTACAGAATAAGTTATAAAATGGCTCAACTTTGCTTGATTATGGATATATGTAGTCGTGGAGGATGTTCATTGTTAAAACTACATATGATTTCCATAGGACTAAGTACAAAACAAGACATGCAAAACTTAAAGAGTATAGCGTATGATAGCTTAACAAATTATGCAGTAGTTAGATTTGACCCAGCTGTGAATCATGCTATCCGTTATGCAACAGCAGATGGATTGGTATATCAACAACAAAATGGTTTGTTTAGACTAACTCCTACAGGCAGATCCTATGCGAAAAAAATCATTAAGGAGACAAATTTAATGACTGAAGAGAAAAGTTACTTATCTTCGTTATCGACTATGCTTACTGAGGAAAAAATAAAAAATCTCACTTCTCTTTGGAGGTATTCTGGTGCTGAGGATTAAAAAATTAAAAATTGATATTTCGACTAGTAACGGCTTATATGGGTTTGAGACTTCGTTTAATGAAGGTTTAAATTTTATAGCTAGTGAAGATAACACTCGCGGGAAAAGTTCTATTATAGCAGCGATCTACTACTGTCTTGGATTTGAAGAGATTATCGGGGGAAAGGGCGAAAAGGTATTAACTTCGGTTTATAAGAGCTCGATAGAAGATGGTGATAATATCTATCCTGTCTTAGAATCAGGTGCATTTCTAGAAATATCTAATGGCCAGGAAACAATAACGATATACCGATCAGTCAAAATGGAGAACCGAAATCATAAATTGATTACTGTATTTTACAGTGGGATTGACAGAATTAGTAAACCAGATGTGCTAAGAGAAGATATGTACGTACATATGCAAAACTCGGCAGTAAATAAAAAGGGTTTTCATAGTTTTTTAGAGGGGTTTTTGCATATAGAGTTGCCTTTAGTTCCGGCAACTGATGATGCGACCAGAAAACTCTATTCACAGTTAATATTCTCGGCAATGTTCATTGAACAGAAGCATGGATGGGCTGATATTTTATCTGGTATGCCAGTTTTAGGAATTAGAGAATCTAAAAAACGTGTATTAGAATTTATTATTAACTTGGATACCTTAGAAAATGAAAAGAAAAAAGACTATCTACGAACGAGAGAAAGTAGTATCAGAGACGAGTGGGGCACGATAATAAAGGAAATTATTCTTCTTTCAGGTAGAGAGTCATGCACTACACATAATATTCCCGTGCATCCCAAAATCCTTATGGATGAAGAAGTTTTAGGAATGAGTATAAAAAAAGAAGATATCAGACTTAATGAATATGTGGATATTTTAAGGGAGCGATACATTCAATTATCCGTTTTGAAACCTAAAATTATAGATAATTTTGACGAGATTCAACAAGAACTCAATGCTACGGAAATATCTATTGAGGAATTTGAAAGGGAAATCTATAAGAATAGGTCTTTATTGCATTCGGAAAACAGTAGCATAGAAAAAATAACGAATAATCTTGAGATTATTGAGGCTGATATCAGAAATAATAAAGATGCTGCTAGACTGAGAGATTTAGGTTCAGAAGTAAGTCTAATGACATCTGAAGATATTTGTCCAGTATGCCATCAAAGTATCCAAGATACTCTAATTCCTAATTCGAGTGATATGAAATTCATGAGTGTTGATGAAAATATCAGACACTTAACTGCACAAAAAGAGATGCTGGATTTTGCAAAGAATAGCCACTTGAGAAATAGCGCTACTTTGAAAATGAGAAATAATCAATTAGAAAATGGGTTGTTCACACTTCGTAGTCTGGCAAAATCTTTACGTAATGATCTATATTCCATCAACGAAAATATCTCTGAGACAGTTATTCATAAGAGACTACAACTCGATTCTGAGATCACTAGTTTGGATCGGTTAAATATCATTTTTGGTAATCAAAAAATTAGACTGGTCGAGTTAGCAAATGAATGGCAGCTGATTATGGATGAGAAAGCAAAGCTTCCAAAGAAAAAACTTACTGAATTAGATGAAAAGAAGATAAAAGCTTTGAGAAACTATTTTGTCACTAACTTAACTGATTTTGGATATAAGAGTGTATTTAACTTGAACACAGTCGAAATTTCATTAGACTCATATTTGCCCGTTATAGAAGGGTTTGATATGAAATTCGACTCATCAGCTAGTGACAATATCAGAGCAATATGGGCATTTGTAATAGCGTTGCTACAGACATCGAACAGTCTGTCAGGGTATCACCCTGGGGTGTTAATCTTTGATGAGCCGGCCCAGCATAGTATTATGATGAACGATGTGGAAAAGTTCTTTACTCGTATCATTGAATTGAACAATTCACAAATTATCGTGGGTATCACTATAAAGGATATTGAGACTCGAGAAGCCTTACAAAGGTTACCTGCTACAAAATATAAATTAATCAATATTCCAAACAAAGCGTTCCGAAAAATTTCTGAACTAGACAAGAAATAAGTTATTTCTAGATCTCTAATTTAAAGCAACAGAAACCTGTATTTGGGTCTGCAATTATGTTAAACGCCTATACAAATTATGAATAATTGTCGATAAATCAGATAGAACTAACAAATATATACCCGTGATAAGGTATAGCCCTCTTATATGGAGGGCTATACCTGTTGTGAAGTGAGAATAAACGTGTAGGTTTAGAATCAGTAACTCAATTTTTTATTTCGAATGGTGGGGGAGTCTTTAGATGACTATTCAGAGAGTAAAGATAACACATTGGAGATCCATCGGAGGGGATCCAGGAGTTGAACTTGATTTAGGGAGAATTACGGTGCTTTCAGGAGAGAATGATTCCGGAAAAACAGCAATTTTATTGGCGCTCTATGGAACTATGAAATCGTTTCGTAATAGTCACGATGAATTTTTAGTAGAGAATATCTATCTTGCAGGTAGTAAACATCAAAAAAGTAACGGAGATATTGTAGATGAAAGTCAGTTCAGTGTAATAACGACTCTACCAACGGAGGTGAAAAGCCATGTGATTAATCAGTTATCTCAAACCGTAGTATCGAAGATACATCATCCTGAACTTGTCGAGAAGTTATCATATTTGTTCAATAATTTGATGATGTATAAGTATGAGAACACAAATCTAAAAAAAAGTAATGATCCTTTTGGAACTGAAGGTAAGTTATCATTTGATGAATCCATTGAAAGAACTTTTTTAAAATTATTAGATAAGTACTATCATGATATTAATGAAGTTGGAAGCTTATCAAAATTATGCAATTGGATCTCGGCGACAGTAAGATCTGGAGGAGAGTTTCAGTATAGAAGTTTCTTTATCTCGCCTAATCGAAGCTATTCTCCTCACCTCAAAGAAATGAAATCTACAAAAGAAGACGCTTTCTATTTAGGCTATAATGTCTCTGAACTTGTAGGGTTTATCCAAAAGATTAGAACAGAGGAGATGATGCGGAAAGGTTTATATAAGAGACTGCTGCATTAT
This sequence comes from Paenibacillus sp. 11B, assembly GCF_030487755.1. Lineage (NCBI taxonomy): Bacteria > Bacillati > Bacillota > Bacilli > Caryophanales > Paenibacillaceae > Paenibacillus > Paenibacillus sp. 11B. The sequence goes on along the minus strand of NZ_JAUKNS010000011.1, from coordinate 90,937 downwards.
GTGAAAGTGTTGTTCCCCGATGTTATTTCAATTTCAACCAATATTCCGGCAGGAATGGACCATCATGATGTTTTTATTGAGTGGAACAAGAACGGAATAGTAAAGAATCAACCGTTGACTCGTAGTGGATCTGGTGTAGTTAGTGCCGTATATTTAGCTGGACGTCTGTTATCTGGTTCAAATCATCAAACAATAGGTTTCATTGATGAACCGGAAACGGGCATGCATCCCAAACTGCAAGTACGATTTTTAAAACTGCTAAGAGAACTCTCCGAAGACTTCGAAATTCAATGGATTGTATCAACGCATTCTCCATTTATTATGAAGAATTTAAAGGACAAGGATCGCTTGTATCTGGTTCAACATGATGGATCGGAAACGACAGCTAGAGCGATTGAACCACATGACAAATCGACGGTATTTCAAGCAATTGGTGCATATCTACCAGATACAATCTCATCAAGAGGGTTCGTTTTTGTTGAAGGGACGACAGAAAGTACACTACTGCCCTTACTATTGAAAAAGTGTGAGATGGATATAGAACAAGAAGGACTCGTGATTATACCCATGGGTGGAGAAAATATATACAGTATTTCACCATCGGACCTGACCAAAATACATCCGAAAGCCATGGTTATTTTAGATAGTGATCTAGTCAAACCATTGAGTTCAGGTGGAAACTTAACGAAGAAAAAAATAGATTACCAACAAGAGTGTTATAAATACGGAGTAGAATGTTATATTTCAACGGATTATCGTACGATTGAAAACATGTATCCTGTGCGTGCTTTATTTAACGTTCTCAACATATCGGAAGAAGGAGTTGGCGATGATCCCTTTATGGACCTCTCTCCTTGGATTACAAATAAAATCAACTTAGCCATAAAAATGGCGGAGGTCATAACCCCTGAGGAAGCATCGGATTTTCCGTTCGTTAAAGCGATTATGCAGTGGTGGGAAAGAGATCATTAGAAACGCAAAACTTTGTAATCTCGCGTAGTAAGAAGGAAGGTGTCTAGTGAATTTTGAAATTACGGACGAAATGATGAATGTCATCAGAGCATGGGATTCATGTGTTGCGATGGATGCAACGGGTGCTAAATTTGAATATATTTTTATCCCCACTAGCCTTGGGCTGGTGACGCAAGTCAGATGTGATGTATGTAAACGAGTACTGGATTTATCGGATAATCTTTAACGTCCATAAAACAAAAAGCACTTTTGGAATGTTGTGTCGTACAATTCCAAAAGTGATTTTTCTGCTGTAGGACGTATTACATTTCTTTCAATAGAAGGGCATCTTTAATCAAACGATGAACCACTTCAAGTTCTTTACTGGATAAAGATAATAGGGTGGTATCTATCTTCTCCATCAGATCTGTTTTAGATTTATTCATCGCATCTCGCTTCTCATCCTCAAGTAATTGAGACGGCACAATACCGAGCGAAATTGCAATCTTATCCAGAGTCTCTATCGTAATATTGACTTCCCCGCGTTCAATTCTCCCTAAGTAAGATTGATCTATTCGAAGTTGTTCACCTAGTTCTTCCTGAGTTAGTTTTCTTGCTTTGCGATATAAACGGATTTTTTTACCTACTTGTAAATATATATTGGACATTCATGCCACCTCTATATAAGAGTAGGTAAGATATGACCTGGAATGAAGAATATTCAACTACTTAATTCCAATTGTAATTAGGTGTTAAATATCCTAAAATGAGATTAGCATATGATTATAAGGAGAATACAACTATGAGCCAACAACAAGTAATTGAGAATGTGCTGCAATCTAAAATGCGTGGGAAAGTGACCTACTTAGGAAATGTATCCGCGGCTTCAGTGTTACAAATGACATATGTAAAACCATATGATCATCCTTCAGGCAAAGGTTATCAACGCCCAGTAGATAGTAAACGATGTAATGATTTCGCATCCTATCTCTCCAAAGGAGATGATGCACTCTTTACTCCAATCATATTAAATGGTGAATCTCATTGGGAGTTTGTCGCTTATGACAAAACAAGACCGCATGTCGGACGATTGCTTTGTAAAGACAAAGCCTCTTTAATGGATGGCCAGCATCGTGTGGGTGGAATTAAACGATATACACAGGACACCAATTCAGAAATCGTTGTTCCCTTTTTGGCCTTTCATTATTTAGATGAGGATGAAGAAATTATCTTGTTTGACGTCATTAACTCCAAAGCTAAAGGAATTGGCACTTCACTGAGTAAATATCTACACCGTAATTCGGACGAATTGAGTTGGATTTCTACCCAGCTCATTACTCGTGGAGATAGTCCATTCCATTTTATTGGTACAGTGACGGGAAAGCGAAGTGTGGGCCGGCATGTTACTCTTCAGAATTTGTACAAAGTGATTGAATTGTTGACAAAGTCTGAACCAGTCTCGAATTTAAGTAAAGATGAAAAGCTGAATCTAAGCCTCATCTATTTTAACTACATCAAAGAGCAATTCAATATGGAGTGGCTTAACTATAAAGAATACCGTATCACTCACATTGTTTGTCTTCATGCATTAGCGATTACAGGATCTGAGATTCTGAAGGAATTTGTTACGAAGCAAAAAGGAAAAGCAGACTATTCTTTTATAGAGAAAAGCGTCCGGAAAATGAAGAATACCGTATGGGCTGCAGAAGGTCCTTTAAAGTATTTGAAAGGAATTAGTGGCTCTCGAATTCTCGCACAAGATTTAATTGCTGACATATTCACCAAAAAGTAAAAGCTGGGGGAACTGAAATGTATCTGATACGCTTGAAGCCCTATTCAGACGAATCACTTTCTAGTTTTTTGAGTCGATTGGCTTACGCTAATGGGGTATCCTTAATCCAGTTACTTAAAGATGCTTCTAGTCAAGATTATACGTTGCGTACAGATAGGATCTATCTCATTGATCAATATCCCAGCCTTATTTTAGATATCAGCTATCTATCTAAACGGACTGAGCTAGATAAGGAGGAGATTTATAAATTAACCTTCTTTTATGCAATATCTAAATTTGTTCATAGTAAAAAGGAATCTCATTCACGGGTAATGAGAGGATTAATTCGAAAAGATTTTTGTTATTGTCCTCATTGTCTAGATGAGGCGAACTATTTACGTTTGCAATGGGTAATTGTGGGACGGGATATATGCCTAAAACATCAATGTCATTTGAGGCATACTTGTCTAAAGTGCCACTCTTCGCTTCAATGGAGTGCACTCTTGGCTGGGAACTGTTGTCCACTATGTGGTACCTTTTTAGGAACGTTACCCGGGCATAAAGAGCAGGTCGAGATCGATATTTCTGAGCAACAATGGTTAGAACGTCAATGGGGGTACCTCTTGGAATGTAGTGATGCATCTTATTCTCCAGAGAATGTAGCTCAAAAAATAATGTACGTCATTCATCAACAATCTCCTCATCTCTCTCTTCGCGATGCTTGTAATCAATTGAAAATAGATCATCAAGATTTATTACAACAAATTCGTGGAACTCACACGATAAAACGAAGTGTCCATATAGCGACATTGTTAAATTTCCTCTCTCAAACTACTACAGATATTTCATCATTTCTATCCAATGAATTACCACTACATTGGTCAACATATATAGAATCCAAAGATGTAATTGCAATTGACCAGGGGGCTACTTGTATAGCTCCTTGGTGTACCTTTGACCCATGTAAAGATCAATTATGTGATACCGGAACATCGTATAAAAAACTGAAGAATAACCGAGTAAGACGAAAGTATTCATTTTGTCCACAATGCGGATGTACTTACTATTTTGATGAGCAAGGGCAGCAAAAAGAAAAGGATGGATATATTGAAGCGTTTAATACGTTTCAGGAAGAGTGGAGGCAGCTGACACCTGAACATTGGAGGGGGTCTCTCAAACATATCGCTTTCTTTAGAACTAGAATTATTTCAACAGTTGACTCGTTAGTAGATCAAACATTGCTGAACCGATTCCAACAAGCGGTGCTACAGCATATGACTTTAAACCATATCAAGTCGTGGTCATGCTGGAAGTCGGAAAGTCACTATCTGATGTATAGATACCATATTACGATTCTAAGATTAAAACATAACCTGAAAAAGTCTCTGGGCCCTCAATTGAACTTCACTCTTAAACGTAAAGAATTAATGGACGCCGTTAAACAAATAAAAATACGAAATGAAAGCATTACACTACGGAATATAGCATTACGTATTCATATTTCAGTTGCAACGCTAAGATCCTGGAAAGAAGGGTACGATCTGTACCTTGAAGCTAAGAGGCGGCAGGTCTCTGAAGTACATCAAGCAAGAACCTCTGAACTATATATCCAGATCAAGAAATTACTCTCTGATCATCGAGGCAAAACACTAATGATAAAGGAAGTCTATGCCCATTTAAATGTAAGGCAATCATATTTAGTAAAAATATCACCCGATGTGACATTTTTTATATCCGAGGCTGTTCGAGTCCATAATAATCAATCATATCATTGTGGAAATGAGAAATAGGGAGGACGGAAGATGTTCAATCAACCCGTTCGAAAGATTAAGCCGAAAACTAAAGGGTACCGTGGTAAAGAGCCATTTTTAAAAACAGGTGAGATGATCCCGTGGGAAAGTTTTTTGGAGAGGGATTATATTAGACTCGCTGATTATGATTTAGACGTACAATTGATCTTTGCTCAAAATATAAAAATCACGTACATGTACGATGGGAAAATTAGAGAACATTACCCAGACTTTAAGATCATTACGTATGATAATCAAGTTTTTGTTGTTGAAGTGAAACCGAATCGATTTGTATTTGAAAAAAATAATCCCATAAAGTATCTAGCTGGCCGAGCCTACTGTGAAGAAAGGGACTGGACTTATATCACTATTACAGAAGATGACATTCGCCCAGGATATTTGCAGCCTAATTTATCTTTGTTACGTGGATTGGGAATGGAAGAGGTACCTTCACATGTACTAAACTTCGTTTTGGCTCAACTAGAGAAGGTAAACGTAAGTACGATTGCTGAACTCCGAATACTTTGTGCAGGGTTAACTGAAGAACAGTATTATAGTGCGATTTATCAGTTGATTTATTTTCAAGAAGTTCATAGTGATTTAATATCTACCCCAATCACGGATCTTTCCCAAATCGAATATAGGGAGTGACAGACGTGTTTATTACACTAGATTGTGGCACTCAATTTAAAATAGGTAACACCGAGTTTGAAATTAAGTCGATTGTAGATGATAAAACGTTTGAAGTATTTAACAAAAATTATCGTATGACAGAACGAATTACCCTAAAGGAACTTCATGAGTCCTTTTATACAGGCGATGAGACGAAGAAACTGAGATTTTATGTTGAGGATGATTCCGATGAAACAGCGAAATGGGATATGGAAAATCATACGCCTCTTGAGAAGCAAGACATGGATCGAAAGTACGCCATTATTCAACCAATTATTGAAGGACGTGTCCAGAATGTTAAGGAGTACGTTGATAACTATCCTACGGCCTTATTACCTTCTTCTCAAACTAAACTATATAAATCAACGGTTTATCGTTGGATCAAAAAATATAGCCGAAATGAAAATAAACTATCGTTGCTTCGGGCTGCAATGGGTCCTAAAGGTCGTCATATTGAAACCGAAAAGATGGAGTTTTTACGAGATTTTATTGAAGAGTTAGATAAGAAGGCTGAAACACAAACTACGAGAAATAAGTGGCTTTTGTATAAACAGGAAGTTATTGAACACAATGCTTTTCGCGAAGAAAAACAACAACTATCCATACTTTCCGAATCCACGTTTCGCAGGCTGTATAAGGAAATGCATGATCCTCGACCTAGACAAATTCAAATTATGGGTATTGCGCATGCCGACTTAGCTCAGAACGGTGTCCGTAGTTCGTTCATAGCGGAACGGCCTCTTCAATATGTAGAACTGGATTGGACTCCGCTTGACTACATTATTGTTAACTTTGATACAGATGAGACATACCGGCCTATTGTGATGTATGCCGTTGATAAATATACAGATATGCCCTTAGGTTATATTGTTATTTTCAAAGAACAACCCAGTGCAGGAGATTGGAAACAACTTTTACTTCAAATTATGACACCGAAAACTAATATAAAAGAATTATATCCTCGAGTCCAAAAGGAGTGGTCAGGGTACGGAAAACCACAAACGATTATTATGGACAATGCCTCTGTAAATGATTGTGAGGAAGTTAGTGAAGTTTGTGGGGCCATCGGAATCGGGTTGCTTTTTAACGAAAAAGCATCAGGTCATCAGAAAGGCACTGTTGAAAATGCGCTTGGGAAAATAAATCGTGTTTTTCATGCCTACAGAGGGACCACTTTCTCCAATTTCCAAGAAAAGGGTCATTATAATTCAAAGAAAAAAGCATGTGTAGATATCAATAAGTTACATGAAATGATTCATATAGTGATCGTAGATTTAGTTGCTAACAAATATAATCGTGGCGTAGGCGGTATACCAGAGGATTTGTGGAATGAGGCGCTTAAAGATTCAAAAATCAGGCGTCAACTACCACAACAGAAAGAGTACATTGAATTGTTATTTGCCTCAAGTTCAACCTATCGGACTATAGGGCCAAAAGGAATTGAACTTCAGGGTCAATTTTTTAATAGTGTACCGTTAAACGAACTTCGATTGATGATTCAAAACACAGGAGGTAATAAGAAAGTTCGTGTACGATACGGAATGGACATGAGACATATTTATGTATATGACGAGAAAAATAAACGATATGTCCTAGCCTATTTAAAATTGAACTCCAGGTTAATGAGGCACCATGTTGATTTCAATTATCCGATACATGAAGAACATCTTGCACAGTTGTGTTATGTGAACAATCGGGACGCAAACGAGTTCCTTCAAAATCAAGAACATGTCACAGATGCACTAACCTCACTTGAGGCCATTGTCCAAGAAGGAAATCAGGAATACAAGCAGACGAAGCGTAAAAGAAGAAGAGAAGACGTAGAGAGGTCTAAGGAATTCAGTGCTATATATGGCGTGGGGAACAAGGCCGATTCTATCCCTCATGATACAAACGTAGTTCTAGTGAATCAAGAAGAGGCGGATCGGATAGCGGAACACCCGTCGAATGTATTGGCTCAACTTCCAGAGGATATATCTGCTACCAAGATCATAGAAGAGGAAGCACTGGATAAGTTCGATTTTGAGCAAATGAATGCTTCATGGACAATAGAAAGGAAGTTAAGATAATGGCTGAATATAAACGTCTTGGTGGAATACCAGCTTCGAGACAAGATATAAAATGGAGAAAAGAACATGTCAAAAGTATGATCATTCATTATCCCCAGTACAATGAAACTCTTGAACTTTTGGAAGATATCCTATATCACGCTGAGGGAAGCGTGAATCCGGATCAGCTTTTCATCTATGGGCCAACGGGTGTGGGCAAAAGTACAGTTACAAGAGAATTTACGGATCGTTACCCAATCGAACAAGTCAATGATTCTCAAAAAAAATATAAAAGAATTCCTGTTCTTCATATGAAAGTCCCTCCTAAAGCTACACCGAAATCGTTAGCATCAAAGATTTTGCACAAAATTGGCGATCCGTTTTACAGTCAAGGAACGGAGATTCAACTAACTAGTCGAATACATCATTTTATAGAAGAACTCGAAATAAAGATGATTATCCTGGATGAGTTTCAGCATTTAATTGATTCAGATACAGAACATGTACTCGCAACAGCAGCCAATTGGGTTAAAACTTTCTCTGAAGAGAGTGGAATCCCTATTGTTTTATGTGGGATGCCCAGTTCCATTCATATTTTCGAAAAGGAAGAACAATTAGATCGAAGATATGCATCAAAATTAGCTATAGAGCCGTTCCACTATACGACTCCAGAGGAACAACTCCTATTTCGGGCATTTCTAAACAAAATTGAAAGTGGCTTACCCTTTCCAGATCGATCTCATCTGTCGGATGTTCGGATTGCAGATAAACTGTATTATATTTCACTCGGCGTTCCGTTTTATATTATGAAGTTGCTTGAACTGGGAACTGAGATTGCTCTGAAAGATGGAGAAGATAAGATTACCGAAGTTCATTTTCAAGAAGCACTAAGCCGACTCAAACAAGTTTCACGTCCATTCCGTACTAATCCATTTAATATCAAGCAATTTGTTTTAGATGAAGAGTTATCTCAAGAAAAAAAACGTTGGGTTAGAGAAAAAGAAACTGTAGAGGGTAAACGCAAACGGAGAAATTAACGTAAGGCTTTATTCGTCTTTAACATTGATCAATCAAAGTTATCCACTCTAAGTGTAAGGGAGTCCGTTGTCATGTTACTAATACAACCCAATCCATATGGGGATGAAAGTTTACGTGGGTATATTCATCGATGTGCGCAGCTCAATGGCTACATGGAAACGGTGTGGCTATACAAATCGATGTATTGGATGATACATAACAAGACCATTAATCTTCATTTCCCAACAGAAACAGTTGATTGGAATTTGCCAGGTCAAATGTTAGGACAAGAGGAGCGTGTCCTGCGTAACATGATCTTAGGATATCGGATGTCCCCTAACTACGCACGCCTAGAAGATAAGGTTAAGGTACAATTAAAGCAGTTTGGTTCAAGCGCGCATCGGCCTAAAATTTGCCCAATATGTATAAGTGAAGAACCCTATCATCGCATAGAGTGGGAAATGTCTTTAGTGGTATCTTGCCCTAAGCATGGATGCCTCTTAATTGATGAGTGCCAGGCTTGTGGTAAAGCATTAAATGTTTTGAAAATAGATTTATATACGTGTCAATGTGGCTTTCAATACGAAAAATCCAAACTACTCTGTAAAGATGGAGCCCTGTCCTCTTACTTAGTACGGCGGTTGTTAAATCCGATTGAAAATAACCCGCAATCTAACTTTTTCTTGGATAAATTGTCTTTTGAACAGATGTACTACTTATTGCTTTTTAGTGTGAGGTGGGTGAAGTCAGAAGGGAAGATGCATAGTGATACTTCTCAACGTATTTATGCTGGTAATCAGTATGAGAACGGTGAAAAAGCTTTTGAGTCTTTCCAAAACTGGCCAAATAACTTTTATTCCCTTATTGATGAAGTTCGGATGCGAAAACAAAAGAATTACGCTAAAAATTCTATTAAAGAGAAGTTCATTGATCCTATAACAGATATACATGGATATGAAGTTTTTGAGCAAGCTATTCACTATTATACTGAACGTTATTTAAAAGTTGGATTCTCAGCTCGATTTACAGCTCGTAAACGAGTTGTTCGAAAGCACGTCGATATAGGGGAGGCGAATCGGATAGAGGTGGCTGAGATATTAAATGTCTATCCGAATCAGATCCCAGTGATGGTAGCTAAAGGTATTCTCCAAAATGATACCCAAGCTTTAGTGAGAAAATCCGATAGTTGCAAGTATATATTTGAGAAACATGAGGCTTATAAGTTGCTCAACAATCTACGAAGTAAAAGTATTGTTTCTGAACGAACAGGTTTGTTAACCTTTAGAGAAGCACTCTATAAAGCCTATCAGTTTAAGTGTGATCTACCTAGCTTCCTACTTTTGATCCTGCAGGATAAAATACAACCCTATGAAAGACGTGACTCTTCTACATTAAAAGGTCTGGATATTCTATTTTTTGACTATGAGAATGTACAGAAACAATTAAATGGGGCATATATACGCATAGAAGACATTGCATTGGATCTACAGATTAAGAAACAAGGTGTGTATCATTGGATTTACCGGGGATTACTCGGTGAAAGTGAGCTTGAAGAATCCAAAGTAAAACTTATTGCTATTCAAAAGTATAACAAGTTTAAGGAAGAATATATCCTAGCGATTCACATTGTGCGAGCTCCTGATAATCCGTTTAAAACAAGTGAAAAATTACTAAGAACATTAAAATCTATAGGGATTGTGCCAGTTAACGAGAACAAACATAGTGATGAGTTGTATGTTCTCCGGAGAACTGCAGAGTTAGATTACTTCCTCCAGAGTTTCAGGCTGAATGAGATGGAATAACATGATTGGATTAAAGTGCTTATCTAACTATTAGTCGGCCAAAAAACGAAAAAAGTAGGTAACCAGCGAGAATGTATGGTTACCTACGTCTGTATTATTTGAAAGAGGAGGGCTACAACCAAGAATTCCAAGAATCCTTTTTCTTTCGTTCCTCATCCTTTTTACGTTGCTCCTTTAGCCAATCGTTCATCTCGACATTAAAGACATCGCCATGATAAACATCATCATAATAATTGTGAGTGAGTAAGCTTTGGTTGTGCTCATTAAGATTACTATAAAAAACAGATGTCACTACAATGGGTGATGATATTTCTTTACTAGCTTTAGAACACATTTTAGAAGCTTTATTTACCGCTTCACCCATATAAACAACATCATTTATTGTTGATCCACTATATCCAGCTTTAACCATAAGGACCCTTCCATAGGAAGCACCGATCCCTGCTTTTATCGTGGAATACCCCTTTTTTTCTAATTTGTAATTTAAAACATCAATAAGACTTTTTAGTCTGGCAATAGTTGAAAATACCCCATCTATTTGGTGCTTATACTGAGATTCAAAAATGGCAGATACACAATCTCCAACAATATTAATTTCTTTACAGTTAATTTCCCCATTTATAATTGCAACAGCTTCACTTATGTAGCTTCTATATATTTTTGCTAACACCTTAGATTGATGTCTCTCAGGTAACTTGGAAGAATCTCTTAGATCGATAAACAAAGAACTACAATTAACGTAGTATCCATTAGTGTAAGTAAGTTCATCACGCGAGGGAATCGTATCTTTCTCCTCAAAGGAACTTGTAGAATTTAGAATGTCATCAAGACGTTCACGGCTTTTTTCAAAGTTAAATGCTTTATAATTAGATTCCATAAAGTCACTCCTTGAATGATAAGTTATTGTATAATTAATTCTAACATACTTAAATGAAAATAATACTATATATTGTTAAGTGGGAGACTGGAGATCTATATATGGAAGATGAGCATGAAAAAAAAGCACTAATTGGTGGGATCTTAGAGCGTACTTCTTTTTGGATTGGGAACGTGGACGCCAAGGCATCCTTTCTGTTAAGTATTACAGGAGTTATTCTAGGTTTTGTTCTATCCAATGAATCTATAGAGAAAACAGTAGACTACCTGTACTATCACTTCGATTACAAGGAGACTCAATCTTTAATAGGACTTGTCCACATTTTAATTTTTTTTCTTGCTATTGTATGTATTACCTTGGCGCTCTGGGCTTTCCTCAACACACTTCGAGGAAAGGTGGATCAAAAGAAGATTAGACAACGGGGCCTGGAAAAAAAATCTCTGCTGTTTTGGGGAGGGATTGCGGATAGAAAATACAAAGAATATGTGGATGATTTAAATGAAGTGAAGGTGGAACAGCTAAGGAATGATATGAACACACAAATTTATGTAAACTCCTTTATTACCACTACGAAATTTAGAGTGTATAACCATGGAATAACATTATTGAAGTTCGGATTAGTCTTTCTGGTGATTTATAAGTTTATTTCCTTCATTCCGATCGTGAAACCATAATATATGCAATGACGACTTTAGAGCTCGTTGTCATGTTCCAAAGAGAGAGGACTTGCTATGTACAGCTTTTGTGGTGATATGTTAAATAAAACAGTACTAGCACTGATGCATAAATATACAAAAGTGGATTAGCAGATAGTCTCACTAATTGTGAAAATACAGCACAGGTTAGATACGTATTCTAAAATGTGTCTCATTGATTATGAAAATACACAGAAAGAAAAGGCCTTACAATAGGCCTTTTCTCTAAAACTGTCTCACTAATTATGACAGCACACACAGACAACAGCTGTGCGGCGTTGCCATAATTAGTGAGAATGTATATTTATGCTGTTTTATACAGGGGCTGAGCTGTTATTATTCTATAAGTGGCAATCTTCTTATCGAACAGGTGAAAATGATATAAATAAGCGAAGGGACTGCTAAAAGTAGTCCCTTCGCTTATTTTTTTTGTTGTAGTGACATGGGAATCAGCGAAGGGACCAGACAACGGTGCATATTACTCGGTTGGTACAGTAGTTAGTGCCGGATAGTGGTGGGAGGCAAATGGTTGCAATTTCCCTCTGTGCGTTGTCATAATTAGTGGGAAATGTATGTTTATGCATTGTTATGCGATTAATATAATACCTCGAATATTCATACAACTCTCTAATTGTTATCTAATTTGCGTTCAATGCTATCCAATTTACTATTAATTTTCTTTATTTTATTGTTCATATTAATAAAAAAGTAGACTATAAAAACAACACCCAACACAAAAATTAATTGAATTATTGTTGCGGACCATAAAAAACTCATTCATACACCTCCCGAATTTCTGTTTATAATATTTAATTCCAGATATTCTGTCAAGGTCATATATAAATGCTTTCTTTTTGATATTAAACAAATTAGCATCATTTATACCTTAGTATATAAATTAAACCTATATTGTATATGTTAATATTCTAATATGTATCTTTTAACATTATTTACATATTAAAATTAATATGAAATACTAAATATTAATCTTACATAATTCAGGAGGTAAAAATGAAAAAAATTAAATTTATCATCTCAATGGTAATAATTCTTACGCTTTCGATGCCAGTAGTTAGTTCAGCTAACACTAAAGAAATCTTAGATCCAAATGAAATTCGAGAATTACAAAGTCAGATTTTGGATCTCATTGTCAATGAAAATGAAGAGGCAGTTAATGATTTGCCACTTTATCAAAAATATCAGGACATATTCAATAGTAATCCTGATGTAGAGAAGGAATATATTAATAATCTTGACGTGAAAAAATGGGATACTTCTAAAATTGTAGATAAGTTTAATGTTGATGGCTCAAAAATGGTAACTCTTTTTGAAGATGGAAGTTTTTCTGTACTTGAAAATAACCTTACTTCTGAAGACGGGAGAGTAATAGAAGCTACACCAACAATGTCAGCTCGAGGTGTAGTCCAAGATACTGGAGAACAAACCTATACTGGTTCAATTGGACAAACCTTCAAAAATGATGCTAGACATGATCTGTGGGGCCCATATAAAATTGGGGAGTTGCACCTGGTAACAAACTATTCAATTAATAGTGGCTCTGCTAAAATAAGCAGCACAACTATTACAGGTACTAAAGCGATTTTTCCTGCAGCTGTTAGTGGTAGTAGTTCTATAGTAACAAATAACGCAAGAATTGTTGAATCGCTTGGAGAGTATAACTTTGCTGGAACCTGTCCTGGTGGATGGGGCACATGTTCAGGTCGATATTATGATATAAGTACGAAGATTAATATTAAATACGCTGGAAATGGCGAAATTACTTTTACAGTTAGAAGTATCGTTAGTAATTAATATTGTGATGTTGCTTACGCGTTCTTGATCCAAAGCTTTTTTGACTCAATCCGGATTGCGGTTTGACAACAGGTGGCCGAGGAGAAACTATAGCTTCACTCTGAAATGTGGTTGATGCAATAGAAAGGCTCGGAAGAATATTAAAAACTTGTCTGTTTTCAACAGATAGTTATATATACCCCAACATTATCTGAATAGGATATTGTTGGGGCTTTTTTCATTCAAGTTTTGTCAGCGTCCGCATTCGACCACATGCCGGAAACTTTACAATCTCATCGATACACCAGTGCCGAGGAGCAAAAAACTGTTTTAGGGAAGCTTGCTATTTTAACAGCTTTATTTGTGTTTTATCGGTATAAGTTCTTGTCCTCCTCCAGAGTTGAGGAGATTAAGGTAACATGAAAAGTCGTTTGAGCAGTTCCTGAGATATATGTATAAAGATTAATTTTTAAGTTCATACTTCTCATATTTTAATATTAGGAGGCGTGAATAAGAATAACGAAAAATATAAAAAAAACAAGTCGCCTATTTTAGATTTTGTTCAAGATGATAATAAAGCCTTTTTCTTTACTTCAGCTTTATCTGGTTCAGAAAGAACAAATTTATGAAGAAGTATTGTCAAGATAATACTAGTACATATTATATGAAACCATCTATGATAGATTTAAAATTTCCTAGCGATATGCTACGAAATATGCTTCAGGAATTTAATGTTCCTGTGTTCTTCGGAACAACTCAGATGGGATTAGGTTACCGTTTAGAGGAAATACTTCATAATATGAATATTAAACTCCTGATAATTGATGGTTCGCAGAAGATTGAATCTACTAAGTTAAATTTAGCAGTATTTGAATATTTAAAAGAATTAAATAAAAGAGTGGGAGTGAAATTTATTTATGCATGTGATGAAATCCAGAGTTTCCATCACATATTGCTAGAAAAAGTTACATTAAATAAGTGATATAAGTTAGTATTAACAGCCAGATTGTTGGAGTAGTTCTAATACCATACATGTTGGATCAAGGATTATGTTTCAGTAGAAGACTCTAATATAGAAGGCAAAACGAATAGCGATTTAATTTAACTGAATATAGTATTATAACCGAGACTGTAATCTAATATTAGATAGTGGTCTTTTTGCTGTGTAAAATTAAGAAGAATATCTCGCTAAAATCCGCATCCATTATCATGCATAAAGATACAAAGTGAGTTTTTCGTTTTTTCTCACTAATTGTGAAAATCACTGAGAAGATTAAATGTTATAATAAATTTTTTTCTCATTAATTATGAAAATGTGTGTCAATACATAAGCTTTTTTGCTGAGCACAACAGCAGACAAGACAATGCAGTAACAGTGGTAGAACGACAGACAGTAACGTCAATGATCAGTAATGGACGTAAGACAGTAAGTATAAAGGCAAGCAAACCCCGGGACATTCGTTCCCGGGGTTTTTACTGTATAATGTCAATTCAGGACTTTAGATTCAATCGCGGAAATATCTGTTTACAAATATTAGAAGAACATTTAAAATAAATGTAAGCGTTTTAAAAGTTAAAGCGCTTAAACTTTAAGACGGAGGTGATTATGGTTTAGCGAGTATCAAATCATTGTTTAAACCATCCAGATGCTGCACTGAATTTTTGGCTTAAAGGTTATGTCATGGATCAAGACCCATATAAACCTAAAAGGAGTGTAAGTTTATGAGAAAAAATAGGGGATTTTCGTTTAGCAGCAAGGCTGTTATGATGTGTTGTCTCGCTTTTCTTCTAATTCCGGCGAGTTTTGCTTTCGCTGCTCCAAACAAGCCGTTCCCGCAGCACACGACATATACCAGCGGTTCGATCAAGCCGAACCATGTTACGCAAAGTGCAATGGACAGCGCCGTGAAAGCGAAATGGGACAGCTGGAAATCAGCGTATCTGAAGACGGCGGGCACAGGAAAGTATTATGTGAAGTATCAGTCCAACGGGGATACCGTATCTGAGGCACATGGGTACGGAATGCTGGCAACGGTTCTATTGGCGGGTTATGACAGCAATGCGCAGACCTATTTTGACGGACTATATCAATATTATAAGGCTCATCCAAGCGCCAACAATTCGAAACTGATGGCTTGGAAACAAAACAGCAGCTTCCAGAACATTGAAGGTGCCGATTCGGCCACGGATGGAGACATGGACATTGCTTATTCGCTCTTGCTTGCGGACAAGCAGTGGGGTAGCAGCGGAAGTATCAACTACCTTCAGGCGGGCAAGGACATCATCAATGCTATTATGCAAAGTGACGTGAATCAGTCGCAATGGACGCTGCGTCTTGGCGACTGGGCAACGGATAACACGTTCAAAAATGCTACCCGTCCATCGGACTTTATGCTGAATCACTTGAAGGCGTTCCAGGCAGCAACAGGTGATGCCAAATGGACAAACGTGATCAACAAAACCTATACCATCATCAACTCCTTATACAACGGGTACAGCTCATCAACCGGATTGCTTCCAGACTTCGTCGTTCTGTCGGGCTCGACGTACAAGCCGGCTTCAGCCGATTTTCTGGAAGGGGCGAACGACGGCAACTACGATTACAATTCATGTCGTACACCTTGGCGGATCGCAACGGATTACCTGATGACTGGTGACAGTCGGGCGCTCAATCAGCTCAACCAAATGAATAGCTGGATCTCGACCAAAGTAAGCGGCAACCCTAGCAGTGTGAAAGATGGTTATAAACTTAACGGCACGGTCACAGGTTCCGGCGGTAGCGGCGCGTTCTATGCACCGTTTGGTGTCAGCGCTATGACCTCGTCCACGAACCAAAGCTGGCTGAATTCCGTCTGGACCAAAACGGCCGGCAGCTCCAATGAGGGCTACTATGAAGACAGCATCAAGCTCTTCTCCATGATCGTGATGTCCGGCAACTGGTGGACATACTAAGCAACTTGAAGTTGGGTGATTGCTCGAATGCCAGCAGGCAGGGAGATTAGCTCCCTGCCTGCTTTTTTATGGATGAGCTAGGAGAATGCATTTGATGAATGATTTGAGCAAAGCGATATAGATGGGCAAGTGTCTATAAAACGTAAAACCGCCATATCTCAGAAAATCATGGGATATGGCGGTTTCGTATAAGGTTATAGAATCTATCAATATCAGCGAAGCTGAACCATTTTATAACCATCCTATAATCGCTAAAAAAATAATATTTAAATATGGTCTGTCTTCTGTAAATATACATCGTTAGGCGTTTTTATTATGTCATCACGAAGAGTGGATCATAGCCGAATTATTATGCATTAGCTGTAGATTCAGTAAAGAACTGCGGTAAATATTCCTTGTTGGCTTCGAGCATTTCATCCAGCATCTGAATCGCCACTTCGACCGAAGGAACCAAAGGATGATGGGCTAATGCCTGGATGGCCAATCCGCGATCACCGGTCACGGCAGCATCAATGGCGAGGCGCTCATAGGTTTTAACCGCATGGATCAGTCCGACGGCCATTGGAGGAACCTTGGTCAGCTGCAGAGGCAGCGGGCCGGTTTTGGTAACCACACAGTTGACTTCAATGCTGGCATCGTCTGGCAGGAAGTCGATGATGCCTTGATTGGCAACGTTCAGCGTCTGAATGTCATTCGTTCCGTTATAGAGCGAGCGCATCAGGTTCACGGCTGCTTCGGAATAAAAGGCGCCGCCGCGCTGCTCCAGCTGCTTTGGTTTATCCTTCAGCTCCGGATCATTATATAGCTCGAACAGTTCTTCTTCGACGCGTTTAACTACTTCCGCACGGTTGCCGCCTGTTTGTAAGGATTCCAGCTGCTCTTCGAGCATGGCATCGGTCATATAGAAATATTTCAGATAGTAGGAAGGCAGGGCATGCAGGGATTGCAGAAATTCCGGATTCCATTCCCGTGCAGGTACGTTCTTCGCGCTGTAACTGGCCGTATCGGCCAGCATCTCATCCAGTTTGTCTTCTCCGTTCACATCGATACGCGTAATCCAGTGCAGATGGTTCAGGCCGACAAACTCGGCATAGATGCGGTCCGCTTCTACGCCGTATTTGGCCGATGTCTGCTTGATCAGGCCGATCGGCGCATTACAGAGACCGATGCTTTTAACGTTGGAATACTTCAGAATCGCTTCCGTGACCATACCCGCCGGATTCGTAAAGTTCAGCAGCCAGGCATTAGGAGCGAGTTCTTCAATATCACGGCAGATATCAAGCAGGACCGGAATCGTCCGTAGCGCCTTCATCATGCCTCCGGGACCAGTGGTTTCCTGGCCAATCACGCCGTATTTCAGGGGGATGGATTCATCGCGGCCACGGGCATCAAGCATGCCGACACGCATTTGCGTGCTGACGAAGTCCGCGCCCTGGATGGCTTCACGGCGGTCGAGCGTCAAATGAACTTCAATCGGCAGACCGGATTTCTCCACCATGCGTTTGGCTAAGTTGCCGACAATGTTCAATTTGTGCTGTCCCGGCTCAATATCCACCAGCCACAGCTCGCGTACCGGAAGCTCGGCATGGTGAAGGATGAACCCCTCAACGAGCTCCGGAGTATAGGAAGATCCACCGCCGATTACCGCTATTTTTAGTCCTTGTTCGTTTGACATTTTGCACACTCCAGTCTTTTTAGAATTTTTTATGATGACAGTCCCTATGGACGTTTATCTTGTTGTTTGCTTAATATGTTTGAATTCGCGGAAGGTCCGCATTGTGTCATATACATCATGGCTTACCGTATGTCCGTCCGCATCCATAGCAGACCATAAAGCACCGACGACAGGTTCTGTGGCCAAGGTTACGATGGTCGCATTTGGAGCAACGTTTGCGACAGCCTGTTCAACCTTGCTGCGAATCCACCCGCGATCTCCCCTTGTTAGCAGACTCCCTGCCAGTACCACGTCAAAGGTGTCCTTTTCCATTCCGAGCTTGTGGATGACAGCAGTCGCTGATTTACCAAGCTCGGCGCCCTGACGGTTCAGAATTTCCAGAGCTACAGCATCGTTCTGTGCGGCAGCTTCAAACAGCAGCTTCGCAGCATGGACAGGCACATGCTTGCCGTGATCCTGGAAATCATTGAACATATCGCTGACACTATCATGTCCAAGGAAGTTCAGCAGGAGGGGAGTCAGGAGTGTTGTCTGTTCACGGCCGTCCCAAGAACGGATGACAGAGCGGAACACCTCAATATTGAGGGAACCCCCGCCGCCGAAATCGCCGTACATATAATCAAAACCGCCGATCTGTACATGTTCTCCTGCCGGATTGCGGCCTGCGGAGTTGGTGCCTGTACCGCAAATCAGTGCTACCCCGTAAGGGCGGTTCGTGCCTGCGCGCAGGCCGATCATCGTGTCACAGTCAATCGAGTAATTCCGGGTGAATCCGATTCCCTGAACCAGAGGGTGCAGAATTCGGTAATCTATCTCCCGATCTGCGCCTGCAAGCCCGAAAAAGGTGTGCGAGATTTCATGAATCTGCAACCCTGCCTCGTTCAGGGCTCCTTCTGCAGCTTCCCGTATGCTTTGCGAGGCCAAGGCGTGGTCAATCTGGTGATTGCCGTTGCCGCCAACGCCTTTGCCAAGCACATTGCCGCAATCATCAGTCAGCAGGGCGTATGTTTTTGTTCCTCCCCCATCGATTCCCAAGTAGTAAGTCAATGGTCGTCACTCCTATATATAAGGTTATATTTTTTATCCGGTCGTATCTTCTGTTGGCGATCCAGTAGATTCTCTCACGATGAGTTCAGGGTCGATTCGCACATTAGCCCCGCGCTTCATCGTACCGTCCATACGTTTCAGCAGCATATCCGCAGCAGCAATCCCAATGCGGTCGGCAGGCTGCCGGACCGTTGTCAGATGGGGGTGCAGCTTGGATGAAATATACTGATCGTCATAGCCGACAATTGCTACCTGTTCAGGCACCTTGATGCCTTCTTCCATTAGGGCATTCACAACCCCGAGCGCGATATGGTCATCGCCCGCGAACACCGCGGAAGGAAGGCGCCCCTCACGCAGCCATTTGCGGCAGATGTCATAACCAAAATCGATTTCGAAATCGCCTGTGATCATGTCAAACGGAGCCAGGTCTTGTTCCTTAAGTGCCTGCAGGAAACCGCTGCGGCGCTCTTTCGTACTGCGGAACATGTCATCTCCGCTTATGTGTGCGATGGAGGTATGGCCCAGATCAAGCAGATGCTTTGTAGCGGCATAGCCGCCTTTGTAGTTGTCGATCGTTACGGAAAAAGCATCATTCTCCGGCTTCTGATTGTCGATTAGGACATAAGGGATATTGCGCCGTTTCAATTCTACAATGTAGTTATCTTCTTCTATCGGTGAGAGCAGAATAAGACCGTCCACCCGGTCCTCTTGGATCAGGTAATGAGTTTCATCCGAGCCAATGCCGGTAGAGACCGAAACGGCAAGAAAATAGCCGTGAAGCGAAAGCACTTCGTTCAGCTCCTTAACGACGGCGTCAAAGAAGGAATCCTGAAGAGTGGTCATGATCAAACCGACGATTCCTGTTTTGCCGCGGGCTAAACTCCGCGCAGCAGCGTTGGGATGGTAATCAAGCTCCTTAATGGCGTCAAGGACCTTTTGTCTATTTTTCTCACGAACGGATTCGGCACCATTGAGTACCCGGGAAACCGTCACAACGGATAATCCTGATTTTTTTGCTACATCAAATATACTAACCTTCATTGTTTATTCTCCTTGCGGCAGATTTTCCGTACTTTATATTGATTTAACACTAGTATACATGTACGGAGGCTTAGCCGCGAAGCTAATTTAGTAGATGCACCGCCCCTTGCGGGACGGCACAATGTCTGGCGTTAACGGTTGATAATTTCCATAACCTTTTTCTGAATCGTCGGCATCACTTCTTCAACGGTGTTGTGTCCTGTATCGATCGGCTGCATCTCGTTGATGAACATGTCGTTGATCTGAGAATAGTGGGTGATCAGGTGGTTGTAGGATTCAAATCCGTATTTCACTGCGCCTTCGTAAACCTTCTTCACATCTGCTGGATCGATGCCTTCAAAATGCTTGTAATAGGTCTCGGCTGCCTTCGTATTTACAGGAGGATTGCCGCCGCTCAGGTCAATGGATTTTTCCTGAACCTCGTCGCTGACCAGGTACTTGATCCATTCAAAAGCTTCCTTCGGATGTTTGGAGCCTTTCAGAATCAAGAGCGGATCGACAAACAGCACGCTGCGGACCTTGTCATTGCCGCCGGCAGGCACTGCTGCCACGCCAACCTTGAACGGAAAGTCATTCGAGCCGGCAAGGCTCCAGGAGCCGCTAACGGTCATACCCACCTTACCGGTTACGAATGCATCGCCGTTTTGCCCCGCCACACTTTTGCTCCATTCCGTTGTCGGAGACACTTTATCTTTTAAAATCAGGTTGAACAGCTTGTTATAGGCTGCGATGACTTCCGGCGAATTGAAATAAGTTTCGGATGGTACGCCGCCGTTGGTCCAGGTATCCTGGGAGTAAGGTTCGGCTCCAAAATAGAGCGGACGCATATCGCGCTCGGACCATGTGAAGTCAACGCCATATTGAGTGTTGGCAATATCGTTGGACACATGTGTCATTTGCTTCGCGTCTTCGACCATTTTGTCAAACGTCCAGCTCTTGTCCTCATAATCGCTTGGAGGATAAGGAACGTTGGCAGCGTCGAACATGTCTTTGTTATAGAGCATCAGAGTGACGTACATGTTGACCGGAATACCGTAGACATGGTCTTTAACAGTATAGATTTTCATAAGGTCATCCGGGATGCTGTAGTCGGACGCCTTAAATCCGTCTTCCTTAATCATGTCGTTCATGTCGAGCAGCATGTCTTTGTTGTAATACTCCGCAAAACCACCGTAACCATAGTGGCTTGTGACGTCAGGCGATTTGCCGCCGGCAATCAGCGTTTGGAGCTTACTGTCGAACTGCTCGTAAGGAGCTTTTTCGACTTTGACCTTAATGTTCGGATGTTTGGCTTCAAAATCGGGAATCAGCTTCTCAATAAAGGTGCGATCCTCGGAATCGATAGTGTAGTGCGTTATGGTTACTTGCTCGCCGGAGGAGCCGGATTTAGCGCTATCATCATCGTTACCAGGTACTACATCTCCCGCTGATTTACCGCCGCTGCAGCCGGACAGTGCCAATACGACGAGCATGCTGGTCGCAAGCAAAAGTGCAAAAGTCTTTTTGATCCTTATCTTTTTCATGAATGACAGTCCCCCATATATTCAAGTTTTTGCCGCCCCTGCGGCGGAGCCTTACTTGATGCCTGTAAGTACAATTCCTTCCACAAACCGCTTCTGGGCTATCGCAAACAGGGCCACGATTGGCAGCATGGCGAGCACGGAGGCAACCATGAGCAGGTGCCACGGCGGAATCCGGAAACGGGAAGAGGTAAAGGAAGACATACCGACCGGAAGCGTAAACTTATCCGATGAGCTTAAGTAGAGCACAGGTGTCAAAAGATCGTTCCAGCTGTAAATGAATGCAAAGATCGCAACAGTTGCAAGCGCCGGACCGGACAGAGGCAAAGCAATTTGTCTCCACATCCGAAACTCGCTGCAGCCATCAATGCGTCCGGCGTCAAACAGCTCATCCGGCAGCGTGGAGAAGAACTGTCGCAGCAAAAAGATGTTGTATGCCGAACCAAAAAATGCAGGGACAATCAGCGGCAGGAAGGTATCGATCCAGTTCAGCTTGGAAAAGAGAATGAACTGCGGGATCATAATCGCCGGATAGGGAAGCATCATGGTGCTGAGCATGAGCATGAACCACAAGTTGCTGCCCTTGCCCCGATATCTGGCGAAACCATAGCCTGCAAGCGCCGACGAAAACAGGGTGCCAACAACGGTCAAAATGCCAATAATGAGACTGTTCATATACATTTGACCGAAATTCAGCGTGTCGAAAATCTCTCTGTAGTTACTCCACTGCCAGGACTCCGGCAGAAAGGTTGGAGGAAACTTCAGCAGTTCCTTCTTCGATTTCAGCGAGGTCGAGACCATGAAAAACAAAGGGAGGAGCATGAGAAAAGTAGTGACCACCAGGGCAATGAAGCTGGCAATGCTAACCGCGTCGATTTTGCGACGGCGTTTACTCACAGAAGGTGTAGCCCCTGGGCCGGCAGTCGGAATTGTGCTCATTTGCGTCCGCCTCCTTCGTAGTGAACATAACGATTCGAGAGTTTAATAATGAGCGCCGTAAACGCCATGACAACGATCAGCAGCACCCACGCGAGTGCCGAGGAGTATCCTGCCCTGTATTCCTTGAAGGCACTGGTGTACAGGTTGTAAACGTAGAACCAGGTCGAGTAGTTTGGACCCCCTTGGGTCATTACATATGCCTGCGTGAACACCTGGAAGGAATCGATGACGCCCATAATCAGCTGGAACAAAAGTACCGGTGAAATCATGGGCAGCGTCACGTTCAGGAATATCCGGAAGCGTCCCGCACCGTCCAGCTTGGCGGCTTCCACGAGACTGGCAGGAACGCCCTGAAGTCCCGCAAGGAACAGAATCATGCCTGAGCCCACTGTCCAGAAGGACATAATCATCAGTGCATAAAGCGCATAATCGGGGCTCATGAGCCAGGATGGGCCACTAATGCCGAACCAGGACAGCACGTAATTGAACAGACCGATCGATGGGTTGAAAATCCAGTACCACAGCAGAGACATCGCGACGCCGGATACCATGCTCGGAAAATACATGGCGGTTCTGAAAAATCCGCGGAACGGTATTTTCGTATTGAGCAGGAGAGCAAAGCCGAGTGCCAGCAGCAGCTGGATCGGTACACTGATAAATGTATAGCGCACCGTTACGACAACAGATTTCCAAAACAGGTCATTGTGAAACATTTCGTTGTAATTCGCGAGTCCGACATATTTCGGCGGGTGGATAATATCATAGTCCGTGAAGCTGTAATAAAGGGATGACAGAATCGGATACAAGGCAAACACCATGAAACCGATAAGCCATGGAGAGATGAAGAGGTACATGTAAAATGTCTGCCGTCGGCTTTCGCGATGGGTCACATAAACACCAACCTTTCTATTGGACATAAAATTATAACGCTTTAACTTTAGGGAGATAGTTTCCTTAAATGAAAGGTTTCATATGATGTTATGTAATTGAAAGTTAAAGTGCTTTAACTTTTGTAGCCGGACTGATGACATTATCATAGTGGATGATTTCTCAATAATCAACCCTTTTTTTGGTTAGTTGAAAGCGCTACCTTTGTTGACGCTTCTGAAGTACTCACATAGCCCACTCTGCCGACTTTTAGAGAGCGGACTTTTTGCTGTGTTATAATAAAGATAATGATGCCAAAAAAGAAATATATTGTGAATGAAGGAGAATACATAATATGAAAAATTGGAAACGAATGCTCTTATCCCTTACAGTCTCGGTAGGTTTGCTCGCATCTGCAGTACCAGTTATGGCGGCTCCACAGAAGACTTCCGTCAAGGTCAATGATCAGGCAGTAGAATATGCGACAGAAGTGCCGATTATGGATAAGGGAACCACATTGGTTCCGCTGCGTACCACGCTTGACGCGATGAAGGTAAAGCTGACAACTGCAACGGATGACAAGATCACTGCCGTAGTGGATGGCAAAACAATCACGCTTAAAAGTAAACTTACACGAATCAATGGCGTAACGTATGCTCCGATCCGTATCGTCGGGGATGCAGCTGGTTATGAAGTTCGCTGGGATGGGACAACGCGCACCGTTCTGTTGGTCTCCAAAGGTGGAGCGACGGAAGCTGTCCAAACCGGCGCCCGCGGTTTTATGTGGGAAGTCGAACATAATGGAAATACGGTGTATCTGGTAGGTTCCATGCATATTGCAGATGATAGCTTCTACCCGTTACGTAAAGAATTTGAAGAAGCTTTTGCCGAAGCCGACTATCTCGGTGTGGAGATTGATATCAGCAAAGCTGCCGATGAAGCGCAGCAGAAGCTGATTATGGATATGGGGATGTATCAGGACGGGACAACGCTGAAGGATCATGTGTCCAAGGAAACGTATGCTAAACTCGGTGCCATTTTGAAGCAAAGTGGCTTGCAAGTCAATGCTCTTGATGCATTTAAACCATGGGTGGCGGAATCGACTCTCAGCAGTCTGAAATCAGTGAAGGCCGGATACGAAGCATCTGCGGGTATCGATCTGTATTTCATACAGAAAGCCGTTGAACGAAAATTGCCCGTGCTGGAACTGGAATCCTATGAATCCCAGTTAGGCATGTTCGATCATTTCTCCAATGAACTGCAAGAGAAGAATCTGAACGCTGTGATCGATAATTTTGGTGTCCTTGATGATTCTGTCGACCAGATGGCTGAAATGTGGAAAACCGGGGATGACCAGGGATTGCTAGAATTCACCAATAGCATGGCTGTAGATCCAGAGTATAACAAAGCGATGCTTATTGACCGGAATATCGGGATGGCTGACAAAATCGATGGCTACCTGAAATCCGACAAGAAAGAGGAATATTTCATCGTAGTTGGCGCAGGCCACTTCCTGGGTAAGGATGGGGTTATCCAGCTGTTGAAGGATAAAGGGTATAACGTTGTGCGCAAATAAATGCGCTATTCAAAAGTCCCCCTTAGGACGACTTGAAAGCTAATCATTCAGCAACCTTTCAGTTGAATTTAACGTTCCTTTTGTCTGGATGGGATATAGTGGAACCAAGAAAGAGGAGGAGATCAACGATGAATATTTCTTCAGCAGCAAGTTCCACGACATCCTACATATCCACATCTTCATCCAGTTCGAACAGCACAAGCGAGTTGGAAAAACAAAAGACGAAGCTTGAGGCCGAATTGGAGAAGGTACAATCCAGCAAGGACGATGAGAAAACCAAGGAGACCAAAACGAAGCAGCTGCAGCAGCAAATCAAGCAAATCGAAGCTCAAATCTCGCAGCAAAGCGCCCAGAGCAGCGGTACAACCGGAACCAAAGAAGCGCCGCCAGCCAAACCTGCGAACAATGGCATGCAAGCCGCATCCCCGCAAGAAATTGCAAATGCCACGACGGACAGCAATGGCCGATTCGATATTCGGGTATAAAGTAATATAGTATCAATCTAAAAACCTTAGGTAAACATATTAAACGAGCCAATCGATAAAAATAGAGTTGATTGCCTTAACCAAAAGACCTGCCTGATCTCTGTAGATCAAGCAGGTCTTTTGGTTGTTCACATGTACATGCTTTATTCAATCGTTAAACTGTTTATCCGTTCAGAGATGGATCGTTTTTTATAGTACATCCCAATAGTCACCAGAACCATCATTTCAGATAGCGGAACGGCAAGCCATACACCAGTGACACCCAAGAATGAAGGGAGGATAACAATCAAGGCAACCATAATAATCATCTCGCGTGCAGCCGTAATCCAGATAGCCATTTTGGCATTCCCGACAGATTGGAAGTACGTGCTCATGACAAAGTTAATACCCATAAACAAGTATGCAAAAGTAAATATGCGCAAACCGTACACGGCGTTATCCGTCACGCTGTCACTGAAGTTCCCGAAGATTTGCACAAAATAAGGTGCGCCCAGTTGTACAACAAGCAACAGCAGAACCCCACATGCCAGAGCCGTTCTGGAGGCTAAGCGAATGGTCTGTTTTTCCCGATCCATCTGTTTGGCTCCATGATAATAACTGACCAAAGGTTGGGCAGCGGACGCCAGGCCGAGAAATGCCAGTAGTACAACGCCATGAATATAGTTCAGGACTGTAAAGGATGCCACGCCATCCGTGCCCGCAATCCGATCCAGTGAAATGTTGTGAGCGATGGAGAAGACGGACATGCCCAGTTCAGCCAGGAAGCTGGGGAAACCAATGAGCACAATGGAACCCAGCAGTTTGGTATTCCATCTGAAGCGGGTCAATTTAAGATTATTTGTTTTTTTGAAAAAATGAGTCAGCAGGACGAGAAGCGCCAGAGATGCCGATACGATTGTGCCAATCGCCACGCCACGGACACCCCATTCCAGTACGTATAACGTTACATAATTGAGTACAATATTGGCTACCGCAAACGTAATCTGAGCATACATGGATGTATTGGGATTTCCGTCGTTCCGAACAAAAATAGTGAGTGCATTCTCAATGGTGAAAACGAAACCGAACAACAAAATGATATTCATATAGTCCGCAGCAAACGGGAATGTTTCGGTATTGGCACCGAGGGCGAAGACCAGCTTATCTTTGAATGTATAGGCCGTATATCCGATGACCATCGTAATCAGCAAAATGATCGTTATGGATTTGGTGAAGATTTGCTTCGCTGTCGCAGGGTCTTTCTTCCCCATGTAAGTTGAATACAAGGTAGCTCCGCCCATTCCAATCCATAGCGACATAGCTACAAAAAGCGTATAGACAGGAGAAGCAATCCCGATTCCGGCCAGCGCTGTAGATCCAAGTTTGTGTCCAACCATAATGCCGTCGATAATAAAGTTGAAAGCGATAACCAGCATCCCTAATATGGAAGGCACGAGGTAGCTTACAAATGCCTTACCTACAGATTGCCTTTCTAATGGATGCGTCCAATTTGTGTTCATGGTGACCTCCGTTAATATACTGAATGTTCATTCTGTATTATATTATACTGAACGTTCGTTCTGTATAATAACATGCCATGATTTTGGTTGGCAACTTTTCCAAAAGATTATCGTTTATATGGTAGAGTTAATGGGGCATCTTTTATGACACGGGAGGGATCACTTTATGAAGCAAAACAAATATGATGAAGCCGAATTTTTCGGCAATTATAGTCAGATGGCTAGATCCACCCAAGGACTGGAGGCAGCTGGTGAGTGGCATGAGCTGCAAACGATGCTGCCTGAATTAAAGGGCAAGAACATATTGGATCTGGGATGCGGCTTTGGCTGGCACTGTCGATATGCACGTGAGCAGCAGGCACGTTCGGTGGTTGGCGTGGATTTGTCTGAAAATATGTTGCAGCGTGCACGGGAGATGACGGATGACCCTCATATCGAGTACCAACGCATGGCGATTGAGGATATTGATTTTGCACCCGGACAATTTGATGTGGTGATCAGTTCACTGGCTTTGCATTATATCGAGCGTCTGGATCAGGTCTATGCCAAAATTAATGCATGTCTCGTTCACGGAGGCACGTTTGTCTTGTCTGCGGAACATCCCATCTTCACTGCGCGGGCGGAGCAGGATTGGCATTATGGACCTGAGGGTGAGATACTGTACTGGCCTGTGGATCATTATCATGAGGAAGGGCAGCGGGTAGCGAACTTTCTGAATCAGGACGTGGTGAAATACCACCGGACGCTGGCGACGCATCTGAATGAATTGATTCAGGCGGGGTTTGTCATTCAACAGGTAGCCGAGTCCAAGCCATCCCCGGAGATGATGGAGCAGGTTCCCGGTATGCGAGACGAGAGTCGTCGACCGATGTTTCTCATGATTGCTGCGGTTAAGGTGTGAGCAGCTTGCGCATCAGATTGAATTTTATTTGGCTTTCTCATAGATAGACCAGCGCGTTCAGCACATGTGGACCTTGCTGGTTTATTTTATTTTGCAGGAGAGGGGGAAAGAAATAAGGCGTTGGGGAACCAAACCGGATTGGACGCAGTCTTATTAAGTGAGGTGAACATCAGTTGGACTATCAATATCTGGCACATGCTCAGACCATCGACAATTACACACTTAGCAGCATGATGGATGACTACGGGAACGACGTATGGAATTACGCGTACTTTCTGACCAAAAGTACCGAGCAGGCGGATGAATTGTCACAGGAAGTGTTTATCCGGGCATATTCCGGGATCGCCCATTTTCGAGGAGAATGCTCATTGAAGACATGGCTGCTGACCATTACTAGGAACACGACATTTACATACCGGAAATCCAGATTTTTTCGCAGCAGTTTATGGGGAGAAACCCTGCCAATCCACACGGAACAGGTTAATGCGAGCCAAGGCGAGATGAAGCCCGAAAAATTTGTTCACCCTTCTGCCGAAGCCGAGGCGATCAGCAGGGAGCACGTTCATGAAATCTGGGACATCGTCATGGCTCTGCCGGACAAATTCCGGGAATTGCTTTTGCTGCATCTGAAGTATGAGCTTACGACGGGGGAAATTGCGGAAATGCTGGGCATCAGCGCGGGAACGGTCAAATCGCGACTATCGAGGGCGAAGGCCAAAGTACGGAAACAGTGGGAGGAGCGAAGCGAATGAAACATATCGATGATGAATGGGAAAAAGTAGTTCGGCAGGAGCCGTTTGCGGCGTCTCCTTTTACCGAAGAGCATAAGCAGAACGTACTTCGTCAGGTAGCCTGGCTCAAATCGGGATCTGCACAGAAAATGAGTGATGCTGGGGATAAGTCTAACGAGCAAAAAAAACTGCCCAATCAACACAGACGTCGTTTTCGCTCCCGAAGAGCCGTTATGGCGTACACGACGATAGCAGCCGTGGCAGCGGTTGTCATTCTCTGGAACGGACAGATTGTGGACCCTGTGATTGAAACGGTATATCCCACAGCAGCGCTGCAATTTACGGATGACGCCGGCATGAGCCTGCTCACAGACAAGATGAAAAAAAATGTAGCCGTCACGATGCGAGACTATCTTGGCAAACAATTACTTATAACCAAAGTGAAGGACCTGCCTGTCTCTGGAAGAGTGTCTGTCGAGGCTGGAAAAGAGGGCGATGCAGAATATGCGTTGATCTGGCTTGATGCGGCAACAGGCAATCTACGTGAGGTACAGATGAGACGGGAGATGTCGGCTAATGAGCTGGAGCACCGTTATTTGCGTCAAATTCCGTCACTGCTTGAAGGAATAAAAAGTGACCCTACGCTAAAACCGATCTCAGCCAGACGTTATGTAAAAATGAAGCAGGGTCAGGAAAAACCGGTATGGTTCACAACAGTGTTTTTGGAGAATAGTAGGGGCAGGGGCAGTATCGAATGGACGAGGGATGAAGCAGTATCCGTTTCTGGTAGTGTGAGTTCAGATACTGTATCACAAGATTTAATAACAGAAGCCAGAATGTCGATTGAAGCCTTGTCTGGTGAGCCCGCACCGGATTTGAAAGATATAATTTTTAAACAAAATGGCAAGAAGCTTGAAGATACAACGGACCTGTATTTTGGAGATCGGTATTTAGTAAGTAGAATTGGTGGGAGATTTAGCAACGGCTATACTGTAATGGATTTCCAGTGGGGTATTCCAGACCTTGAAACTGGGGAAGAGTATAAGCTTTACTTTGAGAAGTTACGTAACATGAAGGAAAGTGTAATCAGGCAGAACGCAGCACCAGTAATCAAACAAATGTTCAATATCGATCTTGATAAATATAAACTTGAAAGAGATCCAAACACGCCTGGAATGGTCACATTTCGTTCAGCAGAGACAAAGATCTACAATACTTTTCAGGTTCGATATGAAGACGATGCACGGATTACAATGATTACAAGAATTGACCTCTAGGCCTGACCCATATGGTACAATCAATTTAATAGATGATTGGATCATAAGGAGCATAACGATGAAATATTTGGTGAGTTCATGTCTTGCTGGCGTAGCCTGCCGTTACAACGGAACAGCGAGTCTGGATGCAAAGATTCAGGAGCTTGTGGAGCAGGAACAGGCGAAGATGGTCTGCCCGGAGCTGCTTGGAGGATTTTCCACCCCGCGGGAGCCAGCTGAAATTATCGGCGGTACGGGCAAGGATGTGCTGGCAGGTACAGCCAAGGTCATTGAGAAGAGTGGCAACGACGTAACAGATCTATACATTAAAGGAGCCTATCAGACACTTGAATGGGCGCAGAAACTGGATGTCACCTGTGTGGTGCTCAAAGAATTCAGTCCTTCCTGCGGTACACAGATGATCTACGATGGCAACTTTGCCAACCACAAGGTTGTGGGCGAAGGGGTTACTTCTGCTTTGCTGCGGCAAGAGGGGTTTACGGTCATCTCGGAAAATGAGTTTATGCAGCAGCTGTAATCATCATCATCGCTGACATGAATCACAGATAAGTCGCCTTGGGGAGCAGGAGATCCATGGCGACTTGTTTTTGGTTACAACAGGGCATGCACTTAACCATAGAAAAACCTTGTTAGATAACAATAGTTACTTTTATGAACTAAGAAACAACATTGTGCGTACTTTTATTTTATGAGTATAGAATCTAAAATAACACTCAGGCATTCAGTTTTAAACCATGAACATAAACAAGAAAAGGATGTGCAGATCATATGGAATCTTCGGCAAACGCCATTACAAAAGAAAACGTCTTGAACGCTTACCATTTTCGGCATGCAACCAAACAGTTTGATGCTTCACGTCTCATTTCGGCTGAAGATTTTGAGTATATTCTGGAAACGGGACGATTGTCGCCAAGCTCGATCGGATTGGAGCCATGGAAATTTCTGATTGTGCAAAACCCGGACTTGCGCAAGCGTCTGTCCGAAGTTTCTTCCGGGGCTCAGAAACAATTGGCAGCGGCCAGCCATTTTATTGTTATTTTGGCGCGATCCGATGCAAGTTATGACTCACCTTACGCGGAATATATGCTGAAGGAAATTAAGGGCATGCCGAATGACGTATTCGAGTTGACCCGTGAAGCTTATGGCAAATTTCAAAAGAACCAACGAATGCTGGAGAATCCCCGTACTTTATTGGACTGGGCGTCCAAACAGACTTACATTGCTCTCGGCAATATGATGACTGCGGCAGCGCTGATTGGTATCGATTCTTGCCCAATTGAAGGGTTTAACTATGAGGGCGTACATTCGATTCTGGAAGAAGAAGGTCTGCTGGAGGATGGACTATGGGATGTTTCCGTTATGGCAGCCTTTGGTTATCGTGCGGAAGATCCGCCACGCGAGAAATCCCGTCAGCCTTTGGAAAAAATCACTCAGTGGATTGATTGAATTTACGAACAAATCGGCATGACTACCAGCATAAAAATGACTTCCGAGTGTGGGTATCTTTGATTTTGTAGGCATTGGAGCGGTAGATCACTTGTTCTTCAGCGGTATCCGTTATTTGGAGGCAGCGGCTTACCAATCTAGTCTAAACGCATACCCATGAATTTATTGGCAGGCCGGTTCGTTCGTCGAATCGGTCTGTCTAGTTTGCAAAATGAAAGAAAGGCGGTATAATCGTACCCATGGAAACTATACTCATATTCAAAGCATTATCCAACGAGACACGTCGACAGATTCTGTTGTGGCTCAAGAACCCAGAGCAGCACTTTCCACCGCTGGAGCTATCCCAGCATCCGGATGCAGGAAAGAGCGGCATATGTGTTGGTACGATTCAGGTGAAGGCCGGACTGGCTCAATCCGTCATATCCAGCTATCTGCTGACCATGCTCAAAGCCGGGTTACTGATCTCCGAGCGCAGGGGACAGTGGACGTATTATCGCCGCAACGAAGAAACTATTCGTCAATTTGCCGAGTACGTACAGCACGAGCTATAAGCCGGACGCCGAGACGGAAGCAAGAATGCAGGTGCAAGCGGGTATTCCGTCCGGATGTAAACGGCTTGAGGAGTAGCTCTGCACATCATTTTTTTACGCTTTTACATCTATATATCTGGATATACAAAAATAAATATAACTACAGAGGAGAACTATATATCATGTCTACCGAAAACACAGCTGCATCCCATAAAAAACATATTAACGACGTTAAATTGTCCATTCTGGATCTGGCACCTGTCGTTGTAGGGGCCACACCTGCGGATGCGCTTCGCAACAGTCTGGATCTCGCTCAGCACGCGGAGCGTTGGGGATATCACCGTTACTGGGTAGCGGAGCATCACAACATGCCAGGCATCGCTTCTTCAGCCACTTCGGTTGTGATTGGTTACCTCGCGGGAGGAACGAAAACCATTCGTCTCGGTTCAGGTGGAATCATGCTGCCTAACCATGCGCCGCTTGTGATTGCCGAGCAATTTGGTACACTGGAGTCCCTGTATCCAGGCCGTATTGATCTTGGACTGGGCCGTGCACCGGGAAGTGACCGTCGCACATCATTAGC
The DNA here is from genome assembly GCF_030487755.1 of Paenibacillus sp. 11B. NCBI lineage: Bacteria > Bacillati > Bacillota > Bacilli > Caryophanales > Paenibacillaceae > Paenibacillus > Paenibacillus sp. 11B. Next base: position 58,454 of record NZ_JAUKNS010000011.1, on the reverse strand, counting down.
CCTGCGTAAAGACCTCAACAGTGGTGAAGATTTCCCTGAATTGCTGGCTGAGCTTAGAGCCTTCTTCGATGCTTCTGCTACATCGTATCATGCGCCCGTTCGTGCTGTTCCCGGTGAAGGATTGAATATCCCAATTTACCTGCTCGGCTCCAGTGATTTCAGTGCTCGTCTGGCCGGACAGCTGGGATTGCCGTTTGCTTTTGCCAGCCACTTCTCACCGGATTACACCCGGATTGCACTTGAAACGTATCGGAGCAGTTTCCAGCCATCCGATCACTTGAAGGAACCCCATGTTATTGTGGGTGTAAATGCTGTCGTTGCGGATACCGACGAAGAAGCAGCATGGCTCGGTACAACGATGCAGCAGCAGTTCCTGAACATTATTCGCGGCACAACAGGATTGGTGCAGCCACCAGCCGATATGGAAGGCAAATGGACAGATCGTGAGAAAACCGGTGTAGAGCAGACGCTGAAAGCAGCTGTGAACGGTTCTCCGGAAACCGTGCGGGGTCAACTGGAATCATTTATCGCTCAGACCCAAGCGGATGAGCTGATTATTACGTCGATGATCTATGATCATCAGGCACGCCTGCATTCGTATGAGCTGATCGCTCAACTGGCGGGAAAAGCATAAACGTAAGTAAAAGTATAAGTAAAAGCTAAAGCGCAACATCCAACGTAATCATAGATGCGGATGCAGCTGACATATGAACGGTTTGTCTCTTTTTGGAGACGAGCCGTTTTTTGGTAGGGATATTTTTCAAAGGAGACCTATTGTCGGAGGACAAGGACATAGTCCCATTGAAGTCGCTAATTTAGCGGCTTTTTTATGTTATCGGTACAAGTTCGTGTCCCGAGCCAAGGACAAGAACATAGTCCGATTTCCGATTAGATGTGCATCTAAACATTAGGTACATGCACTTAAAACCTCATTAAGTACCATAATTCATGAAAATGTTTACATTGTTATGGAACAACTGACAGTGGTTTTTAGATCAAAGGGAGGGGAACATATACAGACATCGTACTTTATGCTGATTTGTCATTCTTAGAGACAAGAACTTGAACCCATTACCGTATTATGTTCCTATTGCCGAATAGGCATATATCTACACCGGTGTCTAGGTATTAAAAAAGCGAAATATCGGACTGAAACTAGCTGCTGAGGACAAGAACTTGTACCGATTGCCGTATTGGACAAGAACTTGTTCCCATTTCCTATTAGATAAATATCTAGGTATGATTTGTGAGTCTGTTTTGAGCAAATAAGCTTCAACACTCGAAATGAATAAAACAAGCTAGCCAATAAGCACTTTAGCAAAGAAAGGGGGAAAATGATGAATCTTCTTTTGGAGGATGAAAACATATGCCAAGATCGTACTTTGTGATGCTTTGTTATCGTTAATTTGTTGTTTTTGAGTTATACAAAAATAATGAATGAGTGGTGGGAAATGTTAGTTAAGGGACAAGAACTTGTTCCTATTGCCGATTAGGTGTGTATCTAATCCGTTATTTTGTCCGTTATTTCATTCAACTAACGGGCAGGTTAGCTCAATGTTTATTATAGAATACAATAATATTAGATACATAGAATACAAAAACACGTTAACTCATCAAACTCAATAAAAAAACAAGGTAGTAAAACTAGTGATTAAAATAGGAGGTAAGAACAATAGAAACTTTGAGGTGTTACCTTAACGAAGTAACTCAGAACGATTTCGAAGATGTGGTTCAGATATATAATTTATTCTGGTGTTTCTTAAGTTCTTTCGTTATGGACTCTAATTGAGAAATTACTTGCGCTGCTTCATATACCCCTGAGAAATCATAGATAAAAGCTGAGTTACTATCATCTGCTATGAGATCATTTAAGGACAACACTAAAGAAGATTCCCTGATCTGGAAGTCCGGTGTCTGATTTACCTTATTCTCATCTTCAAGCAGTTCTTTTTCGGGTATTTCAAGTTGTTTTAAGATATCATTAAGTTCATCCGAAGTCTGAACGGACCATACTTTCATGATGTCTTCCAAAAAGAATAGTTCATTCCACTTAGCCCAGCTTTTCAGGCGTATTTCTTGAGGTAATTGCGAAAGATAAGCTACTGGAACAACCTCCCCATAAACATTATAATTTGGGCCATCGTTTGTTTTCGCGTATTCCTTCTGCTCTGATCTGCTCATCAAGTTAAAAGCAGTGACCATGCCGCCTTTGCCACGTTTTACACGATTGAAAGAGCTGTTTGCTGTTCTCTTTTTTTCCTTACTGTCACCCATAATTATTTTTTCTATATTTTCTGACACGTCTTTTCCTCACCCCGATATTATCAAATTGAATGCCGTCTAAAGATCTATCACTGGATTTCACGCAAAAGGTTGGATTTAAGTTATTAATTGTCAGATTAACATAGCTCTCAGACATCGAGTAGCAAAACCATCATAGGCCAGTTCCCCAGCAAAAAGATACTGAATGACAGCATGAGACCTGTGCTCGGATGGAGGGGCTGCAGATCACCGGGAAAGTTACATATTGTTATATGTGAAATGTGAACGCTGTGGCCGCTACTCCTCTGGGCCTACTACAATACATATTTACTCAAAACCAAACTTGGCTTGATTATATGTTTATAAGCTTATGTGGCTTTGCTCTTTCCTATTTAATAGGGTACCTTTTATGTAGAAAACAACAATAATTAGATAAAAGTAATCAATAAACGCAGACCTCTTCCTGAGATAGAAGAGGTCCGTTTTATGTTGGTCGTCGTACTAAATACATTGGAAGCTTTTTTCTAAAAAACTCCTATTTATAACAAAGTATGAAACAAGCATATCCATCAAGAAGGAGACTGATAATGCAGTCTTGCTACAATTATCATCCAGCTGCAGCAACTTCCTAAACAGAAATATGGTCTTTGAAAAGCACATTACTACAGAGGAATCGATTTGGATTCCAAAAAGTTGCTTCAAAGATAATATGGATGAGGCTTCCTTCAACTAGAGGATTGGGTACTTAGGAAAAAAAACTAGCTTGTCGATCCGCTTGAATATTTTGCTGATGATTCACGCCTGATTTTAAGGAAAAATAGAACATCTGAGTGTATGTTTTGTTCCTCTACGGAGGGCCTTGTCTACTTTAAAGATTATTTCATTTGCAGTTCTTGTATAAATGGGGATTTTGGGGAATAGTCCGGAAGAGGAACGGGTATCCAAATTAGTGTTTTTCGTATATTCCAATAAGCATGCTTTTCGAGACAATTAGAATAACTGCACGATCCCGATATGGAGATTATCAGTTTATTATTTTTCAAAAAAAATAAGAACTTACAAAATTCCCCTTACTTTGACATTAAACACACTGTATTATATGAAATGTAAAATATAATAAAAATATAGGAAGGAGGAATAAAAGTTTACTTTTAGTGTTCTAACAATTTCGAGAGGATGGAAGTCTATGAAAAGAAGTAAGCCAATTAAATTTATTCTTGCCATTACATTAATAATTTCTTTATTTTCTAGTGTAGCAAGTGCAGCAAGTGCAGATTCTGCAGTATCCACATCGGAATTGGATCAGTATCTAATAAATGCCGGTTATCCTCAAGAACTTATCGATGCTTATGAAGAAGAGCAAAAAATGGAACTTTATGCTGCACAAGCGACATATATTTCGCATAAGGTTACTTATGACACTTTAACGGACAATTCTCCATCTAATGAAGATTCAATAACACCTATGAGTCTCTCTAATTTTACTCACATAACATCTTTTAGTCGTATACCATCAACTACTCCTGGAACTGCCAAAATAGCGGTAAATTATAACTGGGATTGGAATTACGACCCTATTTTCACTTCTTCAGATCAATATGGTATTGCATGGACTGATGACTGGAACCTAGTATCTGGTTCTTCAAAGTATAATTATAAAGCATTTGGGTATTATCACAGTGCTAGTGGCTCCACCCTTTACGCTGAAACTGCCGGCACTCAACAAAGCGGCCAATTAAAAGCCCCACCAGGAGCTGGTATAGGTTATGAGGTAAACCTAATCAGTGAATTCTCACAAAATGGAGCCAGATATATAGTCAATCGCCATAAGGGTTGGTCGGGTTTCCAACTGTATAGAGAGCATGATAAATCAGGAAGATTAGAAGTAACTGCATTTGAAGCTAAGTATTTTCATAAAGAGTGGAATTTGACTGGAGAAGTGAATGTTGCCAAAACGCCAGCAGTTACTTTTAGTACAACAGCTGGAGTATCTGAATCCAATGCAGACGCTCGAACACTAAACTGGTATCACAAAGATATGTAATCTTAAATATCAGGTATAGGTATGATATAATCATGACTATACCTGATTTCACTAGAGAGTGAGTTGTGATAAATGATTGATATTATGGCTTATTTTATTTTTACAGTTGTTCCAGTATTATCATTCATTAGTATCTACTTGTTATTAAAATTATTAACAGATGAAAATCGAAAAACAAAAACTAAAACATCGCATCGAGTTATAATAAGCCTTGGTTTCACCTTGAATATTTGGATAGTTTGTTTATTACTATTATTTAAATTGTAGAGATTTGTTGAAAACACTTAAAAACATTAGAGTTTAGCCAATTTCGGAATGCCGCAGTCAAAATAATGACATTAATCTTGAATAAAAAGTACATTACTCTTCTGCTTAACATTGCTAGTCCTTCTAAAAAATCGCCTTTGTTTTTACGAATCAATCAAAAAGAGCTTGAGTTATGGTAACACCCCTTATGGTATACAACGAAAAAGAGACATCTATTAAGATGGACTTACATGTTGTCTGCTGGAGGGGATTTTTTCATGGGGATAACAGGTCGTACAAACAAGAGTTGACGATTTTACACTTGCCCGTGATTTTCATACAATGATAGTACAAAATTACATACAAAATTAAGCGAGGAAGCACCTCGTACATTCAGAATTTTTTTCTGTCTGTGCGAGGTGCTTTTTTTTTGTAAAGATCAAGATCAATGCGAAGGATGGGAATTATGAATACTGTTGATGTAATAATAGATCATCTATCAACTGCAAAATTACTTCACGACAACTCAATAGAATTATCAGATCATCTCACTCAGTTAGTAGGCACAAGCAATGAGCTAATATATAGCTTAATCATCGGCTTAGATAAAGTGGTAAATCACAAACCAATGTTCATGTTATGGATTTCTTGAAAGGTAAGGCAAGTCTAAATACATCTGTTTTACGCATATTAGCAAAAACCCCAAAGAGTGTAACGAACGAGCCGAGAGAACAATTAATAGAAAGGAAGGAGCAAAGAACGCTAGTACATGAAATCAATAAGATGAATAACCGATTATATTCACCTAAAAATTGTGTTGATGCATTAAGGGAAGCTGCAAGCCACTTCGGTTCGGATTTTACAGTGATTCAGTATGATATTTATCGGGAAGGTAGGCTGAAGGCAAGAAACGATACGAGATTTCCATCTAGCAGAACCATAAAGAAGAACCTCGGTTACTGGAAGGCCTTCAAGTAATTCATATCAACTCATATAGAGAGTGGAGATATTATGATTCAAGTATACTATCAATTATCTCGATCGCCCTTGCAGAATAGAAGTTACTTGAAAAATAGAAGAGAGTCTATAAAGATATACAGGATAACCCAACTTGACCTATGGGGCATAAGGATCTTTTTAGGGTAAAATGATCTTACCGCTCTAATTTGAAACGGTTAAACAGAGCCGTACGTATAAACTCCATGTGTTATACATATGTTGGCTTGTACAAGCTACTTTATGTGCAGTGAAGAAACATGCTGGTTTACAGCTTATGCTTTGATAAAGGATACATAAGAGAGGAAGACACGCCTATGGAGCAACCTGAGCAACCCCGCATTTGGCCGGATCGGTTTAAGCGATTTTTTCTGAATAACAAGTTTGTCCTTTTTCTGTTAATTCTGCTGCTGGTAGGACTGAACGTGATGGTTCTGACCAAGGTATCCTTTGTTTTGCACCCGCTTGCGGTGCTGATCAAGACGATTGTGCTGCCGATTATTCTGTCGGGTATTCTCTATTACCTGCTGAATCCGATTGTGGATGTCATGGAAAAGTGGAAGATCAAGCGAGGATGGTCCATTCTAATCTTGTATCTCGCCATCGGAGGTATCCTGACAGTCGTCGTACTGGCAGTCATTCCGGTCGTGCGTAACCAAATTACGGGGCTGATCGAAAATTTCCCAACGTACAGTGAGACGGTAAAGCATCAGTTTGAGGAACTTACGGGCAGCAAGCTGTTCGGTCAGTTTCAGGAGACAGTGAATCTGAATTCTCAGGACTGGTGGGGCACGATCTCCCAGAAAGCTACTGAGATTCTGAACTCGACCTGGACCCGATTGGGCGGATTCCTTGGAGCGTTCACCGAGACGGTGCTGTCCATAGTAACGGTTCCGTTTATCCTGTTCTATCTGCTGAAAGACGGCAAGAAGCTTCCAGCGAAAATTCTGTCATTCCTGCCAATCAAGAGCCGTACGGGTGCAATGCATGTGCTGGAAGATATCAATCACCAGATTAGTTCGTTCATTCGCGGACAGATTATCGTCAGCTTCTGCATCGGTATTTTGCTCTACATCGGTTATATGATTATTGGTCTGGACTATGCGCTGATTCTTGCGATTATCGCATCGTTCACAAGTGTCGTTCCGTACCTGGGACCTGCAATCGCGATTACGCCTGCGTTGATCGTAGCTCTGGTCACTTCCCCGGTCATGCTGCTGAAGATGGTAGCCGTGTGGACCATTGTGCAATTAATTGAGGGTAAATTCATCTCACCTCAGATTATGGGCAAAACGCTCAAGATTCACCCGATCACGATTATCTTTGTCATTCTGACTTCAGGCAATCTGTTCGGTGTGGTGGGCATTCTGCTGGCTGTTCCGGGATACGCGGTGCTGAAAGTATGTGTGTCACATATCTTCAACTGGTTCAAGGAACGATCCGGCCTGTATGATCCGAAAAATAACAATCTATTGTAACCGGAGTGGGCAAGCCTAAGCTGAACCCCCATAATACACTTCTTTTTCTGCCAAAACGGTGCCCTTATACAACAGAACCCCCGTCCATCGGCTAATAGCCGACAGGCGGGGGTTCTGTTGGTTGAACAGGTTTAGCTAATGCCTAGCCATGTTTAATATGCTGGAGCGTTTGCAGGAAGATCTGCTCAATGTGTGCATCATCCAAAGAATAATACACGGTCTTGCCCTCTTTGCGCCGCTTGACGATCCGCATGTTGCGGAGCGACCGCAGCTGGTGCGAAATGGCCGACTGTCCCATATCGAGCAGCACCGTCAGATCGTGCACACATAATTCTTTCTGCAACAGCGCATCAATAATACGAAGTCGTGTCGGGTCGCTGAAAGCCTTGAACCAATCGGCCATCTCGGAAGAGGTCTCGCGATCCATGAGAGAAGCACGAAGGGTCTGCACGTCAGCCTCTGTTCCAGAGCAGGCCGCGTCGCATTCGGCAGGAGCTTTAACCGGTTGTTCCATTTCCTATCACCACCTATATGAACTCAACCTTTGATCAAATGTTCTTCGATAAGCCTATTATATCCAAAAAACGTCTAAAGCGAAATGATTACTATTAGCATATTCTGTATGAAAAATCAACTGGAATTGTTGACACTCATGTTTAAGCGTGCATATAATAGGGTTAACAAAACATATGAATGATTGCTCATATATTGATTGTAAGATCAAAAAAATTACGGATAACTTTGTTTTACGTACTGCAAAGGGGAGAGTTCACATGGGAACCGGACAGGAACAGGTGAAAAGGGAACTGCTGCTGGATGGATTGGATTGCGCGAACTGCGCATTGAAGATTGAGAATGGCGTCAAAAAAATTAAAGGTATTTCCGATTGCTCGGTTAATTTTGTAACTAAAACCTTATCCATGCACACCACATCCGATATGGATGAGCAGGTGGTGGAAGAAGCGAAGCGCAAAGTTCTTCGGTTGGAGCCGCATATTCGTATTTCGGAAAAAAATAAATCATCACAAGGCAGTCGTGCTGCTGCCGATTCAATAAACCGCGCCAACGGCAATGTGCACGCACACGCAGGCAGCGGAGCCCACACGCATGAGCACACGCCGAGTGGTCAAGATCATGCTGGTCATTCCCATGACCATGATCATGCACATGACCACGCCCATCAACACAGCGTCCAAGGGCACGCGCATGATCATGGAAGTCATGCCGGTCACGATCACGAACATGCAGACGGTCACGATCATGACGCGCACGCCGGACACTCGCATGAACATGGCGCTGGGCAGACGAAGGTGCTGCTGGCACGTCTGGCGGCAGGCTCCATTCTGCTGGCAGCGGCGATCTGGTCTCCGCTGGAAGGATGGGCGCAGCTTGCACTCTATGTTGTTGCTTATCTGATTGCAGGGGGAGATATCGTCCTCCAGGCGTTCAAAAACATTATTCGCGGTCAGGTATTCGATGAATACTTCCTCATGTCCGTCGCCACCATTGGTGCTTTTGCCATTGGTCAATACCCCGAAGGTGTTGCGGTCATGCTCTTCTATCAGCTCGGTGAGCTGTTTCAGGGAATGGCGGTTAATCGCTCAAGGAAGTCGATTCAGTCCCTTATGGATATTCGCCCGGACTATGCCAATATGCTGATCGGTACGGGAGAAGAGACCAAGCGGGTTTCTCCGGAAGAAGTGCGCATTGGAGATCGCATCGTGGTCAAAGCGGGCGAGCGGGTGCCTCTGGACGGGATCGTTAAGGCAGGTCGTTCCATGGTAGATACGTCCGCTCTGACGGGTGAGTCGGTGCCTCGGGAACTGGAGCCCGGCAGTGATGTGCTGAGTGGGTTCGTGAACAAAAACGGGATGTTGACCATTGAAGTAACGAAAACCTTTGGTGAATCCACGGTATCCAAAATTCTGGACCTGGTGCAGAATGCAAGCAGCCGCAAAGCCAAAACGGAACATTTTATTAGCAAATTCGCCCGTTATTACACGCCGGTTGTTGTTATTTTGGCTGCATTGATTGCGCTCGTTCCGCCGCTGGTGCTTAGTGGTGCAACATTCGCCGATTGGATCTATCGTGCACTGGTGTTCCTCGTAATCTCTTGTCCGTGTGCGCTGGTCGTCTCCATTCCGCTTGGTTTTTTCGGTGGCATCGGAGCTGCCTCACGTAACGGTATACTCATCAAAGGAAGTAACTACCTTGAAGCACTGAACGATGTCAAAGTCGTTGTTTTTGATAAAACGGGTACACTAACCAAAGGTGTTTTCAAAGTAACAGCGATTCGTCCTGAAGGTGGGCGCACGGAAGAAGAATTGATGGAGCTTGCTGCGATTGCCGAAGCCCATTCCAATCATCCGATTGCTGAATCCATTCGTGCAGCTTGGGCAAAAGATATCCGTACACAAGGTGTGGACGATTACGATGAGGTAGCCGGACATGGCATCAAGGTCAGTGTAGATGGACGTGAAGTGCTTGCTGGTAACGCCAAATTAATGGAACAGGCAGGCATCTCCTACACGACTCCACAATCCGTGGGCACAGTGGTGCACGTTGCCGAATCAGGTTCGTATGTGGGCCATCTGATCATTGCCGATGAGGTGAAGGACGATGCGGCGGCAGCTATTCAGGCGCTCAAGAAGCTGGGCATCCGCAAAACAGTGATGTTGACAGGGGATGCCAAGGCTGTTGGTGAGGCTGTAGGGCGTGAACTGGGTGTCGATGAAGTATACGCAGAGCTGCTGCCACAGCATAAAGTCGAGCAGTTAGAGCGGCTTGAAGCTTCCAAATCACCAAAAGAGAAAATGGTGTTTGTCGGTGATGGCATTAACGATACGCCCGTCTTGGCGCGAGCCGATGTAGGTGTAGCGATGGGCGGACTCGGTTCGGATGCTGCTATTGAAGCGGCAGACGTGGTCATCATGACGGATGAACCATCCAGACTGGCGAGTGCGATCCGGATTGCAAAACGGACACGAACCATTGTCTGGCAAAATATCGGTTTTGCATTGGGTGTCAAAGCGATCTTCCTGCTGCTGGGTGTGTTCGGAATTGCCACCATGTGGGAAGCGGTATTCTCTGATGTAGGGGTGACCGTGCTGGCTGTCCTGAACGCCATGCGTGTACTGCGGGTGAAGGACATCTAAGTTTTACGAAACGATCCGGGCGGCTCTTCGTATATACGTAGAGCCGTTTTTTTGTTTTAATAACTGTTGTGTATTTTGAATGGAGTTAGGGGAGGACATTGTGGCTGGAGCAATTGTTGGTTTGATATGCGGCGTGTGTTATTTCGTATTGGGGTTAATGGTTTACAAAAAACCGCCTAAAAGAATCAATGGCATATATGGATACCGTACCCCACGCGCGATGAGTAACCCGGAATTGTGGGAAGAAGCACAACGATACAGCGCCAATCTGATGATGCAGTTTGGTGTCATTATTACGGTGTTTGGTATTCTTGGTTTCTGGTTTACCGATGTACAAGCATTGGTTCTGAGTCTTTTCGCTGTCGTGTTCTATACGGTACGGCTGTTTACCAAGGTTGAAGGTCGCTTGAAGGAAATGCAGCGTGTTCAGCAGCAGGGACAGAAGAAGCAAGGCGCTTAGAAGTATGATGTGAATTCGACCTGAATGAAAGATCCGTGAGAGCGGATCTTTTTTGCGTCTTATAGAGGCAGAGAATAATAACTACATTTAACAACATATTGGAAATCTTTTATTGAGATATTCAGTCGATGTTTGAGACATACTACATATTCCGGTCGAAAATCTAACGTTGACGTTAACGTTAATGATATATATAATTATGTATATAACATTATAGACATATAATGAAAGTGAGGTGAAGGAAATGAGTTTATATAAAATCGATGACGTAGCCAAGGAATGTGGTTTGACCAAGCGTACCATTCGGTATTACGAAGAGATTGGTGTTATGCCTTCACCTCAGCGGACGGATGGTGGCACACGATTATACACCCGAGAAGATATCGATTATCTGAAAAAGGTGGTCCGGGCGAAGGAAGTGCTGGGATTCTCACTTCAGGAGCTACATACCTATGTGGCAACGGCGGATGCGCTGAACGAACAGCGTTTTGACTACCAGCAGACCACGGAAGTAAAAGAACGGATCGAGAAGCTCACCAAGATGGAAACGACGCTGGACGACCAGCTGGAGCTGATTGAGCAGAAACTTCAGAGCATTCATGCCGTGCAGAAGGAACTTGAGGAATTGCGTGAACGGGTTCAGAACGGCATTCGACGATTAGAAGGGCATGAGAATGACACATAATTCATATTCCACGATAAGCACCGGGAGATCCGGTGTCCTTTGTGCCGTTTTCTTTCCCATATTTCTGAAAATGAAGACAAGAATTTCATTGTTTTCACAATTTATTTCACAACATAAATCATGAATCAGGAGGAATGATGTATGAAAAGAGAACCCTCGTTACCTGACGAATTACCGTCATCCCGTGGAGGCCTGCTGTCCCAACCCAGAGCGGTATGGGCAGTAGCCTTCGCCTGTATTATCTCCTTTATGGGACTAGGATTGGTTGACCCGATTCTGCCTGCGATTGCAGATCAGCTGCATGCTTCCAAAAGCCAGGTATCTTTATTATTTACAAGTTATAACGCGGTTACCGGGGTTGCCATGCTCATTACGGGTGTTGTATCCAGCCGGATTGGTGTGAAGTGGACACTGCTCAGCGGGATTTTGCTAATCATTGTTTTCTCGTTCCTGGGCGGGACATCTGATACCGTAGGTGCACTGGTCGGTTACCGTGGTGGTTGGGGACTGGGGAATGCCCTGTTCATCGCAACCGCATTATCCGCTATCGTGGGATTGTCCACTTCGGGGACAGCCAAAGCCATTATTTTGTACGAAGCAGCGCTTGGTCTGGGGATTGCCGTTGGTCCATTGCTCGGTGGTGAACTGGGTTCTATCTCGTGGCGTGGCCCGTTCTATGGTGTAGCTGTTCTGATGGCGATTGCTTTTATCAGTATTACGTTTATGCTGCCCAAGATAGCCAAACCCAAAACACGCAGCTCCTTGTCCGATCCGTTCAAGGCTCTGGGTTATCCTTCACTAAAAACATTGGCGATTACCGCCTTCCTGTATAACTTTGGTTTCTTTACCTTGATGGCTTATTCACCTTATGTCATGAATCTGGATGAGCACGGACTCGGTTATGTATTCTTCGGTTGGGGTCTGATGCTGGCGATCACGTCTGTATTTGTCGCACCTAGACTGCAACGCCGATTCGGATCGGTTCCTTCCATGAGCGTTATGCTGACCCTGTTCGCAATTGATTTGCTGGTGATGGCGGTAGGTACGGTGATGGGATCATCCACAACCGTTATCGTAGCTGTTATCGTTGCCGGGATTTTCCTTGGGATCAACAACACGTTAATTACAACGGCAGTCATGGAAGCTGCACCCGTGGAACGTTCTGTGGCATCGGCTGCCTACAGCTTTGTCCGGTTCCTTGGCGGTGCGTTGGCACCATGGCTTGCTGGTAAGTTATCCGAGTGGTTCCTGCCGGAGACACCGTTTTATTTTGGCGCATTGATGGTTCTGATCGGGGTCGTTGTGCTTCTGGTACGCCGCAGACATCTGCGCGATATCGATGCTGCCATTACGCATCATTAAGAACAGGAGGAATGGAAAATGCTGAAACGAATATTGGTTGCTGTCGATGGGTCGGAGCATGCACACAAGGCTTTGGAGCAAGCGGTTGTTCTGGCAGAAAGTTTGAAAGAGCCGGCTACGTTGATTATTGTTCATGTCAATCCTTCGATCTCGCTGAATGAGCCCGCACTTGGCGTGGATCTGGAAGCGCGGATCGCTGAAGAAGGTCAGCATATCATACAACCCGTTAATGAATTGATAGGTGCTCGTTCTGTTCATTATGAAACTTTGCTGATTGCCGGTGATCCCGTGAATGAGATATGCCGGGCAGCAAAGGATAGAAACTGTGATCTTATTGTGATGGGAACAGCGGGGAAAAGCATGCTCGCCGAAATCGTGGTGGGCAGTGTCAGTCACGGCGTCTTGAAACATGCAGAATGTCCGGTGATGACTGTCAATTAGAGGTATGACTTGTGTTGATGATGCCAAAGTGGTGTATAAATAGGTATGGGAATACTCTGCGGAAAACATGAATGGAGGATGCAGCGATGAAAAAACAACATCTGTTCATCGGGGGCAAGCCCACCGAATCAGTAGATTATATAACACTTCAGGCACCGTACTCTGGAGAAACACTGGCAGAAGTATCCTCGGCGTCAGCTGAGGAAGTAGAAGCAGCGATTGCCGCCGCAGTTCAGGCTCGCAAAGAGATGCGCAGAATGCCTGCCCATCAGCGTGCAGACATTCTTTACAAGCTGTCTGTCCTGCTGGAAGAACGGAAGGAAGAAGCGGCACGCATTATTGCACTGGAGGCAGCGAAGCCGATTACTGCGGCGCTCGCTGAAGTTGATCGTACAGTGGAAACGTATCGTTTCGCCGCAGAGGAAGCCAAGCGACTCACTGGGGAGACGGTTCCTATGGATGCAGCCAAAGGCGGAGAAGGACGCATAGGATACACAATGCGGCAGCCCTTGGGCGTTGTCGGAGCCATTACGCCGTTTAATTTTCCGATGAACCTGGTGGCTCACAAAGTAGGACCGGCGCTGGCAGCAGGCAATACGATTGTACTGAAGCCTGCGGAGCAGACGCCGCTGTCTTCCTATTACATCGCCAATCTGCTTCAGGAAGCCGGATTACCCGATGGGGCATTGAATGTGGTGAGCGGTGAAGGCAAAACGATTGGTGATGTGCTTGTAGAGCATCCTGATGTGGCTCATATTACATTCACAGGCAGCCCCGCTGTAGGCACAAGCATTCGCAGCAAAGCCGGACTGAAACGGGTGACATTGGAGCTAGGGTCAAATGCGGCCGTCATTATAGACGCGGATGCCCATTTGGACAAGGTGGTAACGAGATGTGTGACTGGGGCTTTTACTTACCAAGGTCAGGTATGTATCTCATTGCAGCGGATTTATGTGCACAGCGCGGTCGCGGATGAGTTCATTCGCCGTTTTGCTGAAGAGGCGAAACAAGTCGTGGTAGGAGACCCGCTGAACCCGGATACCGTTGTCTCTGCACTCATCACATCCAAAGACGTACAACGTACGCTCGAATGGATTAATGAGGCCAAGCAGGCAGGTGCTGAGGTTGCAGCAGGCGGCGAAGCCGAGGGAGGCGTACTGCGTCCAACGGTGCTTGTTAACGTTCCGCGTGATGCCAAGGTGTCTTGTCAGGAGGTATTCGCGCCGATCGTTGTCATTAATAAAGTGGATTCGGTTGAAGAAGGGATTGAGCATGTGAATGATTCCATCTATGGCCTTCAGGCAGGTGTATTCACCAATGATATTCATACCGCATTGCATGCTGCTGACCACATCGAAGCTGGTGGCGTAATGATTAATGATATTCCGACATTCCGTGTGGACCATATGCCTTATGGCGGTGTGAAGCAGAGCGGGATGGGGCGTGAAGGTGTCAAATATGCCGTGGAGGAAATGACGGAATTGAAGTTTGTCATGTTTAACAAGAATTAAGATCGACCTATAAATGAGCGGATATTCGAGATGAAATAGAACAAGGTGATCCTGTGCCCGAATTAGCGGGTGCAGGATTTTTTAGCTTTTTAACATTCAGTCCTTAACGTAAAAAATACATAGCTTTTCTTCACTGACCCCGGGTTCACATTTGATGAGAAGGGTATAAATACTTATCATACCGCGAATCTATCAATTACATGCCGTTCATATCAACGAAGTATTGTGTATTTATCCAGAGAAATGAACGGATTACTCGGGTACAGATTGTCGAACGTTTTATAATCTCTCACTCAAAATTCAAATAAAATGCAGAATGAGCAAGCCTGAGCATACAGGCCAGACAGGAGGTGTATTCAAGTGGCATATTCCATGGTTGATGTATCCGGAATGTCCGGTGTAAGTCTTAATGAATTGGGACAATACGCAGAGACAGGTCTGCTGAATCCTGCCTTCGTGGGTCAAGATGATGATATCTACTATGAGAAGCCGGAATTGCTAAGGCTGCAGCAGATACTGTTCTGTAAAGAAGTAGGCATGGAGGAGGAAGAAATCGCCCCCATGCTCAGGGATACTCCCCGGGACATGATCCGTATTATGCAGCAGCATCGGATCGAGATGCTGGAGAAGGCTCTTCATCTTCACAGGATGATCCAGACACTGGACAAAACCATTTCCTATTTACGAGGAGAGCAGGAACTGGATGAGGATGAACTGTACGCAGGCTTTTCGAATAAAGGACGTCACAGGCTTTTAAATGAAACGACCTCTGATCATGCGGCAAAGCATGATTATTACGAACAGAAGCAGACCAAAGCCGCTCAGAAGCAAGGCGTCCATTCCTTGGAGCAATCCACCATGCCCGAGGGCCAGGAGATGAAGTCAAAGGAAGATTTTCTCGATTCGCAAGCGAAGCTTGACCGGATTCATTTGGACTTGCAGGGTGCCATTGAGGAGGGGTTAACCCCCGGCAGCTTGGAGGTACAACAAATTATTGGCAGACATCTCGAATGGATCAAGGATTATTACACACCAACGGCCGAGATTTACCGTGATCTGGGCAATCTGTATGTCGAGCACAAAAATTTTCGCCAGATGTATGATGGCTATCACCCCAAGCTGGCCGAGTTTTTGCGAGACGGGATGATGATTAAGGCGGAACAGGATTTATCCTAGATGCATAAAGTATCATGGGCGAGCAGAACATGGGTGTGAAGAAAATAATCATAACAAAGAGCGCAGCTCCTCTAGTGAGGAGTGCGCTCTTTGTTATTGCACATCATCGTAAAGCTGATGAATGCTTCATCTGCTTAATGAACATGTCCCTTCAGGCAGTTAGGATAATTCCAGCTGCTCTGTAATCAGGCTTACCGCCTTTTCCAGGAAGATGCGGTCTTCATCGTCAAAACGGTTCTTGAGCGGGCTATCGATGTCGAGCACCCCGTACAATTCGCCGTTTTTGATAATAGGTACTACGATTTCACTGTTCGATGCGGCATCACAGGCGATATGGCCTGGAAAGGCATGAACATCTTCAACGACAATCGTACGTCGTTCCGAAGCAGAAGTGCCGCATACACCGCGTCCCAGTGGAATACGGATGCAGGCAGGCAGTCCCTGGAATGGACCGAGTACAAGTTCTTTTCCATCATACAGGTAGAATCCGACCCAATTGGTATCGGTCATAAATACATTGAGCAACGCCGCAGCGTTTGCCAGATTAGCAATGTCGCTAGGTTCATCGCGGATCAGAGCGCTTAACTGTCCCAGGACGGCGGTTTGCTGCTCGCTTCGTGTTCCTTCATAAGAAACAGCTTGAAACATGATGAATCACCCTCCCGAGCAAAAATGGTACTTATTTTCAAGATAGTGCAGAGTATGCGGTTAGTCAAGCGGAGGATTTCGGAAAAGGCAGGTCTTGCCTGAAAATTCCTCCTGTTTCTCATCTTCCTGCGTGGGGTAATTACTTAGCAACCACGGCGGGCTACAACCCGGGAAGGAGCTTGGCTTATGCATGCAGAGGTACAGAATCTTTTTGTACGAATTCATCTTCTATATTTGGCCCAAAATCAGGATTTAACCGTTAGCGACGCATTGCCTCTATTGGAAGAACGGGGATATCGCGTTGGTGAGCGGGAGATCAAGCAGGAGCTTGAGCATCTGACGCAAGAGAACTTCCTGACCGCCCATGGAGATCAATGGAGTCTTACCGGGACTGGCATTGAGGAGTTTAAGGAAATCACAGCTGTACTTGGCCGGGTTAGTGAGGAATTGCTGGCGACGGGCAAGAAGACGTCTACTGCCTAAATCTACCTTGGGTCAAAGTCTCCCGAAATTTCATGCAAACTTGAGTTAATCGATACGTACAACAAGACCGGGAGCGGAAGCGCCCGGTTTTTTGACGTGATGCGTGCCCAGAGGCACGCATGATCTTGTTGGTGAAAGTCCAACCCAAGGAGGGGCCAAGCCACCTTGGTAGCTAGGATGCTTGCATATGGCGAAATCCGTGTGCAAAAGCGCATCGACAAAAGTACCTGTCAGAGACAGGGCGAGCAACAAGCCAGGCCGCAACATAAAGTGAATCCTGCCGCGTCGTCAAAAAGGCCCTGCAAGGGGGAAAAGAAGGTGTCGAGTCTCGATCACATAGACGAAGGCCAAGGAAGCTGTGTAGAACTTGGAACAACAGTGAAGAACCTTCCGGCGTAGAGGGAGTGGCATGGCTTGAAAGATCATGCAGTGAACTGGGGAGACCCTCCCCCACTCGGATTTTTTTTTTTTAGGAATTCGTAAAGAGACACTCTATAAGTCCAAAAGACGAAGTGAAACGTCTGTGGGAAGGGAGTCCGAGGGGCTCATAGTACCGAAGAACCCAAGGACAACATAACCTTGGGGAGGGAAGGAGCCCTGCGTTGTTTATGCTTTTGGAGGAGGTACGAGTGAGTGAATGCCAATCGGCTAACAACACCAAAGGAAAAAGTTCAACAACTCCAAGATAAGCTAGGTCATGTGGCCAAGGAGAACAGCAAGCGTAAATTCCATGCCTTGTACGACAAAGTCTACCGGTGGGATGTCTTGTACGAAGCCTGGAGACGAGTGAAAGCGAACAAGGGAGCGGCAGGTGTAGATGCCATAACGCTGGCAGATGTGGAGGAACAAGGAGAAATGAACTTCCTCAAGGACTGCGAACGAGCGTTGAAAGAAGGCAACTACCATCCGCAGCCTGTACGGCGGCACTATATCCCAAAGAAAGATGGGAAGCAAAGACCGCTGGGCATACCCACCGTGCGCGACCGAGTCATACAGATGGCAACGAAACTCGTGATTGAACCCATCTTTGAAGCGGATTTTGAGGACGTATCCTTTGGATTTCGCCCGAAACGAAGTGCGAAAGGAGCGCTGGAACGAATTCGGAAAGCTTGCAACCGCAAAGGGAATTGGGTAGTCGACGTCGATATCCAAGGTTACTTCGATAACATTAATCAAGAGAAGCTGATGAAATTGGTGCAGATGCGCATCAACGACAGGCGGATACTGAAATTAATACGGAAGTGGCTTCAGGCGGGAGTGATGGAAGAAGGAAACGTAAGGCGCTCCGATTTAGGAACGCCGCAAGGTGGTGTGATCTCACCGCTTCTGGCGAATATCTATCTGAACTATTTTGACCGACTATGGGAGAAACATGGAAGAGGTCTGGGAGAACTGACAAGGTATGCAGACGACTTTGTAGTAATCTGTAAAACCAAAAAGGACGCCGAGCATGCGTATGAACTCATAGGCAAAATTATGGAACGTCTGGAGCTAACCCTGCACCCGACCAAAACTCGCATTGTAGGTCTATGGACAGGAGACGAGGGATTCGACTTCTTAGGAATGCACCACCGAAAAACGAAAGCAGAAACTTCGCAAGGGAAGGTATATTATACCACGCAGCAATGGCTAACCAAAAAGGCGGAAGAACGTATTCGTGGAGTCGTTAAAGAGCGACTGTCTCCACCGAGTATGCGATCCAGATCGTTCGCGGAACATGTGAAATGGCTCAATCCGAAGATTCAAGGGTGGAGAAATTATTACTACACGAACTACAGCCAAAAGAGACTAGCTAAGCTGGACTGGTATATTTTGCAACGGTTAACACGGTGGTACGCGAAGAAGAGACAACGCAGAAAATGGATGGGTTCAGTATCTGAGGTTAAATATATCGCCGGCCAATATGGACTAAAAACGCTGTTGTAATTTGCATGCCCATGAATGACGAACATCGGAAAGCCGTATGAGGGAAAACCTCACGTACGGTTTGATGAGGAGGGGCTGGGTTTTGCCCAGCCTTTTACTCTAGTACGATGACTGAACAGTTGCCATTCGGTGCAGGTTATGGTTAGATGGCTATTGAATCTTATGGTCTGTGGAGATGGATCGGATCGGAGTGTCTTTTCATGTATAAATGCAAAGGGAGAATTCCCGAACTAGAGACAGGACGGCTGCGTTTGCGCAAAATGCGCCGCCGGGATGCGGCCCAGATGTTCGCTTGCTGGTCTGACCGGGAAGTGACACGTTATATGAATTTGGCGCCCATGATTGGGACAAGTGAGGCTGCGGATATGATTGGGCTGCTGAATCATATGGCAGGAGAAGAGGAGGCGATTCGCTGGGGGATTGAACTCAAGGAAACGGGCCGGCTTATCGGAAGCTGCGGATATAATACTTGGCAGCTTGAAGGCGCATTTCGGGGTGAGATCGGTTACGAACTGGGGCGCGATTACTGGCGTTACGGTTATATGACGGAAGCATTTTCGGTTATGCTGCCGTTTGGGTATGAGACGATGGGTCTCAATCGAATTGAAGCGCTGGTTGATCCGCGTAACCTCGCTTCGGGTGAGTTTCTGACGAACCACGGCTTCACGCGGGAAGGACTGCTGCGTCAGGTGCAGCATACGTCTACCGGATATAAGGATATGGTGATGTATTCCCTGCTATACGATGAGTTTTTGCGCAAGAGAGAGAATTAAAGAGAGAAGGGTTTGTGTGAATACAACAGGAGGTTTGAATCGCAGCTTCATCTTGGCGGGGTTGCTGTTGGCGACTTTTTTGTCGGCCATTGAAGGTACCGTAATTGGTCCGGCAGGGCCAACCATTGTCAGTGAACTGGGTAGTGTACAGCTGCTAAGCTGGATCTTCACTGCTTATCTGTTAACGATGGCTGTCAGCACGCCGATTTTCGGCAAAATCAGTGATATATACGGACGAAAGCCGGTATTCCTGATTGGTTGTGCCTTATTTTTACTAGGCTCGCTTCTTTGCTGCCTTTCGCAGAACATGGAGCAGCTGATTATTTATCGTGCGATTCAAGGGATTGGTGCAGGTGCAGTTGTGCCTGTTACGTTTACGATTATCGGTGACATCTATCGGATTGAAGAACGAGGCAAAATACAGGGCTGGATCAGCTCCGTGTGGGGCATATCCTCTCTGGCAGGACCGCTGCTGGGCGGTTATTTTGTAGACAATCTGGGATGGCAGTGGATCTTTGGATTCAATTTGCCATTCGGACTGCTGGCAATGTGGTTTGTATTTCGTTATTTGAAGGAAGAAATGTCTCCGCGTACCGCAAAAATTGACTACATGGGTGCGTTGACCTTTACCGTCGGTATCACCGCATTGCTCTTTGTATTGTCGGCGGGTGGACAGTATTACGCCTGGAGTTCTCCTGTTATTGTGGGATTGAGCATTGTGGCTATCTTGTTCATGATTTTATTTTTTGTAGTGGAAAAGAGAGCTCAGGCCCCGATGGTTCCTCTCCATCTGTTCCGTATTCGGGACATCCGGGTGGCGAATATCGCCGGACTGTTGACTAGTACCCTGATGATTGGCCTAACCAGTTATTTGCCACTTTGGGTGCAGGGGGTTCGGGGCGGTAATGCGACTGAATCGGGATTGTTGCTTGCACCCATGTCAGTCGGCTGGCTGATCGGCAGCGTTCTTGCGGGCCGTCTGTTAATGAAGATTGGATCACGCTTAACGGCAGTGATTGGATTAACCGGGATCGCCATAGGCTCGGGAGGACTCTTCCTGGTCGGTGGGACGTCGCCCCAGTCCGTACTGTTTATTCTGACCTTTATATATGGACTCGGCTTCGGGTTTGCTTTTACGATATTCACAATTATTTCGCAGTCTTCGGTCGGATATAAGGAGCGTGGATCGTCCACGGCGTTACATACCTTCATGCGTACGCTAGGACAAACCATTGGTGCAGCAGCCTTCGGCACTTGGTTGAACTATCGAATATCAACGTTGTCGAGCGAGCAGCATCTGGCGGAGGCGGGGATCTCGGATGGGGACCTGAATCAACTGCTTGCCCCGCATACGGAAGCTGCCCTGTCGGATGAAAAATGGTCACTTTTGCGTAACGTGCTGGAAGGAAGTCTGCACTCATTGTTCGTTATCATGTTTGTCATTGCCATTATCTCGTGGGTGACGACACTGGCCTTGCGCAAACGGCTAATCGTTCCCGAAGATGCAGATGCTCCGCCGCAAGCGCAAGCTTCAGGGAAGTAAACAAAGTAAAAAGAATAATTCTTGAATCAAGGCAGCTGTTTCTTGGCTGCTTTTTTGTTTATTATTTTCTAGAAGGGATTTTCTGTAATGTTCAGTAATAGAATGGGAGGCGAGTTAAGATGAGAAAACAATCGCAGCAATCGTACTGGTTTGTGCCATTTTCAATCAAGTCGCTGGCAGCCCTTCTAACATGTATTTCGCTTCCTATGGTTGTCGAACTCATGCAATATGTTCCCTTAGCTGAACGAGCTGAACATACATATTACTATCCTTTCTGGTATACATTGATCATAAGCATTCTTATCAATGTAGCTGTTCTTCTGTTTCTGATCCTGCCTTTATCATTATTTGCGGACAATGTGCTTGCTTCCTTGAGATTGAATGGACCTGTAACAAGGGTGATATCTGTAATCGGAACTTATTTTCTTTTGGGTATAGGCAGTGCACTGTTGTTCTCCATCTTTGTGTTCAAAATGGATGCCTTCCAGTATGTCGGCCCTTATCAATACGTAGTAATAACAACCTTTGTTTTTTTGTTGTGGCAATCCGGTCTGGGATGGATAGTGAATAAAGCCCGTAATCAGAGGCAAACCAACACAAAATAATATAGATATCTCATTGGGAGTAGAGGTGAGGATGATGTTTCCCAATAATCTGAATTCGTCGAAGGAAGACGAAGCCAAACGCAAGTACGAAGAGACTCAGAGGGAGATTGAGGGGCACAGTCGCTCAGATCTTTCCAGATACGTTGTCGATTTGCTGATTGCAGGTGGATTGGTCGTCGCAGCCCTCACGGTGTTGATGTGGATTCTGTACCTTTGATTAACACATACGAATAACCGGTGCCGCCTATTTAGGCGAACCGGTTATTTTTAATTTGGATCAGGTGATAGGGGCTGGTCCTAGCCGTTTGCGGATAAACGATCTGCACCGAGTGCAAGCCTTTCCAACAGCTCAGACAGCAATGTTTTGTCATCCTCGCTCAGTCCGCTGACAGCACGATCAATTTTGTGTGCATAGCCTGGGTAGATTTCATCCATGGTACGCTGGCCTTCCTCGGTCAGTTCTACAAAAATGATGCGTCTGTCCTGTGGACAGTGTTTGCGATGCAAAAGTCCTTTTTGCTCCAGCTTGTCAATGACATAAGTGACATTCCCGCTTTGCAGCAGAAGCTGTGCACCGACTTGTTGAATGGGCTGTGCTCCTTTCATATATAACACTTCGAGCACCCCGTAAGCGGTGGGGTTGAAGCCATGCACTTTGCTTCCGGATACAGCGTGTTCATTCACGCTCTTAAATGTCTGGGCCAAGGTGCGGTACAGATGAAGAGAACGTTCGGTTCCGATTTCCTGTAATTCCAGCATGCTGATCCCGCCTTTTCAGATTAGTTTGAAATTGATAATGAACTGACAGTTGACGATTCAGAGGGTCGCCATGTTTTTATTGTAAGCGTCTGTTTGTGTGAAAAACATGCGATATGTCACAAGATTTGCATTTTTAGCAATTAAAATTTAATCATTTTTTGTCTATATAAATTGAACGATTGAATATTTACACTTGTCACTGCGCTGACAGAACAACCTTCCGATCGCTGTTATCCCCAGATTTTTTGAATTCCCTTTTTAAAGGGCAAAATCCGGGGATAAAGGCGAACGTTGCGCTTATTCAGGTTATTTCTGTCCTCTCCGTTCTCGTGTAAATGTTTAGTTCAATAAGTTCTGGAAAAATCATCCTGAAGACACCGCTTCTTCTCCGTCTCTGGCAGGAGGTGGGGGCACAGCCTGCCCTTTATAATGAATTCATATCATGATTGGGTTGAGGGCGGAGGAGAAGAATGATGATAAGTGGAGTAACAATGCAGGAACGAAGACCCCTGAAGCACAATCGGTCCTTCATAACGTTGATGGCTGCGCAGGCCATCTCCAATCTTGGAGACTGGCTGCATCTGCTGGCAATCCTTACACTGGTGGGCATTCGCTGGAATGCCACGCCGTGGGAGATTACGTTTACCACACTGTGTGCAGCATTGCCTGTCTTGCTTACGGGTCCATTTGCAGGGGCGCTGGCGGACCGGGTTAATCGGAAGTGGCTGATGATCGTTGCTGATGGTGCGCGAATTGTGATCGTTGGCGGGCTTATTTTTGCCGACCAACTCTGGCATGTGTATGTATTACTTATTCTCAAGTCTTTGTTCGATGTGGTGTTCTCACCGGCCAAGAACGGCAAGCTGAAGGAGATTGTACCGCAGGAGCAATTGGGGCAGGCGATGTCCATCAGCTCGGTGATTGAACAGATGTCCAAAATTGTTGGTCCGGCCCTTGGCGGGCTGTTGGTTGCCGCTTTTGGGATCACCTGGTGTTTTGCATTGGATTCCGCGTCCTTTCTGATCTCCGGCATTATTTTGCTATGGATTCCTGGAGCCCGGGTGATCCAATCTGCAAATCAGAACGTATTACAGGTAAAGGAAGAGACAGCAGGTACTGCTCAAGCAGGTAAAAAAGCTACGTTTTTGAAAGATACAATGGAGGGCATCCGTATGCTCGCATCTCTGCCTCAGGTGGGAACCTCTCTAGTCCTGCTTGCCTCAGCTCTGCTGTTTCTGCAATTTGCGGATTCACAGACGGTAGTCTTATTTCGACAGCTTCCCGGTATTTCGAGTGATCTGCTCGGATGGTGCGTGGCGGCCAGCGGTGTGGGTACGTTAATTGCCGCGATGAGTGTTCAGAAGTGGAAAAAGGCAGGGCATGTCATCAAGATGGGGCTTGGAACATCATTGATGGGTCTTGTCATTGGTGCAGTAGGAATGATCGTAGGAGTATGGCCGCATGCCGGGCTTGGCGCCAATTTGCTGCTGATATCGTTATTTGCCTTGGCAGGTGTAGGTGTTGGATTTGCCATTGTTCCGTTCCAAATTCTACTTCAGGAACAAACCCCTGAATCCATGACGGGGCGTGTGTTTGGAACAGTTGGCAGCATCATGACGGCCAGTAACATCATGGGTCCGGTGGTAGGCGGATTTCTGGTGACCTCGTTCGGAGTTATTCCGGCTTTTGTCTGTTCAGGCATTTTGCTGACGTTGCTGGGTGTGCTGTATGTAGTGATTCGCAGGCAAACAAAGAAGGACATGGATGGGAGTCTTGCAGCAAATTCATGATTACAGGTTAGTGAAATAAGTTTGCAAGTACTCTGATTCCTGTGGTAGGAGAT
Source organism: Paenibacillus sp. 11B (assembly GCF_030487755.1). Taxonomy (NCBI): domain Bacteria; kingdom Bacillati; phylum Bacillota; class Bacilli; order Caryophanales; family Paenibacillaceae; genus Paenibacillus; species Paenibacillus sp. 11B. The sequence continues at coordinate 34,058 of NZ_JAUKNS010000011.1, read as the reverse complement.
GGGGAAATTATTGGCAGGATTTTCATTAAAATTTAAACTTTTTGAATGAAAAACTTTTGAGTAAACGTGCCGTGGAGCGCTGAATCTGAGTCTGAACGTAAATGCAGATGCAGAAAGCGAAACTTCAACTGTGGTGGAGTCAACTCGGTAATATGAGATTTTCACTGTAATATAAAGAAGCAGGGGCCCCGGACCCCTGCTTTTTTACGTTTTACTGGAACACGCAACAAGGATACTTTAAATTTCGAATTTATATAGAGTTGATTAAGTGTTAGTATAATTGTTATAACAGTTGAATAATATAATTAAGGAGGGATATTGAATGAATAGGGTGACAGAGATGGAACGAAAAGTAACTAAATTTGGTAATAGTTTGGGCCTGACCATGACAGATGCTTTAAAGAAACTTGGACTTGAGCAGGGAGATATGGTTCACATCGAGGTAGACCAGTCCAACGGAGAAATTGTTATTAAAAAGTCGACAAAAGTTAATTTACCGAATGGAATCAGCAGTGATTTTATGGATACACTCTCTGATGTTATGGATGAATATGACCAAGCTTTGAAAGGTCTTAAAGACAGATGAACCAAATCCGATATTTGACTGTCCAAGAAGTTATAGCTATCAACGTAGCCATGATAAAACGTTACAGTCCGGGGGAGCAGATCGGGGTAAAGGATTCTGGTCTGCTTGAATCTGCTGTACTGCGACCCAGGTCCTCCGCTTTTTCTAATGATGCGTATTCAACAATATATGAAAAAGCGGCAGCCTTGTTTGAGTCCTTGGGGCAAAATCATCCTTTCCATAACGCTAACAAAAGGACTGCTTTTACTGCATTAGTTATCTTTCTGCGTTACAACAATCTGCATCTCAAAATGGAACAATCTTTGGCTGAGGACTTTACCGTTGATATGGTGAATCACAAATATACTTTTGAAGATGTAGTCTTGACTATCCGTACATACTGCTTTTCCAAAAACGAAGAAAAGAAACAATAGGTCATTCCTTACTATGATTTATTGTTTTCTTTAATTTCCTATCTAAATCCAATTTATAATCTATATAAATTGAACTAAACATTTACACGAGAACGGAGAGGACAGAAATAACCTGAAGAAGCGGAGCGTTCGCCTTTATCCCCGGATTTTCCCCTTTGAAAAAGGGAATTCAAAAAAATCTGGGGATAACAGCGATCGGAAGGTTGTTCTGGCATCGGAGTGGTAAGAGTAAAATATCTTTGTTCCATTTAATATAGAATACAAAAGCTCAAAATGATCAAACAATTCCTCACGAACTCGATTACAATAACAATAAAGAACGGAACAAGCACCTGACAGGACAGGGAGTGAATGATATGGAAAGCGAAAACAAAGATATACCCGCACAGGAGTCCATATTGGACGTACATATTACGGAAGCAGGATATGATGCAGGCCAATCCACGATAAGAAACATCCGATTACACGTGGCTCATGGAGAATTGGTAGGCATTATCGGACCGAATGGGGCTGGCAAAAGCACGACCATCAAAACATTGCTTGGCCTGCTTGAGCATGCAAAATATGAAGTAACCATTGGAGGAGACGGTCGCTATGCCTATATCCCGGAGCAGCCTGTTTTTTACGAATATATGACCCTGTGGGAACATCTCGACCTGGCCGCGGCCGCCTATGAGATGGAGGAAGATGTCTTTGTTGCCAGGGCGGAGGAACTGCTGGTTCGTTTCGGTATGGACCACGTTCGCAATGATCTTCCGGCCAGTTTCTCCAAGGGCATGCGGCAGAAAATGATGCTGATGATCGGCTTCTTGTCCTCGCCGGATGTATATATTGTGGACGAGCCTTTTATCGGACTGGATCCGCGAGCAACCAAGGATTTTCTGAAATTGCTGGACGATGAGCGCCGCCGTGGTGCAGGTGTACTTATGTCAACGCATGTACTGGATACCGCTGAGCGAATCTGTGATCGTTTTATTCTCATCCATGCCGGGCAATCCGCTGCTGAAGGAACGCTGGATGAAATCCGTGCAGCCGCAGATTTGCCGGAAGCCTCATTATTCGATTGTTTTGACACACTGACATCCTAAGCGGGAAGGGGAGAAGAGATGCAGACCTTTCAAACATACACACCACTTGGTTTATATAAACGCAGGCGCAAGGAGCACTTCAATGAACAGTTGAAAAACCTGAAACTGGTAGTAGATTGGACGGTATGGGTATATCTGCTTGTTCCGGGTCTGTTGTATCTTAGCGGATGGTATATGAGCTTGTGGTCCAAACCGCTTCCCTCATGGGCGACCGGATTATCACTGCCTACACTGACAGGACTAATCGACATTGTTATGCTCACAGGCGGAATTATTATATTTGTGGAAGAAGCGGATGTGTTATTCCTGAAGTCGAGGTCACTGTGGATGCGCACCTTGATGAGACAGGGGATCTACCGGGCTTGTATACAGCATCTGGGCAAAATGATTGCAATTACCGCGTTGACCGCACCACTATGGTCCCGTGTGTATGACATGTCAATTATCCATATCGCGCTTATATCGATTTGGTTTGGCGCAGTGGCTTCATTTCAGGTAATTGTGCTCCATATGACAAAAGTACGGTATACCGGCTGGAGACGCTGGATTCGCATGATTCCACTCGCAATTGCAATGGGCATTATCACGATTGGGGCAACGTTTTGGATGCATGGGCAGATCTGGACACTGCTTGCAGGCATCGTGGCCGCAATCCTTCTACTAATAATGGTTGGCCGAATGAGGCTGGAGATGAAAGGGACCTTTGAGGGCGATGTGAGAGAGGATTTACGGGAAAGACTGAAGCTTACAGCACTTATACTAAGTCGCTCCATCACCAAGCCCAAAGCGCCGCGCACTCGGACCGTGATATTCCGCAAGCCGCGCAAGCTGCTGCGTCATCGATCCATCTCTAATCGGACAGCTGAGACGGCATTCAAGGCATTCTTTCGTAACTCATCGACCATGAAACTGTATTTGCAGCTTGGTGGCCTGTCCATCGCTGCCGTTGCTTTGCCCCCTTTTCCGGTCAATGTGATTGTGTGTGGATTATTAATTATTATGCTGAGCGTGCTCTTTTATCGTTCATGGGATGTATTTGCAACCTCCGACTATGTTCAGCTCGTATCCTACGATGCCGAGGCGTTGAATCAAGCTGCGACGACCATGGTCCGAATGTTATTCGTTCCGATCGGGATTCTAATGGGATATTCACTGGGGGCAGCCTGGCTGGGTTGGCTCGAAGGTATCGTTACAGCTGCGGCTGCTGTGGCATTTGGACTGTTCGTCCTGTCTGTAACAGGCTGGATTCGTTACATCCGATCTGCTTAAATGATATTCTTCCTTGTGCAGTAGCATATCCGATGAAATAACTGACCATGCTAGAGGAGACGAATCTTAACATTTTAGAAGATAAGAGATCAGCTCTCGCAAGGAGGAAAAATTATGATGGATGATAGTGAACTTCAGGTGCACTTCGCAGATCATGCAGCGCTGCTCGCTGCGCAAGCAACTTTGGAGGAACTGGGGTATAAACCATATCAGTCAGGACCGCTCGAATTGTATATTCCTACAGATCGTCAGGATACGCAGTCTGCTGTGGAAATCGTACAGTCTCACGGAGGAAGTGCCGTGTTTCTTTCCGAAACCGATGGATTGGATCAGTTTCAGAATATATCTATTCCAGCTCATCTCGTGAATGAAGATTGGCATGAAGGTTATGCGAGTGGAAGCCAAGGGAGCAATCCTGAACAGGGGATGCATAACCGGGATGATGATCCGACCTTCGATGATTCAGTCGATGGATTCTCGGGCAGTGTGAAGGCGTAAAGACATATGGGTGATGCCGCTGTTTGTCTTAGTATGTAAACGTGTTTGTAACAAGGATTTTGAATGGGCATATATCATATAAAAACCTCGATACCCCACGATAGTGGGATTTCGAGGTTTTTTTAATACTCTTATTGACCTTAGCTGATGTGGAACGTGAATCCGTCCATCAACATCGTAGGTTCATGTTATGAGCGATTGTTTTTATATTCTGCAGCATGCATACCCGCCGTATACCCCGTAGAGAAGGCAGCGGTAATATTGTAGCCTCCCGTGTAGCCATGAATATCCAGGACTTCACCGCAAAAGAATAGCCCCGGCAGCAGCTTGGATTCCATTGTTTTTGGGTATATCTCCTTTAAGTGAATTCCCCCGCCAGTTACAAAGGCCTCCTTGAGAGAACGTGTACCGTCTGCGCGGAAGGTAAAAGCCTTCATCAACCCCACTAACGTAGTTAACATACCTTTGGGAAAATGGTGGAATGTGAGGTCTTCGCTGATCTCTGCACGCTTCATCATCAATGGAATCATGCGTTCAGGAACCCATGTTTTGAGTATGTTTTTGACAGCCTTTCGGGATTCCTGCTCCAGCACCTGCTGAACCTGGGCTTCCAAAGCGCCGGCAGACAGATCCGGGAACAGATCAATACTCATCGTGACCTGTGGTTGTCCGGATTTCATCTGCACTTTGCGAATAAACTGGCTGCAACGAAGCGCAATCGGCCCGGATAGGCCAAAATGGGTGAAGATCATATCTCCGCGATGGGAGATAACCGATTTGCCTTTGGCATCCAGAACAGATAACCCCACATTCCGCAAGGACAAGCCTTGCAATTCTTTGGATTGAATCCAGCTTTCACCAGACACAATTGGCACTTCCGTCGGATATAGCTCCGTAATCGTATGGCCAGCCGCTTCAGCCCAAGGATAGCCATCCCCGGTTGAGCCGGTTTGGGGGACCGATTTGCCCCCGGTAGCGATAATAACAGAGCGTCCAAGCACGGTTGTACCAGATGCCAGCTTCACGCCCTGCACGTGTTGACCGTTCTGAATCAATTCCTTAACCGGCTGTTTGGTGCGAATCTCAACCCCAAGGGAAATGATCTTGCCTACCAACGCATCTACCACCGTTTTGGCTTTATCGGTTACCGGGAACATTCTCCCGTTATCCTCCTCTTTCAGGGCAATACCCAGATTTTCAAAAAAACGCATAATTCCCTGATTGTCCAGATTCTGAAATGAACTATATAAAAAGCGTCCATTGCCCGGAATATGCCGGATCAGTTCATCCGTCTCCTTGGCATTGGTCACATTGCAGCGACCGCCACCAGAGATCCCGAGTTTGCGGCCGAGTTGATCTCCTTTATCCAGCAGAAGCACGGAGGCTCCATGCTCGGCAGCAGCAACACAGGCCATAAGGCCCGCAGATCCACCACCAATTACAATGACATCATACATGCGTTATTACCCTCTTTTTTCATTGATTTTGTCTGATTTCCGAAAAAGCTGTCTACTCCTGCCTGTTTATGAAACAATACAAATGTATTAGCAGTTCTATTATGCAGTCTTAAGGGATATATTGTAATATACTGTCGCCTATGTTTTAATCAGAAATACATAAGGGAATGTGCAGGCAGAGGAGGGAGATGGCATTGTGGTTGCGTTGAAGGACATTCTTTTACAAATACTGCTTGCAGGAGCTGCGGTATTCCTGATTCCATTATTGCACTTGGGGCTCTCCAAGCAAACGGTCGCCAAGGCAGGATATCACAGGATGATACTGACCAGTTTTGCCGCGACCAGTGTGGTGAGCATGTTACTGTGTCTGCTTTTTGCTCTCTATGGAAGCCCAGTATCCGTTCCCATCTCCTTGGGCATTGTGCCCCTGACGCTCGTCATATTGTATTGCAGGCCCCGCGTAGGCCTAACGCTGTCTCTTCTCCAGATACTCTTCTATTTTCTCTTTGCGCATCCCTATAATTTGTACGGATTTCTATTTCAAACGGGCATTCTTCTCTATCCTATTGTATGGTTGTCAGCCAAACGATTCAAGCATTATACACGTTCACGCAAAATGGGAACAGTTATCGCCTTGATAACGGCAGAGCTGGTTGTGGACAGTCTGCTATATATCCTATCCATTGAAACAACATTCTCAATAGTACATGGGCTATTGCCAACTCTGGGATACACGATCGGTGCAATCCTCGCCGGAAGTCTTAGTATGCTCTGGATTGAACAGATGCAGCATCACAGGGGGCTGGAGCAGCATTTGTCCGAAGTTCATCATCGATACATAGCCGAAACGGAAAAGCTTAACCAAATTCTGAATGCTGTTCCTTTATCCATAGCTACCGTAGATAGGGAGGGGACCGTGCAGTTCGTGAATGATACCATGGAGCAAACGGCGAGGGATCAACTGCCCTGCACAACAACACCTGATTTGATTGGGCAACCCGCTAGCCAGTTTGTCGAACAAGCTCAGGCAGACAAGATGGAGAACAGTATTCGCAAAGCCATTGTTCATGGAGAAGTGAGTGGGCTGACAGTGCGTTATGGCTCAAACGTGTTCCAGTCCCGGACGGTTCCTATTTACGCATTATCCCCAGAACCAAGAGAGGCTATAGGAGCCATGTTGATCATTCAGGACATTACTGAGCTTGAAATGCTGCGAAGCGAGCTCGATAATGTGGATCGACTCAGTCTTGTCGGACAAATGGCCGCAAGTATTACCCATGAGGTAAGAAATCCAATGGCGGTTGTACGTGGTTTTCTTCAATTAATGCAGGAAAAGAGCCCGGAATCCCTGGATCACTATTACCGGATCGTGCTGGAAGAGCTTGATCGGGCAAACAGCATTATTAATGATTTTCTATCATTGGCGCAGAATAGAATTGCCGAGAAAGAAGAATCTCAGCTGCATGATATCATTCATGAACTAAGTCCTTTGTTATGGGCGGATGCAAATTTGCGAGGTCAGAGTATTGAATTTATGCTGGCTCACGATGTGCCCAAGCTACATCTGAATTCAAAGGAAATCAAACAAGTGGTACTTAATCTGGCTCGCAACGGGATGGAAGCCATGAATGAAAAAGGCGTGCTTACACTGGAGACCCGGTTGGTGGATGACACGGTGGAGCTGTGTGTACGAGATACAGGCCCGGGTATACCCAGAGTGAAAAAGGAGAAGCTGTTCGAACCTTTTTTTACGACCAAAGCCAAAGGAACCGGACTGGGATTATCCATGTGTCTAAGCATTGTTGAACGACATAACGGAACCATTACCGTCGAATCGGAGGAAGGTCAGGGTACAACGTTCAAGGTTGCATTCCAACGCTGAACTTCAAGCATGTTTTGCCAAGGATTGAGACATAATATTGTAGAAGAAGCCTTTCCGCAGGCGGTCTTTGAACCTTGCTTTCATTGATTAGCGATGTATAATAGGAATAGCACAAAAGCATTTAATTTTTTAAATAATAGAACCTACATGTTTAAGGAGTGAAACCGAAATGTCTATGTCATTTGATCAATACATGAAAGATATGGTTCAACCGATGCGGGATGATTTGACTCGTTTGGGAATTCAGGAGCTGCGTACGCCAGAAGAGGTTGAAGCAAGTTTGCCGGATGCCAAAGGAACCGCTCTGGTTGTTATTAACTCGGTCTGCGGATGTGCCGCAGGTCAATGCCGTCCAGGTGTATCCCAAGCACTTCAGCATGATATTACACCAGACCACCTGTACACGGTATTTGCCGGTCAGGATAAGGAAGCTACAGCAAAAGCACGTGAATACTTTGCACCGTATCCTCCATCTTCACCTTCCATCGCTTTGATGAAAGACGGAGAACTCGTTCATTTTATTGAGCGTCATCAAGTGGAAGACCGTTCTGCAGAGGAAATCGCGGCTGAGCTCACAAGTGTGTTTGACCGTTACTGCCGTTAATTAGCTCAAGCAAACGCCCCGCCTTTCGGATGACCGATGCCGGGGCGTTTCATTTTGAGCGAATAAGGTTATTGAACCATTCGGACCTTTCAAAATGGACATCAAATTTCATTAATTTAGAAACGGGGTGTGTGAACGATGAGTTTGCAACAACAGATCATCGCTGAATTGAAGGTTAAACCAAGCATTAATGAAGAAGAGGAAGTGCGCAAGCGCGTTGACTTTCTCAAAACGTATGTGAAAAATGCCGGTTCCAAAGGATTGCTCATCGCGATCAGTGGCGGGATTGACAGCGCTGTAGCTACGGCGCTTTGCAAAAAAGCAACGGACGAGCTTACAGCAGAGGAGAACAAGGAATACAAAACACTGGGTGTATTCCAGCCTTACGGTGAGCAGTCGGACATTGACCATAGCTATGCTGTGGCAAAAGCCTATGACCTGAAGCATGTTGTGGAAACAAACATCGAAGATGCAGTTAACGAGATTGCACTCGAAGTGGAGCAAGGTTTCAAATCCATGGGGAGCCCGCGTCACATGACTCACCAAGGCAAAGGGAACGTGAAAGCGAGAACCCGTATGGTGATGCAATATGCTCTCTCCTTTGAGGAAAATCTGTTGGTTGTCGGGACAGACCATGCTTCTGAGGCCATCACTGGTTTCTACACCAAATGGGGCGATGGCGCCGTTGATATTACACCACTGAGCACCCTGAACAAACGTCAGGTGCGTCAGCTGGCTGCGTATTTGAACGTGCCACAGGCCATTTTGGACAAGGCTCCATCAGCAGGACTCTGGGAAGGCCAGACCGATGAAGATGAACTGGGCATTTCGTATGAAGCGAACAGTGACTATCTGGAGGGCAAACAGATCGATCCGGCTGCACAGGAGCGTCTTGAAGCATTTTACAAGCGTACACATCACAAACGTAATGCCATTCCTGGCATCTAATATGGATGGCAAGCATACCATGATATGGACAATGCAAGCATCTAAACAGCAAAGAGTCACTGCATAAGGCAGCGACTCTTTTTGTTATGCAGGAACTACTTACTCCAGGCCTCGATCTGGCGAAGGGTTTCGGTGATCGCCTGCTCAAGCTGTGGAGTCGATTCTTTGAATGGATGTACCGTATTAAACGTGTGGTTTCCTCCAGGGATCTGGTACCACGGGACATCCGGACGAGCCTGAACCAGTGCGGCCGAGCCGTCACGCAGCCGTTGGCCATCCTCTGTTCCTTGAATAAGTGCTACACGTAGAGGTGAGGCAGACAAACGATCAATGATGGCATAGCGGTCCTTGTGCTTGTCCAAATCCTCCAGAATGGATACATCCAGTGGCATCTGCTGGCCTGTTCGGCCGTTCGTGACATGGCTGCGGCCAAAGGTACGCATTTCCTCTTTTTGCTCCGGTGTAAAAAGATCCAGGTTAGTTACGCCGTTCCAGGATAGAACGCCCGCAATCTGCTCGGGATGATCCAGCGCGTACACGAGGCATACGCCTGCACCGCGGCTATGTCCAATCAGAATTACCGGCAGTTCGTTAAGCTCTGGCTGTGTGGACACATAGTCTAGCAGCGTTGCCAGGTCGGCAAGCTCCCGGCTGTACGTATTGACTGCAAACTTTTCAAGTTCAGAAAATTGCTCCAGATCTTCTCCAACGCCGTTGTGAGAGAAATTGAAGGTCAGGACGTGATGATTCTCGCTTAGCTGGGATGCAGCGTAGGGGAACATGCCCCAGTCTTTGAAGCCTTTGTAACCGTGAGCCAGGATCATGATTCCTTGAGCGGGTTGCCGCGCAGTGAATATATTTCCGCGAATGACGGCATCCCCGCCAGCAGGCAGTTCAAATGCTGTGGACATATCTTATTCCTCCTCAATTTTCATACTATTCCCGATTCATATTTTAACATAAATGGTAATGTGGACGAAGGTACTCGCATCCGTACGCCCCTCCTGCTACAATAGAATACGTGTTCGGATAAGTTACGGATCATATGACCGAATGGAGATCGTTTACAGCATAAATGATTAAGCGGGTGAAGCTTTGATGATATATGGCATTGGAAACGACGTGCTGGAGATTGGACGCATGCGCAAGCTGATGTCCGGTCGCCACGCGGAAGCGTTTATGAAGCGAATTTTAACACATGCCGAGCGGGAGATTGCGGATCATCGGGGAAAACGGAGGGTCGAGTTTGTATCCGGCCGCTTCGCCGCAAAGGAAGCAGTGTCCAAGGCGTTTGGCTGCGGCATTGGAAGCGTGATGAGTTTTACCGACATTGAAGTACTGCCTGATGAGAAAGGACGTCCCGTTGCCACGCTGTCTGCTGAGGCATGGGAACGACTGCAACTGCCATACGGCCAACAGTATGACATTCATTTGAGCATTACACACCAGACGGAGCTGGCTGCGGCCTTTGCTATTGTGGAACAGATGGAGAAGACGTTGTCTGGATCTGAACAGTAACCATGATGGAATGTGTAAGAATTTAAGCATGTAAGCACGGTAACAGGAGAGGACGGGAATATGGGTTTATTGGAACAGAAACGACATTTCAGTGTGAATTTGCTGGATTGGTATATGGTCAACCGACGGGATTTGCCGTGGCGTCGCCACAACAACCCCTATTTTACTTGGGTATCGGAAATTATGCTGCAACAGACTCGGGTGGATACGGTGATCCCGTATTTCAACCGTTTTATCGGGAATTTTCCGACCGTACAGGCTTTGGCTGAGGCACCGGAAGAAGATGTTTTGAAAAATTGGGAAGGACTCGGATATTATTCGCGTGCCCGTAATCTTCAGGCAGCTGCCAGACAAGTCATGGAGCTGCATGGCGGGGAGATGCCGCAGGACAAGCAGGCAGTCTTTGCGTTAAAAGGCGTGGGCCCGTATACAGCCGGGGCCATTCTCAGCATTGCCTTCAACCAGCCGCAGCCAGCGGTGGATGGCAATGTGATGCGGGTCCTGTCCCGATACTTCCTCATTGATGAGGATATTATGAAGGGCAGCACCCGGGTGTTGATGGAAGAGCTCGCGGGAGAGCTCATTCCGGAAGGGCGTGCGCGTGATTTCAATCAGGCGCTGATGGAACTTGGCGCGCTGGTGTGTACGCCCAAAGCGCCGCACTGCCTGACTTGCCCGGTCATGGAGCAATGTTCCGGCCGCATCGCCGGACGGGAGCTCACGCTGCCGGTCAAGACCAAGGCGAAGCCGCCGCGCCCTGAGCAGCGGCTGGTCGCCATTGTGGAGGGCCGCGGTGCTCATCGCGGCCGTGTGCTTGTGCGCCAGCGCCCAGCGACGGGCCTATTGGCCCGTATGTGGGAGCTGCCGCATGTGCTGGCGGCGCCCGCCGCAGCCGGCAAGGCGGCGGGGCCGCTGGCCGATGAGCCGGCCATGGCTTTGCTGGCCGGCAGTCTGTGGGCGGAAGGCTTCGCTGCCCGCCCGGAAGGGCTGGCTACCCATGCGGAGCATGTGTTCAGCCATATTGTCTGGAGCCTGCAGGTGTACAAATGCACCGAGCAGGACCAGAGTAACGAGCTTCCGCTGATCGCTGCGGAAGCCAGAGCCGCCTACGACGCACAGGCTGCTGCGAGCGATCACTCATCCTCAGCGTCTGCTGCGTCTGAGTTGGCAACAACTCACTCGGAGCAGTTCCGTTCGATTACTTCTCTGCTCTCCAACCCATCGGAAGATGCGAACCTGTTGGATGAATCTCCAGCGGCAGATGAGGCTCAGCTTACGCTGACTGGCAAAGGCGATGACCTGACCTACCGCTGGATTGGTCCGGAAGATATGGATAAGATGGCATTCCCGAACATCTTCCTGAAGCTGATCAGCAGTTATTTTGCCGGGGCTTATGACGGTGTTAATGAATAATGAGCGCGTACCATATGTACATTGAATGAACTGACGTGAAGCAAACAAAAGCACACAAAAAAGAGCCTGATCCGGTCGCGTTGACCGAGTCAGGCTCTTCTATTATGCCAGCAGTCTTATTTCGCTGCAGCGTAACGTTTGTTTACTTCATCCCAGTTGATTACATTCCAGAAAGCACCGATGTAGTCAGGACGTTTGTTTTGATATTTCAGGTAGTAAGCGTGCTCCCATACATCCAGACCCAGAACCGGAGTCAGACCTTCGAAGAGAGGGCTATCTTGGTTAGGTGTGCTAGTGATGGACAATTTGCCATCTTTGCCAACTACGAGCCAGGCCCAGCCGGAACCGAAACGAGTTGTAGCTGCTTTTGCAAAATCTTCTTTGAATTTGTCAAAGCCACCCAGTTCGCTATCGATTGCTGCTGCGATGTCGCCAGTAGGAGCGCCGCCGCCATTAGGTCCGATGATTTCCCAGAAGAGGCTATGGTTAGCGTGTCCGCCACCATTGTTGCGAACCGCTGTGCGGATACCTTCAGGTACGCTGTCAAGGTTAGCAATCAGATCTTCCAAGCTTTTTCCTTGCAGTTCAGGAGCGCTTTCCAGAGCTGCGTTCAAGTTCGTTACGTAAGTATTGTGATGGCGATCGTGGTGGATTTCCATCGTTTGCGCATCAATATGTGGTTCCAGTGCGTCGTTAGCGTAAGGAAGTGCTGGTAATTGAAAAGTCATAGTGAAATACCTCCTGAGATTTTTGAATTTTTGTTAAGGTCAGCATTATGCATAATTCAATTCGAAGCGCTCCCGGTACAAGTTTTAGACGAAATAATATCACTTCGATCTATATCTTGTTGAATGAAAGTCGCTCATAGGATTTATGCAAATTGCCCAGGTACATATGTAATAATACCCTTGTCACTAATATTAAACCGCATCCGGGCTAATTAAGCAACATTTTTGTTTATTAAGTCCCCCCAGACGTTAATCCATTTATGGGTTAGAGATAACAAACATATTTTACCCATTATGAAACTATTTATGTGATTTTGGAGATCGAAATAGAGGAAAAGTTTAATATCCGGATGTAAACGGTTACAATTAAGCGCTTTCAAAAGAAAATGCGTGTTTTATGGCGTAAAGTATGGTTTAATTGACGAAGAAGCGGTATTTTCTCGTTTTTTGTCATTATATGAACATTGGGTTTTTGGTAAAAAGGGGAGCCCCTTTTTGTAAAACCTCATCTAAGCTAACGAAAAGGGAGATTTAAGACATGCACGTTCGTTCCTTTCAGTTGAGTGATGCAAGCCAGATGACAGAGCTTCTCCAGGTTGCACTATCGGAAGAGTGTTATGAGAACACGATGGGCCCGTTTGCCCGTCAATTGTCATGGGATTCTGACCTGATCATGGTTGCGGAAGAAGAGGGAGACCTCGTCGGCGCTTTGATCGGTACGATTGACCACAACCAGGGATGCATCTATCGTATTGCGGTCCATCCAGACTATCGTCGCCGCGGAGTCGGCAAAAAACTTGTCGAGGCCATGGAACAACGGTTCCAGCAGCGTAAAGTCAGTCAAATTTGGGTGGCGGGTGATGAGCACAACAAAGTAGCCATGCCTCTATATGAAGCAATGGGTTACGGTGCCAATCAGATTATGAGCGCTTTCCAGAAACTCAGTATCTTGTCCAAAGCTTAGTTTGTATGGTTAATAAAGAAATATAACAGATTTTCATTTCATATTAGGCGTATCTTTCAGCGTGTAACAACGTGAGGGATATGCCTTTCTATTTATATGGGTGTTATTCACCGATTATTCCCCTTTTTTCGCCACTTCTGAACGCTATTACATTTAACTTAATGCCCAGTTTAACTACTTGATTCGCGTTGTTATTCACCCTTTTAGGGGTGCTGGTGCTCATAACCAATTGTTTCACCCTTGCAAATGAAGTAGAATTAAAAGGATTATGATCACTCGATTTTGGTAATATCAGAACATATAAACGCGGAGCAAGAGCTTCCTGATATTTTAAGAAAAACATTCACTATGCGGTCTTTCTTTCTTGAAAGTACATCGATAGACGTTTTTCTAACAAAATTGATAAACGAGGTGTCTCTTTGAACTCCAATAACCTTTCAACGGAGCATGTGGCTTCCAAGGAACGAAACGGGCCAGGAGTGCCTGATCAACCGGGGAAATCCTGGGGTGCAGAGCTTTGGGACTGGGTGAAAACCATTGTGATAGCTTTTGTGATCATGATGCTGCTGAACCTGTTTGTATTTAATCTCTCAATGGTCAAAGGTCAATCGATGCAGCCCACGCTGGTGGAGCGAGACCGTCTGTTTGTGAATAAAATTGTATATGATTTTGGGACACCGTCCCGATCGGATGTCATTGTGCTTCGTGATCCAAGTGAAGGTGTAGAGAAAAAAGATTTTCTGGTCAAACGGATTGTTGGACTTCCCGGGGATACGGTTGAAGTGCGGGATCACCATCTGTTCGTAAATGGGGAGCAGCAAGCCGAAACGTACACGGATACGGAGGTTCAGGACCCTGATTTTGGACCGATTACGCTGGAAGCGGATCATTACTTTGTGATGGGAGATAACCGTCATGAGGGCAAGAGCAAGGATAGTCGTGTGTTTGGAAGCATTACATCCAGTGAAATTGTAGGCAGGGCGGAATTTATTTTTTGGCCGTTCTCGGAAATTAAAAAACTGTAAAATGTTAGCAGGACAAGGACAACAACTTCGCGCTGCATTTTGCGTTAAACGATATAGACTCGGTTTCTTTTAGCTCCGGTATGTCCGACTTGTATATCGAAATCAGCGCCTGTCCTCCCACCTGAGGCGGGCGTTCACTATTTACGGAATTAGCGTTGGAAGAAGAGAGGGAATAGATATGACGAGTGCACAGACCGGAGCAGCAAATGCGGCAGCTGTATGGGAGAAGTTAAAACAAGAGATTAAGGCAGCCGCTCCCGAGATGGGCATTGATGATATTGGGTTTGCCTCGGCAGAGCCTTTCGTGACATTGAAGTCTATTCTGGAGCAGCATCGGGCTAAAGGGTTTGAATCCGGATTTGAGGAGCCTGACATTGAGAAAAGGGTGCGTCCCGAGTTGAAGGACGGCGAGCCTGCTTCGCTCATTGCGATAGCCGTGGCTTATCCTTCGAAGATGATCAATCCGCCGAAGTCGGAGCCGGGCGCCTACCGTGGTATTTTGGCACGTTCTGCCTGGGGGCAGGATTATCACCAAGTTCTGCGTGCTGCGATGGACAAGCTGGTTCATTTTATACGTGAGCGCGTACCTGAAGCGATGATCGAAAGTATGGTAGACACCGGGGCATTGGTGGACCGGGCTGTTTCCCAGCGTGCGGGGATTGGATTCAGTGCCAAGAACTGTGCCATTATATCGCCGAAATTCGGTTCATGGATCTTTCTCGGGGAGCTGGTAACCAATATTCCGTTTCAGCCAGATAACCCGGTGACCGAGGATTGTGGTGAGTGTACGAAGTGTATTGATGCTTGTCCAACAGGAGCATTGGTGGGGCCAGGACAGCTGAATGCACAGCGCTGTATATCGTTTGTGACCCAGACGAAAGGCTTCGTTGATGAAGAATTTATGCTGAAAATTGGCAATCGCCTGTACGGTTGTGATACCTGTCAGATTGTCTGTCCGAAGAATCGGGGTAAAAATTGGGACCACCATCCCGAGTTTCATCCCGATCCGGAGATTGTAAAACCTTTGCTGATACCGCTGCTCGACATCGGTAACCGTGAATTTAAAGAGCGCTTTGGCCAAAGCTCCGCCGCTTGGCGGGGCAAGAAGCCAATCCAGCGCAACGCCGTGATTGCCCTGGGCAATTTCAAAGACAAAACCGCTGTACCGAAACTAACGGAGGTACTGAAGCGTGATCCGCGTCCCGAGCTGCGGGGAACTGCAGCCTGGGCGCTGAGCAGAATTGGAGGAGAAGACGCAATGAGAGCTATTGGGGAAGCTGCCGCTAACGAACAAGATGGGAACGTGCTAAGCATGCTGCAGAAGGCCAAGGAACGACTGAGTTCGTCCGCGACCTTACCCGATAAGCCTCAGGCAGAGCAATCGAGCAACAATAAGCCTGAGGATCAGAAGGAACAGAATAATCAGCTTAACCAATTGGATGGGCAGCAGCCAAATCAGGTAACGGAAGAGGCACCCGAACAGGAGAACGGGCAGGCTAAGGAGCCTGCCAAACCGGAAGCTGCAGCATGGAAACCGTCAGCCGTAACAGGTCTGCATGGTACACCCGTATATTACGATGAGGTGCTGACACCGATCGGAACACTTACGCTCTGTGCTACGGATAAGGGGCTGTGTCACATTGATTTTGGTGCTTTCCATGTGCGCGAGGCGCATCTGCAACAATGGGCCCGTACCTGGATTGGGGAATATCGATATGAGAAAAATGAAGAGAAGCTGAGTGAAGCTGCACAGCAGCTGAAGCAGTATTTTGCAGGAGAACGAAAAGCGTTTGAACTGAAGCTCGATTTGTTTGGAACACCATTCCAGCTACAAGTATGGCAAGTCCTGTCCGATATATCTTATGGAGAGGCCTCAACACACCAACAGGTTGCGGAAATCATCGGCAGGCCCAAAGCTGTTCGAGCAGTTCTGGACGCGATTAGCAAAAATCCGATTCCGATTATGATTCCCTGTCACCGCATCAGCGGTAAAGACGGAACCCTGGTGGGTTATGTAGGCGGTCTGCAAACCAAAGAGCAATTGCTCACATTGGAGCAGCAATCGTAAGAGCGGGGGACGTTCATGAAGTATGTTAACGTGGAGAGCGTGGAGGCGGGGGAGTTTCTGGGTAAAACCATATATTCCGGCAACGGCACGGTATTGCTGTCTGCCGGAGTCCAGCTTACCGTATTTATGGTTAATACGCTGAAGCGTATTGGCGTGACCATGCTGTACATCCAGGATGAAGCGTATAAAGATGTGGATACAGAAGATATTCTGGATGAAGCCACGAAAAAGGCAGTAATTAATGAAATGAGTGT
The DNA here is from genome assembly GCF_030487755.1 of Paenibacillus sp. 11B. NCBI lineage: Bacteria > Bacillati > Bacillota > Bacilli > Caryophanales > Paenibacillaceae > Paenibacillus > Paenibacillus sp. 11B. The sequence continues at coordinate 17,343 of NZ_JAUKNS010000011.1, read as the reverse complement.
CACACTTGAATCTATTCGTTCCGGGAAGGACTGGAGCCCGAAGAAGGTCGTCATCAGCATAGATAAATTGTTGAACGATGTTTTGAACGGGCGTGAATTGCTTGTCCAGCTCACAGATATTCGGACCAAAGATAACGCACAGTATGTTCACGCCATGAATGTATGTTTGCTGTCTTCTGTCATTGGTCTGAATCTGGGGCTTAACTATGCGCAGCTCAAGGATCTGGCTGTCGGAGCCCTATTGCATGACATCGGCAAAGTGGAGGGGCCACCCGGCAGCGGTTCAGCAGCGAATTCTTCTCTGCATCACACGTGGAGAGGGTTCGAGTTGATCAAGTCCAAACGGGAGTTCAATCTGCTTGTGGCACATACGGCATTGCAGCATCATGAGCATGTAGATGGTACAGGACTGCCGAGAGGTATCAAGGGAAAGGACATTCATCTGTTCGCCAGAATCGTCAGTGCAGCTAACACGTATGATAATCTGATCAATGGCCTTTCGGGTCGAAGTATGCTGCCACATGAGGCTTGCGAAGAAATGATGGCGATGTCTGGCACGAAGCTGGATCGTGATATTCTGATCGAATTCAACCGGAGTGTGTCCGTTTATCCGAATGGAACAGCAGTTCGATTGTCTACTAGGGAGACCGGAGTCATTGTACGTCAGCACCGGGGATTGCCCGGCAGGCCAGTCATCCGGGTTGCGCGAGGCAGTACACGTTATGATCTGGATGTGATTGAAGTGGACTTGGCTCAGCATACAACCGTTTTCATAGAGGCGGTCCTGATGTAACTTAAACGGATGTTGCTGAGAGATTTACTGAATATTTTCGATCTGTTTCCTGGATGTTAAATTCAGCAGTTAGCTGGAAAATCCGTTTGCTCAAGGCGTGCGGAAATGCTATGATAACTTTCAGGAAATCCGGTACGTGTCATGTTTGCATCGTGAGCGTTCAACATCATGTGCTGACACGAATCATCAGGCTTTTTAGATTGCATACAGAGGTGTCTAAGAGATGGCAATAGCAATACCGATTATTACATTGATTGTTGGTCTGGTCGGAGGATTTTTCATTGGGGTATACTACTTGCGGAAGCAGCTTGAGAAAATGCAAAGTGATCCCGACATGCTCCAGAAGATGGCGAAGCAAATGGGTTACAACCTGAATGGCAAGCAAATGCAGCGCGCCCAGCAGATGATGAAGAACCAGCAGCCTGGCGCGAAGATGCCTCAGCCGGGGCAACATCCTGCGCGTAAAAACTCGGGCCGCCGAAAATAATAGCTGTGAGTGAGCATTTTGCATAAATCAAAAGAGCGACTTCCAATCATGAATGTATAGATCGAAATGGTTTATTCATCTATATATTATACCCGGGAGTGGTTAGAATCGAATTATGCATAATGCTGAAGTGAATAGTTGCTTACAGCATGTGGTTCGAAAGGAGGCGTTCGGCAGTGGCTGGCGTTAAAGATTATTTGAATTCAAAAGTATCCGACAATCGGGAGAAGATCGAGTATCACGTTGAGCAGATCCTGAAATTGATCGGTGAGGATAGTACGCGTGAAGGGCTGCTGGAAACGCCTGCACGCGTAACCCGGATGTATGAAGAGATTTTTGGCGGGTATGAAGTGGACCCGCGTGATGTACTTGGGGTTACGTTTGACGAGAATCACGAAGAACTGGTCATTGTGAAGGACATTGTCTATTACAGCCAATGTGAACACCATATGGCGCCTTTCTTCGGCAAGGTGCACATTGGATATGTACCGAGCGGCAAGATTGTGGGACTGAGCAAAATGGCCCGTTTGGTGGAGGCGGTTACCCGCCGTCTGCAGGTTCAGGAGCGCATTACCTCACAGATCGCCGATATTCTGACTGAGGCGGTAGAGCCGAACGGTGTCATGGTCGTCGTGGAAGGCGAGCACTTGTGCATGTGTTCCCGCGGCGTGAAGAAGCCGGGCAGCAAGACGGTAACGTCTGCTGTGCGAGGTTCTTTCCGTGACAATCCGGCACAGCGTGCAGAGTTCCTGTCACTGGTGAAAGATTAAGATTGGCTCATTCCACGCGTTGGACAAGCCAGAAGCATTTGAATCCTTTGGTGTAATTATGTTGTTTCCATTCGGCAATTTTGCTGGAACTGAAATGGAAGAATAGATGCTTGTGCCAATGGAAGCTTTCATAAATAAGCCGTGTTCCCTGGGGAACCGGCTTATTTATATATTACTTTTGCATTCACACAAGGAGATACATAAGGATCACCCAATTATTTCAGTTCATCCAGATTAGTTTAGTCGGAGGCTATCTTATATGAGTATACCGTCCAATTCAGATCAACCCGGATCGCGGGGAGCAGAGCAGCATTTGCAACTGGATCAATCATTGCGTCTGCAAATTTGGGAGACACCGCTCCTGCGGCCCGGGAGCAGTGTACTAGAAGCATTTGCCTGGGAAGAAGTCATGTGCCGCCGAGTGGGAGAAGGTCAGTTGCCTGTTGCTCACATTTGGCGGCATCCAGATGCCTTTGTAGCGGGACTGCGAGACAGGAGATTGCCACAGGCCGTAGAAGCTATGGAACGCATGAGAAGCCAAGGCACAGCGGTCTGTGTTCGTCCATCCGGTGGTGCAGCAGTTCCCCTGAATCCAGGGGTCGTTAACGTGTCTTTGATTCTGCCCAACCCGGGACGTGCCATCAATATTCACGACGATTTCCGGGAGATGGCCTCATTGATCGCTGAATCGCTAACACCATGGTCGAGTCAGGCACGTACGGGGGAGATCGAGGGTGCTTTCTGTCCTGGCGATTATGATGTCAGTGTGGGTGGACTGAAATTCTGTGGTATTGCCCAGCGCAGACAGGCCAAGGCTTATATTATTACTGCCTTTATCATCGTGGAGGGACAAGGAGATCAACTGGCAGCAGATGTGCGTCAGTTCTATCAGGACGCAGCAGACGGTGCCAACGAAGGGTATCCGGATGTTCGGCCCGGAACGATGGCGAGTTTGCAGGAACTGGCGGGTGTCCCTTCTACTGCGGCGTATACAGCCTCGCTGGTACGCACACTGCGTCAGCGTTTTCCCCTGGCGGAGACAAGCCGAGTGTTGACCGTGGATCAGGAAGCTGTCAGACGGACGGCTGAGCAGATGAAGCTGCGTTATGATTAGGTTCAGAAGCTTGGACTTGGAATTGGGTAATAGAGATGATATGATGTGATTTCGGAAGGAGAGTGTCTACATGGAAACATTAAGATATACGTATTTATATGAGGTCATTTCCACAGGCGAAAAGTCTGAGTTCAGTCAAATGGCAACAAGCAAAGAAGAAGCTGCTGCTCTGATCATTGCACGTATCGCTGATCTTGAATTTACAGGTGAGGAAGATATCAAGCTGGGCGATCTGATCGCGATTAGCAAACAGGTTGGCGACAATTATGTTGCCTGTGAGGGTTGCGCCTCTTAATGGCGTGAGGTTCCTAGATTATTCTAATACAAGCAAGTCTTCTTGAATCAAGAGGCTTGCTTTTTTTTGCGATCCAAGAGATATCTTTCAGTCTTTAAGCTGGAGATATCTCTTTTTTACATCAACATATTGCACCATGGATTCAATGCGCTCCAGAGCACTCCCCGATACTATGCTTAGCCCGACAATCCTAATACGGCGGCCATAACAGCTTGCGCGCAGTTTCGTAGCGTTCCGCCACAGCTGGCCAATAAACAACCTGCCACCAGTCCTCGATATATTTTTTGCGTTCATTCTGGTGTTTCAGATAGTAGGCGTGTTCCCATACATCCAGCGGTAGGAGAGGCACGATGTCGGACTGAGATAAATTCTGGTGTTTCTCCGCCTGCAAAATTTCCAATCTGTGCGCCCGTGGGCTCCAGACCAGCATGGCCCACCCGCTGCCCTCCACCTTGTTGGCAGCCTCGGTGAATTGATTTTTGAACGCCTCATAGCTGCCGAAATCCCGCTTGATCTGTTCTGCGAGCATGCCGGAAGGCTTACCTCCACCTTTGGGATTCATGATCGTCCAGAAGATCGTATGCAGGTAATGGCCTGCACCATTAAACGCGAGTTCACGTTCCCAATGTTTGATGAGTTCGAAATTGTTCTTTTTACGCGATTCTGCCAGCTTTTTCTCTGCGGTGTTCAGTCCATCGACGTAGGATTGATGGTGCTTGTCATGATGTATGCGCATGGTCATCTCGTCAATATGCGGCTCCAGCGCATTGTAGGCATAAGGTAGGGGAGGCAGTGTGTGTCCGCCAATCGGCACAGGTTTCTCCTTGACCACCGCTGTGTTAGCGTTGGGTGTGCCCTCTTCGTTTGCATTGGGAGACTGAACAGCAGCTGAAGCCTGCGCCTGTACGGATGGATGAGGGGTGTTGACTTTTCCCACAGCCGAAGACGGATTTTCTACAGCTTCACGATTGGACTGTCCAGATACGGACGTTGATGCAATGTGTACGTTGGAATCAGCCGGTTGCCCCGAGGTTTGAAGGATATGTTCCAGTGAAAAAGTTGATTCAGACACCGAATCTCGCATAGCTCCATGTTGTTTCAGCGTTTCGAGTACCCCCAGGAAATACTCGGATTCGCGAATGAAATGTAAAATAACCAATTTGGCAAGTGGGACAGACTGAACAACAGTGCTTTGCTCCAGGAGGACATATAGCTGTCTAATGAACTCTCGCGATTGTGCGCAGGCCGCAGCCACGAGCTGTTCAATACAGCGAATGATGTAGGGGGCAGGAGGCTGGGTTCCCGGCAGTATTTGCTTCAACAGCTGATTCGCGACTCTTTCGCTGTTCTCAAAGATGGCTTCCCATTCTGCAAACCATTGGACATATGCGGGTTCAAGATCAGGAATCAATGCACTGATGACAATCGTATGTTCCTTTTCTTGCTCTTTCCAGAAACGAACTTCTTCAAGTACCCGCAGAGGCAGCAGATGTCCATATCCATACCAATTCATAAGTGGTAAACCTCCGTTCAAATGGATTCAAATCTAGATCCAGCAGTAAAAATAAAATTGGATCCCCCCGGTTCGCTCAATTTTGTAATATACAAGCTAGAGCTGTCTTTAATTACGTCCCAAAAGTATATTCTCCAGTCATGTTGTCCTATGTACACAAAAAAAAGAGCCCCGTATAGGAGCTCTTGAATTACCGGATCTTCACGATTCTCCGGCATTGGTATTTTCCACATCATCGCTGCTCGTCTTCGTTACATGACTCAGGAATGTGGAGACACGACGCAGGTATTCCTTCGGATGCTCCCGGAAGATCAGCTCATGATGCGCACCATCCACAATCCATTCATCGGAATACGGATTGGTCTGGTTGGCAGCGAGCAGCTCCGCAATCGGGTAAGGAGCTTTCTCATCCTCGGTACCATGGATGAAGAAAATAGGGAACGGATAATCTTCCTTTTTCACTTCCTGATACGGAATCTGCTGCAATCCGGTCCCGTTCAGAATGGGGAACAGCAGATTCATAATCTGCAGCGTAGGTTGACGCGGCAGATCAATCTGATTATGGATGTTATGGTACAGTGTATCCGGCTCAAGCAGGAACGTGCTGTCCAGAATCATCGCATCCACATCTTTGGTAATCAGCCCAGTCTGGAGGGCTGTACCTGCACCCATGGAGAAGCCCCATACAACAAGCTCCTGAGCTCCGCGCTGCTTCGCAAACTGGATTGCGCCAAGCAGCTGCTGGGATTCGGCTTTGCCGCCTGTAGCGACAGCTTTGTTCACCTGGGAAGCGAAACCGTAATCGAACATCACCACATTGAAGCCAAGTTGATGGGCATAATGGGCAAGGTCATACATTGGTACCCAGGTTTCTTCACGATTCGCACCATATCCATGGCTGAATATGATGGTTTTGTTTGCATTATCGTCAGCCGGAATATACCAACCCTGCATTGTTCGACTGCCGTCTGCTGCCGGAAACGTGATGTCTTGATACTTCATGTTCTTGGCCTGCATGGGATTGGAGAAGACAGGCGCTACCGTTGGATTGGATAATACCCAAGCAATATAACCGTGTAGTGCAATGAAACAAAAGAGCAGAAAAAATACAACGGAGAGCAACAGCGCCACGACAATATGTTTGAACCGGATCAGCCTCGGTGATAACGAAGAAGGCAGATCTGACACTTTCGTTTGCAGCGGGGCTTCGCTCTGGGATGTCGGATACATGATTGCCCCTCCTTTAAAAATCAAATGAAGATAACAACGAGACGAACAGAGCGGATAAACGATTTTTCTGACTACGTATGAAGCAAAATCTTAATTTAATATATCTTTATCGTATGTTCCAATATAGTCAAAGTCAATTGATTGGAGCCATTTGTTACGCAATTGTTATATAGTTCTGAAGATATATGGTTAACATTTCCTTAGGGTGCAAATTGCAGGGGATTTTGATTTATAAAAAGAAAATATTTACAATTATCTCTCTTCCAATTGGCGCTTTTTAGTTTACAGATGAGACCGTTTCTCATATAATTTATGTAACCAAGTTTCATGTGATGAAACATGAGGAGGGCAATATGCCATGGAAGACCGAAAGTTAACCGTCCGGGCTGTAGAGCGGGCGCTGGATATATTATTGTGTTTTACAACGCGCAGTGATCTGGGACTCACGGAAATTGCCACTCAGATCGGTCTGCACAAAAGTACAGTCCATCGTCTGATGGCTACTTTGGAGGAGAAAGGGTTCGTGATCCGGGATGCAGCCACCGAGAAGTATCGACTCGGCATACGCATCTGGGAGCTGTCTGCCCATATGTCTCGCAGCGATGATCCTGCCATTCTGCTCCTTCCTGCGATGGAGCGGCTGAGGGATCGACTGGGCGAAACCGTAAGCTTATATCTGCGTGATGGCAGTGAGCGGATTCGGATTCAAGCTGTGCAGAGTGATCAGGCGATTCGCCGGGTGGCTCCGGTGGGAGTCAGACTTCCGCTATCCGTTGGAGCGTCCAGCAAAGTGCTCATGGCTTTTGCCACCGAGGAAGACCGTGAAGATCTGATGAATGGACCGGAATGGCCGGTATTTATCGATCCCAAAGTATATTTGGCACAGATGAAAGACATTCTGGAATATGGCTACGCAACAAGTTATGAGGAACGTGAACCGGGAGCTGCGGCAGTATCTGTCCCCATCCTGGATCGGAAAGGCAACATCGCTGCTGCCTTGTCGGTATCCGGGCCTGTTAGTCGCCTTTCCCAGGAGACGTTGCATGAATACGCACCTGTGCTGAAGGAGGCTGCTACACAGATGGGACTCATGTTATCCTGATTTTATTTTCTGAATATAAAGGTTGTTTTTATGATTCGGTTGCGCTACTCTGTAATGGACGGCCTAACGGGGCCAGCATAATTGAATATGCATTTGCGGCTTAAATGCTGCAACTTGTTAACGTTACTGGGGGAGTCCGAATTGTCCGGACTGAGACGGAATCGCATGAGATTCCGGACCCTTTGCACCTGATCTGGATCATACCAGCGTAGGGAAGTAATCGGCGATACGACCACGAACACCACATGATGTGACCTATGGATGGGCTCCGCTATGGAGCCTTTATAAGGTGCGTTATTGGTGATGGACATAAGCCGGTTCCCTTGGGAACCGGCTTTTTTTATATAGTAAACAGGCGGAAGAAGCTGCCAGAACTGCTTTTGGGCAAAGTACCGGGGAGCATCTGCCAAGCTTCTGGGATAGAGTTCATTTGCATTCACTGCCTACGTATTACTAAATGTGATGTCCCTGCTTTCTGTCGTATGGTCGCTCTTTCTTTATCTATGTTGTGGATGATTCGGGACAAGTGCGCAAGCATTTTAATCCAGACGATCACCAATGAGGAGGAGACAAGAGCGATGAGTAAAGGGAACAGAACGATGGGACAGGACGAGCAGGATCAGCAGTTGGCAAAAGAAAAAGGGGCGACCGGACGGGTTCAGCCCTTCCCGGGCAGCCGCAAAGTTTACATTTATGGCTCTCGACCGGACATTGCTGTACCGGAGCGTGAAATTGCCCTTCATGACACGAATACTCCCCAAGGAGTGGAGCATAACGAACCGCTGCGTGTCTATGATACGAGCGGGCCGATGACCGATCCCGGATTTCATGCCGATATCCGCGCAGGTCTGCCAGCGCTGCGTACGCGATGGATTACGGAGCGTGAAGATGTTGAAGCTTACCGGGGACGGACGGTAAAGCCGGAAGATAACGGTCTGAAGCCAGGATGGAAGCGAGCTGGAGCCGAGGAGTATCCAGGGTTGCGTGGTCAACCCTTGCGAGGAATAGCTGGGCGCAGCGTGACCCAGATGCATTATGCACGACAGGGAATCATCACGCCGGAGATGGAGTTCGCAGCCATTCGTGAAGGCGTGGAGCCGGAGTTTGTTCGACAGGAGCTGGCGAGTGGCAGGGCGATCCTTCCGTCGAACATCAATCACCCGGAGAGTGAGCCGATGCTGATCGGGCGTCATTTTCATGTGAAGATTAATGCGAACATCGGAAACTCTGCCGTATCGTCCTCTATCGAGGAAGAGGTGGAGAAGATGACTTGGGCGGTACGCTGGGGGTCAGATACGGTGATGGATCTTTCCACAGGCAAGGACATTCATACGACTCGGGAATGGATCATCCGCAATTCTCCGGTACCGATCGGAACGGTGCCGCTCTATCAGGCGCTGGAGAAGGTCAATGGTGAAGCCGAAGCACTGACCTGGGAGTTGTATCGTGACACGCTCATTGAGCAGGCAGAGCAGGGCGTGGATTACTTTACGATCCATGCAGGCGTGCTGCTGCGTTATATCCCGATGACCGCCAAGCGCATGACAGGCATTGTGTCACGGGGCGGGTCCATCATGGCAGCATGGTGCCTTGCGCATCATCAGGAGAATTTTCTGTATACCCATTTTGAAGAAATCTGCGAGATTATGAAAAGGTATGACGTGGCGTTCTCTCTTGGAGACGGGCTGCGCCCAGGAAGCATCTACGATGCTAATGACGAAGCCCAGATGGCGGAACTGGCTACGCTTGGTGAACTGACACAAATCGCCTGGAAGCATGATGTGCAGGTGATGATCGAAGGTCCGGGACATGTGCCGATGCACAAGATCAAGGAGAATGTCGATCTGCAAATGGAGATTTGCAAGGAAGCGCCGTTCTATACTTTGGGACCGCTGACGACCGATATTGCACCGGGATATGACCATATTACCTCGGCGATTGGGGCAGCGATGATCGGTTGGTTCGGTACGTCGATGCTCTGTTATGTTACGCCAAAAGAACATCTGGGCCTGCCCAATAAGGATGACGTGCGGGAAGGGGTTATCGCCTACAAGATTGCTGCACATGCTGCCGATCTGGCGAAAGGTCATCCGCGTGCCCAGCGACGGGACGATGCGTTATCCAAAGCACGGTTCGAGTTCCGCTGGCGGGATCAGTTCAACCTGTCGCTGGACCCGGAACGTGCGCTATCCTACCATGATGAGACGCTGCCGGCCGAAGGGGCCAAGGAAGCCCATTTCTGCTCCATGTGCGGGCCGAAATTTTGCAGCATGCGGATTACGCAGGATATTCGTGCTTTTGCCGCGGACAAAGGATTGTCCGAGAATGAGGCTGTGGCTGCGGGCATGCAGGAAAAGGCAGAGGAATACCGGACACGCTCCTAAGCGTTGTTACAACGCAATCTGGGCAGCCTGATATAGTGAAATGCCGTTCCTCTCCGTGATCGTGGAGAAGAGCGGCTTTAACCCGGTATGTGGTGTTCGCAGGCCAATGGCTGCTCCTGCACAGCATTTGCGGTGGGTATTCCTCCATGGCTTCCTCCAAGTGCTGCATAGTTCAGACGAAGTGACCCGTCAGGCCGTCAACCTGTGGCGGGTCACTTCTTTTTACGGTCGATGTATGTGAGGAGCGCAATAATTAACATTGCGAACACGATTACATCGTTGAAAGAGTAGCTCAGCCCCTAACGAACCGAGCACACGCTATTTGCCGTAATTTCCACAGGTCTGCGATTTAACGAATCATAGAGACGTTATTTCTTGAAATGCAAGTCCTGCTGTACTGGAAATCGCATGTCTTGACCCCATTAAGGTGGCTCAGGTTCGTTAAACTTAGCAGATCACGATAATTCTGATAATAAGACGCGCTGGGTTCGTTAGAGCTTTTGCTCCAATCTAGAGCAAGAGAACTTCTGGAACAAGTTCTTCAGATGAGATGTCGCATCACTGATTCATCTTAGGCGTGGCGTTACCGATATAAGCAGAGCTGGAAAATCAGTTTCAAATATCGACGCACCGCTCAAAAAACACTTACCGCTCACCGCTCAACATTAACGCCGAACTATGCTCAACTTCTTCTCCAAATAAGCCGCTAGCGAAGCCAACGGGCTATAGATCGCCAAACCTGTATCTGCTGTAACTCGCGCTGCTGCGGGAGCCATGGACAGTTGAGAGGCTACTACCTTGCTTCCCGGGGACTGCTCAGCAATCTGCTGCAATCCAGCACTCACCGCTGCAAGATAACCTTCCTTATCGCCTCGCATGATTAACTCGAATGTACCCGGTATCAATACCGATTCAGTCTCTACAGCATCAATCCCTTTTCGCTGTCCATTCTCATCATCCTGCTGCAAAGCCTGATTCACCCGTGCCATCGTTCCTTCAATCGTCGCAGGGTTGGTAAACGCCAATATGTATCTCCCCGGTACTCGCTTCAATTCCTGAAGTAATGGATCATCAATACCAACCACTGGGACAGGAACATGCTGTGCCTCTTGCTCAAGTACGGCTGCAAACAGGGTACAGGTGACGAGGATGGCATCTGCATGGCAGTGCGCGATCCATTGCAGCGTCTTTGATACTTTCTCACGCGTAACTGCCTCGGTGAAATCAGCATCATGTTTGAGGCGATCCAGACCCGGATCGACATAATGAACTAGTTCAACTTCATAAGGAGCGAGTGCTTCTTCAATCAGTGCAATGTTGGAATAGTGAGCGTGAAAACAGCCGATAGTCATCATCATATTTGCCCCCTGAAATGGATGTTGTCTCACTAAACTGCCGTAGATATTTAACCCATTATAGGGATGTGACCATAGACTGTACATATGTAAAATGCTGATGTAACAACAAATTAAAGCGAAAACGCGAATAACCGTTCATCCACAACTTCGCAGAGAACGGTGCAGCCAAGCAAGCAATTTTCATTTTGCTCATCATTTCATTTATCGCAAAGAAGGGGAGGCGTTCTTTTTAGCCATTTTTTGCTGCAAAATTTCATGAAAGGATAGACCTTGAGTGTTCTCATTCTCCTTTTTAGGAGCAACGGTCGCCGTGTTGCGCGGATATTGGTGGTGGTACGGGATCATTTGCTGAATAGGCATGCGGATCATCTTGGTTCCTCCTTTAATGCATTTTCGAATATGCATATGTGATTATTAAATAGCTTATGTATTCCAACAGGTTATCGTCTCTGTTACGCAAATAGGTATATGTGACTTGTTAGACGAAACAGGCAAATTAAGGTGTAATTCCAATTGGGTTGTAGTGATTTTACCCCGTATTGAGGAGATGTAAACGTTTTTAAAGAAATTCAGGAGGAAAGGACCGAATATGTGAGGTTTCGTATGGGAGGATAGAAGCGATTGTTAAGTGAATAGACCCAGTTTTGGGATTGCCAATTGTGTCGAAATTAAGACATATAGTCTGGTTGTATAGGTACGACATAAGCTAGCTAACTTGGTACCATGGTCGGTTGTCGGGTGCATATTAGGGCAATTTTCGACGGATAGACAAAAGGGAAAATTCAAAAAGCCGCCAGGAAAACCTGGCAGCCTAACAGCATTTTGCATAAATCCATGAGCGGAATTTCATTGCTGAGATACAGATACAGATATAAACAGTCCAATTCGGATTAAGAAATGATCATGATCACTTTTCTTCTTATTTTTCGCGGCGAACAGCAATATACAGGTCTACTTGTACGTTCTCAGGATCGAGACTTCGCTCATCATACAATTCGAAATCTCCGGTAAACGTGCGTTCCCCCTGTTTCTTCCAGGCCCACACCGCACCCCAGGCTTCACCCACGACTTCGGCCATCGGGCCCTTTCTGGAGGTGAACACCGCATATGTTGCAGGCGGCAGCTCAACGGTATCCACTCCCTCAGGCAACGATTCATCCGGGCCCACTTCATGTCCCACCAGTATGGTGTATTCTCCATGTATGCCATCCGTATAGTCAGCGTAACAGCCATAGCGTGCCGCTTCAGGGGCGGGTTGATGATCTGAAGCGAAGTAGCTGTTCCAAAGTCCCTGAATGCAGCCTTTGCCACTCATCTCAATGGCGTTGGTTGTTCTGGCGGACACACCCGCAAGGCGTTTTCCTGGCAGTGTGACATACCGAATGGGCTCTGTGGAGAGCATATTGTCGCGCGTTACTTGATTAAGCCCATCGGACCCATTCGAATGTTCTGCTGGAAATGCCACGTTCCGTTCAATACCAGCTGCATGCCATCTTTTCAAAAAAGGAAGTTGGTTGCGCAGCATTGACCTTGCTGACTCCTCGTCCATACCTTCTTGGCTCAGGATGGCGGTGCACATTTCAATCATGCCTTCCAGCGTAATATCGGGCTGCTCAAACTTGCCTTCTTTATAACAATAAATACAGTATTCGCGGGTTGTAGTACTATCCGTTTCTGTTCCGAATTGGGCAGGCGTAGTGAGTGGCATTCCACAGCTCTGGCATACGGTGACGTTCATAATCGATTCCTCCTCGTTATGTAAAGCTTGAATATAATAGAAGTATAACGGGAGGAACTGGACACCTGTCTGTCAGGTTCGAGGCGGGGCATTATAATTTTGCACAATTTGTTCGGCAATTCTACGAATCTCTTCTCGAATATGCAGTGGCTCCAGTACTTCGACATCTGCGCCAAATCCAAGAATGAACCCGTACAGCCAGTTGTCCTCCGGAAATGCGACCTGGCTGATATAATAGCCCTCATCATCCGGGATGACGCTCTCTATGCCAAACCATTCCACTGCGATGTGACGGATACGCGCATGGAATCTGAGGGTCAGAGGCACCTTGTTATCCGGGGTTGCCCAATCCTGCTGCCAGGGTCTGTCCTGCAGGTTAACCGGCTTGCGTTCGAAGTTTCCTTGGGCAAGAGCGACGTCTCGCATGCGGACCAGCTTGAACATACGGAACTCGTTGCGTTCGTGACAGAACGCATAGAGGTACCAGGAATGCTTTTTGAGCACAAGGGTATGCGGATCGGTCGTTCTATGGGTCTGGGTACCTTCGGCACTGCAATAGGTAAATGTAATGGGCCGCAGTTGATCCATGCCCTGTTCAATGAGCTGGAGCTTGATTTGCAGCGCTTCGGGATGCGTCCACATCGAATAATCTACAATAAAGCGGCTGGTATTGGCCTGGAAATCTTCATTTTTTGCTTCAGGCACGATACTGCTGAGTTTCTCCATCAACAGGTCTCGTGCCACATTCGTATGGGAGGTGGAGACACTGCGCAGCGCAGTGACAATGGAGGCCAGATCTTTGTCGGTCAGCACATTTCGGTCAAGCCGGTAACCTTCTGCAAGGCCAATACCACCGCTTGCACCCTGATAGGTGACGACAGGAATACCCGCCTGACCCAGCGTATCTATATCCCGGTAGATGGTACGAATGGACACCTCAAACGTATCCGCCAAATCCTTGGCCTGCACCCGGCCACGATTGATCAACAGCACGACAATGGCTAATAAACGGTCCAGTTTCATATATTGGATTCCCTTCAATCATTTATAAGTTGGATTCAGATATGTTATATTGTTGAGCATCACATATAGGAGTGGAATAAGCAATGAAACGTATTACGATTTTGATCGCAGATGATGAAGTTGAGATCGCTGATCTGGTTGCATTGCACTTGCAAAAAGAAGGATATCACATCATCAAGGCATTCGATGGGAAAGCGGCGGTTCAAGCCGTTCAGACACAAACGATCGATTTGGCTATTTTGGATATTATGATGCCTGGTATGGATGGATATGAGGTAACCCGCAAAATTCGAGAGCAGTATCACCTGCCTATTATTTTTCTAAGCGCCAAAACCTCGGATATGGATAAAATCACTGGGCTCGTGATGGGCGCAGACGATTACATGACCAAGCCATTTAACCCGATGGAACTGGTCGCCCGGGTCAATTCCCAGCTGCGTCGTTCACTTCAATTCAGCCAGTCTGTACCGATCCAGCGTTCCATTCTGGAGAAAGGCGGCCTCATTATCTCGCCAGATCAGCATAGCGTCACCCTTTATGGCAAGCCCATCGAATTAACACCGAAGGAGTTTGACATTCTGTATCTGCTCGCAAATCATCCCAAACAGGTGTTCAGTGCAGAGAGCATCTTTGAACAAGTGTGGGGAGAGGCTTATTATGAGAGCGGCAATACCGTGATGGTTCATATTCGGACCCTGCGCAAGAAGCTGGGGGAAGATGTAGACAAGAACAAGTTTATCAAAACGATCTGGGGTGTGGGGTACACATTCAATGAATAAACGCAGAAGTTTTCGAACAACCATGATTCTGTTGCTTGGTCTAAGCATGCTGGCATCTGGCGCGATTACCTTTGGGGTATATAAACTGATGCAATACTATTACACCGGAGTGCGTGCGGAAGATCAGTTAGCCGAATTTCGTCACTTTATGAAAAGCATAGGGGATATTTACTTTTTCCTTATCCTGTTCATACCGCTTGCTATACTATTTTTCTTCTGGTTTACGAAGCCATACGTTACCTATTTCAAAAATATCTCCACAGGTATCCGGCAACTCGCGAGTGGAGATTTCCAGCACCGTGTGCAGATTTCGACGAAGGACGAGCTGGGGGCAATTGCAGAGGATATCAATCTGGCAAATCTGAAGCTGAAGGAAGCGGTAGAACGGGGAGATTTTGCGGAGAGCAGCAGGGACCAACTGGTAGTAAACCTGGCGCATGATTTGCGTACGCCCCTAACGTCAGTATTGGGTTATCTGGATCTGTTGATGAAGGATGATCAGCTGACGGAAGAGCAGGTCAGACACTTTACAGCGATTGCTTTTACCAAATCCCAGCGGCTTGAGAAACTGATTGATGATTTGTTTGAGATTACACGAATGAACTATGGCATGTTGCCAATTGAGAAAAAGAGACTTGATCTTAGCGAGCTGCTGAGGCAGATGAACGAAGAGCTGTACCCCGTTTTTGAAAAGAACCACCTGGTCACCCGACTGCACATCGATTCCGAATTAACCATCTCCGGCGATGGTGAGGTGCTTGCACGCG
Source organism: Paenibacillus sp. 11B (assembly GCF_030487755.1). NCBI lineage: Bacteria > Bacillati > Bacillota > Bacilli > Caryophanales > Paenibacillaceae > Paenibacillus > Paenibacillus sp. 11B. The sequence goes on along the minus strand of NZ_JAUKNS010000011.1, from coordinate 1,990 downwards.
TGTTTGAGAACCTGTTAATCAATGCGGCACGTCACGGTACGGATGGTCTTTATGTGGATATTCATGGGCATCGTGATGCAGGACAGGTTATCATTCAGATCATGAACTATGGTGGTCATATACATCCAGATGATCTGCCTCATATTTTCGATATGTACTATACCGGGGATCGGGCGCGGACACCTCAGGAAGGTGGAACAGGTCTAGGACTTTTTATCGCCAAAAATATTGTGGAGCAGCATGATGGGAACATTTCAGCCCAAAGTGATGTCGTACGGACCGTATTTGAAGTTCGGTTACCTGCGCTGGATTGAAGTTATATGCCGAATTTAAGAAAAACTTTAGAATTGCCCTGCTTTTTTTTAACTAGTTTTCTCTATCCTTGATAATACGAGGTAAAGGAGGAACAAGGGATGAAGAAGTGGGGATTTTTGATATGTATCATTGTACTGGGATATATTTTTTCCAAGTCACCTGCATTGTTTGAGCAGAAGGAAGAAGCGAATCTGCAAATTCAGAATACGGCTGAAAATCGGGCGGGATATACCAAAACCATTAACGTGGATATGAAGAATCAAGTACATAAAGGGAATTTACTGCTCGTCAATTCGGAGTATCCTGTTCATGCGGAGGGTATTAGAACGGACATTGTGAATTTGGCTGAACAACAAGATCTGGTTCGTGGATACGGCTTGCTGGATCACAATATCATGTTGTCAAAGTACGTAGCGCAAGCGTTCGAGAAGATGATTGAAGCTGCCTCGAAAGATGACGTGCGTTACTTCATCATCAGCAGTGGTTATCGAGACTTTACGAAACAGGAGCAGCTTTACGAGGAAAAGGGTTCGGACTATGCGCTTCCTGCGGGTCACAGTGAACATAATCTGGGCTTGTCCATGGATATCGGCTCTACCCTGGCTGCCATGAGTGAAGCGCCAGAAGGAGCTTGGCTGGAGAAGAATGCATGGCAATACGGATTCATTTTACGTTACCCGAAGGATAAAGTGCACATCACTGGCATTCAATATGAACCTTGGCATTTTAGGTATGTGGGACTGCCGCACAGTGCCATCATGTATCATAATCACCTGGTGCTGGAGCAGTATTTGGAGCTGCTGCAACAGAAAAAGAGCATTTCCGCTGAAGTCGGGGACAAGCACTATCATGTGCGTTATTACGATGCATCCAAAGAGAAGAGCATTAACGTACCTGAACACGGTCAATATGAGATATCGGGAGACAACATGAACGGAGTTGTCGTGACAGTAGAGGAATAAACAACAAGATATACACGGAGGTTCATTATGAAACCTAAAGAGTTCAATATGAAGATCGTTTGGGTGGCGGCATTCATCATCTATCTGTATCTGTTGACCAAGCTGATTCTTTTCAAGGGACATACGATGGATTGGAACGTCGTTAGAGTTCAACTTATGACGTTCGCGCAACAGCCGGATCTGATTCATACGCGTACCGTTAACCTGACGCCATTTCAGGAAATTTCAAGAGACTGGCATAGCTTATCGTTACATCGTCCGGGTACGGCAATTCACCTGCTCGGTAATATCATGGCCTTTATCCCGCTGGGTATCTTCATTCCAGTGCTGATGGGTAACAAGCTGTTGTCAGGGGCAAAGGTGCTTGTACTTTCCTTGCTCTTAAGTTTTGCTTTTGAAGTGACACAGCTATTGACGGGTATGGGCATATTCGACGTGGATGATCTTATGCTGAATACCTTTGGTGGGGTGATTGGTTATGTCCTGTATACGATGCTTATCGGTCTGAAACGCATAATTGTAGGTGGAGCGGCTGGCACCGCGAGAAAAGAGTATAATTCCAATCAGAGTCGCGTGTAAGGAGGGGGCGTACACGCAATCCCTGGATCAAGCTTCACATTACATTGGACATTAAAGGCAAGTTGGCATCAAGCATGAGCATGCCCCTATTCATTCTATAAAAAAAAGCTCCCCGTCACCGTGCAGAACGCACG
>NZ_JAUKNS010000010.1:0-197541 GCF_030487755.1 Paenibacillus sp. 11B | reverse complement strand
AATAGAAATAGGTAAGGATTTGATATAATCACCGCCTTTTCCCCTTCTCCACACCGTGCGTGCGACTTTCATCGCACACGGCGCTCCATCTTTTTAGATTTTTATTACAATAGGTTCCAAGTTACTCATTTTTCGGTACAGGTTGATTTTCTGAATCGTAGAGTCTGAAAATCCAAACGGCGACATGAGTTTGACAATCGTCTCTGATTTTGTAGCATGAACAAGTTTATGGATATCTTTGTGTAGAATACGTAGATTGCTAAAATCGTCTGTCCCACCTAAATGGATTGGCAAAAGATGATGGCAATGCACGTAATCAGCAGTTAGTAAAATGCCAGATATCTCGCATTTGCCACCCTGCATACTATATCTACTCAGTCTGTTATCCAGGTATTCAATGCTACGGTTTGGTATGTTTGACTGCATTAGTTTAATTAGTTCATATCTAATATCCGTCTTTAAATCCCTATGAAGTCTCTTTCTTCCTTCTGATGTATACGGATTTAACGTCTGCTGAAAGCATAGGTTGTTAACCGTTTTTACATCTCTGAACGGAAAGAGATATACACCTGCGACCTTAAAGGTTCTATATCTGTTCCTGTAGAACTTCTTGAAGGTTGGCGGGGCATTATCAGGATATTGGTATTTACCAATAACTTTGAGACGATTGTATGTGAATGCTTTCAGATCAAAGGCAAGTCGTGAGAACTCTACACTAACATGTGTTGCACGTGAAAAGTAATTGTGTAAACCAAGTACAAAGCTATTGAAGAGAAGAGCGTTTTGAGTAATTGGTGCTTTGTGCAGATTCTTAATGCGCTCTCTTGCTTGCTTCTTGATTTCTGCTCTCTTCTTTTCATTTATACCCGTATAGGCGACTCTTCTTTTTCCTTTTTTCTCAGCCCATATTGTGAATCCCAGGAAATCAGATTTACGTTTCCTGAGGTTTACAATCTGTGATTTTTCGGGTGAGATGTCTAGTTTAAGGCGGTCTCTAAGATAGAGTCTTACAGCGTGATACCACTTCTGAGCTGATTTCCAATCCCGACAAAGAATTTTAAAATCATCGGCGTATCGCACAATATATCCTTCTTTAAGATTGGTTTTCTTGAGTGCTCTGATCCTGTGATAGTCTCCTGCATAGGCGTATTGAGTTTCGAAGTTTGTCCATTGTCCTGCAACCCACTGATCCAAGTCATTTAATACTACATTTGACAGGAGAGGAGATAAGATTCCACCTTGTGGTGTGCCTTTCAACGGTATCCCTTCATCTTCAATTTCAGCTTTAAGCATTTTGCTGATGATTCGAAGTACTCTTTTATCCCTAATACCCATATTCCATAGTTGTTTCAAAAGCAATGTGTGGTTCACATTATCGAAGAATCCTTGAATATCAACATCAACGACATAATGGAGATTGGTTGTGTTTATAAGATGTTGTACTCTCGCTAGAGCGTTGTGTGTTGATCTTACCGGTCTAAACCCGTAACTATGTTTATAGAAGTAAGCTTCCGCAATTGGTTCAATAATTTGTTTAAAACATTGCTGAATGATTCTGTCAACTATGCATGGAATGCCTAACGGTCTTTTCTTTCCATTAGGTTTTGGTATAAGGACTCGCCTAACCTTTTTGGGTTGATAATTCAAAAGCTTGTTTCTTACGTGGCTCACAATCTCTTCTTCTGTTAGTGTCTTTATATTCTCTATGGTTTTGCCATCTGTTCCTGGTGTAAGTGAGCCTTTGTTTGATTTAATTGTTCGAAAAGCTAGGAGGATGTTCTGATGTGAGTTTATTAGCCCGTATAAATTATCGAACTTTTTTCTTCCTAGTGCTTTTTCGTGTAAATCAGTAAAAGTACTCGTCATGTCGTAGTAGTCCCAGTATCGAAGAGTTTGCACTGTGGCTTCACCTCCTTACGGTGATTCCCCACGTTCCTACCTGATCGGTGCAATTCACTTTTCGGAAAAATTGTTTATTATCTAAAAAGACTTGAGGCTGTTCCTCCGTAGCCATTACAGCCACTTCATTGGTCGTGCCTCTACTCTCACAAGGATTAGTACATTTCAGCAAATTTCTGCCTTATAGTAGACGTCTAGGATGACAGTCCTGTAAATCGACGTTCCTTGCTTTCCTTGTACCTTGTGACCTAGCTATGCTTGCTAGACCTTAGGTGCCTCCTTTGAGCCTGTGGACTTGATATCGCCATTGTTCGATATAGCGTGTTTCCTAGACTACAATCGTACTCTACGCTATCCACCCTGACTTCTGTCAGTACATATGTTTCCATATGTTATGAATTTAGACCCGTACATTCGGAGGTTCGTCAGGTTTTTTACAACCATTCTCACCATAGTCCGCTTTTCAGCCATCCGGCATATCAGTTAGCATACCTTCTCAATAGAGTGGCTCCAGCTTCCCTTCTGCCGACTTCACCTGTGCTTCATACCCGACACGCTGTCCGTGTCACGCACGCAGGAGATTAACGGAATTGTTTCAGGATACATGGTTCCCTCTTTCCAATTCTCGGTCGCAAAGTTGGACTTATTTAGTTAAGTCCCCGCTTTTCCCGAATTGTTCGGTTATAGCGGAACAAGTCACACGTTGTCTTCATTGATTACCATCCCGCCGTATGGCACAAAAATCTTGGTGTTATCGCCTGTATTACTAGCAAGGAACATATCTTTCATATGTGTTGCTGGTGTTCTGTTTTTGTTTTTAATGGATACCGTGAAAAAATCACCGACTTCTAAGAGATATCTTCTATTTTCACTTAGCAAAGACTCTGTTGTATTTGGGAACAAAACTTTCATAATATCATCGGTGTAGAAATTGCTGAAATCCGTGACATATTTCCCCTCAAACGTATTCGGGTCTGCTGGATCTCGATACACTGGAATGTAAAGTTTATGTTCATGTACCATTTCGACTTCGAACAAGTTACCCGTAGTAGCAAGCTCCTCATTAAATTCTTTATACATGTTTGGTGTGACGTATCCCTTTGTTCGTACCGCATCCACAAATCGGGTGACCGTCTTGTGTGCAACAATTTGAGCCAAGTCATCTTGACGTTCCATACTTTGATACAAAGGATATATGAACAAAAGTATGATTCCTATAATCGAGGCAAGTAATTTTGATAATTGAGACCCCAACGTGCCCTCCTCCTTATGTAAAAATGATGATTGTAATTACTCCCTCTGAATTACGGACATATTTTGCTTTGTACGATTTATTCAGGTTAACCATGGATACATCTGTGTTATCAATGTCAATGGACGGAGTGAAGGTAATTCCTTCTACCTTGATATCTGCTTTAATGCTTTGAATACGTTGTACGCTCTGCAAGACTTCGGCGCCAGTGTATGTCTCTTCTTCAATCGAGCCAGTAGTAGTAAATAACCTATAGTCCATTGTCGATACTTCTTGAATGGATCCCTGATATCTCTGCTGTTGTTCTAGACCTAGAGCAGCCGATCCTAAAGCAATAGCGAAGATCATGATCCATGCTGCGTAATAAATAAAATCTTGTGTATTCTGATTCAACTTTATCGTTCCTTTCTTGAGAATTTCCCTTCTCTATGAGAGAGAAGGGAAACACTTGAGAAATTAATCAGGGCGCTTGTTGAAATTCGATACCTACAACAACAGAGTTAGCATCTCGAACGACTTTAGGTTCGAACATTCCCGATAAATTAATGTAAGCAGGGGATTTAGGATCTTCTGCTTTAGCAAAGTCATTCGTTTTTGTTGCAGTGACTGTTCCGTCACTTGTAAAAGGGTTACCGTAGAAGGAAACGTCGCCTTTACCCGTAATTACTTTTATTCCAAATTGAGGCTTTCTCGCGTACTGACGGATTGCGTTAACGACCTGGCTACCTGTTTTTGAACCACTGGTGTATTGAGTGTATTTGGAGTTACTCATTACATTAAAAATACCATTGATTTCATCACCAGCTTCTTTAGTTTTTTCTTGTGCTGTATCTGTAAAATAAACAATAATAGCTATTAGCGTTACTGTTAGAAATATTCCTGCAGCTACCTTCAGCCAATCTGGTACGTTATTCATTTTTTATTAACTCCTTTTAATTGATAGATTGTGTTTGATCAAATAGGAAAATAGTAAATGCGATGATCCTAATGGATTCACCAATCATTTAGAAACCGATCCCTGACATGCTCTTATACGACATATAGATCATCGGAAAAACCAGATACGCTGTAATTAAAAGACTAGTGGGCATAAATCCAATCAACTTCCCCATCACTGCTTTTTGTAGAATAATCCGAGTAATCTTTTCCTCTTTATCCTTGGCATGGTATTCTTGCTGCATATTAAGATCATTGAAAGATTCTCCAACGGACACTCTCTCGCTTGCACGGATCAACCTTCTCACAACCCGGTCAAATGATGCAAAGGGTGCATCTTCACGTAACTCTTGTAATGCTTGTTCTGCACCACTTTCAAAGTTCAGTACAGCTTTTCTTAAGGGTGTCTTGAAAATGACACTAAAGCGTTCTAGCCATTCTAAGACCGTATCCACTGACATCTGATCAAACTGCATAAGGATCGAGATTAACGTGTGGAACTGGTCCACCTCATTTTGCATCTCCATGGCACGCATTCGTCTCTTAAACTGGAGAACCCACATCGGTATGTAATAGACGATAAATGCTACCCCGAAGGCTATAAATAGTTCCCACCATTTGAAGTATTCATTCTGAATAGTGTTCATTTTGGTTAAAATTCGAGCCATGGTTTGCTCCATCATTGCCGGATCCATGTTGATGCTGGTCTGAGCTTCAATGGTCTGAACCAAACTATCTCTTGATTGATCTTTCACCTCCTTAAAATCATTCATTACTGCGTTGTCAAATGATGTTAATTGATTCGCTTGCTGTAGTTCATCACCTGTTAACGAACCCAACAGGTTTGCTTGTGCTACTGTGGGAGTCGTTAGAATTTGATGAGCTGCATTGTAGTGCAGGAATACGCATAGAATGACAACGGCAATAAAACTTGCCAAACTCACCGTCAACCGTTGTATATAAAACCACTCTTTAGTTAGTGGCGAGTTTGATTCTTTTAGAAGCATAGATAGTTTATAATGCGCCCTTGTATGCCGCTGAGGAACTAATCGATCTATAATCCATTTAGCCCACGGCCAAGAGTAAACTTTCTTTTCCCACTGTGTCTTAGGAGAAGAACCCCCGCCCTTATCCTCGTCAAGTTCTCCAACCTTACGAACGAACATATAACTGATTACAGAAGCAGCAAATATGAGAATTAATATGATGTATCCCAATCTGCTACTGTAAAACTGTTCTGTGACTGGAAAAGAAGTCTCCGCCCACTTTCGAACAGGAAAAGATAGAAGAAGTGGCGATAAGGCAATCATTGTCAGACCCTGTAGTTGGTAATTCAGCATTCTTCGACGCAGCATGTCATCTCTAATTTGTTTAACAATCTTAGTGATCGTGCCCAAATACATTGATCCATCAGAAGTTATTTTGTCGCCGTATTCCATAATCATGTGAGATGCACCAGCAAAAATTTTGAGATAGCGGTTGGGTGCAACCGTGTAGTACTCACTTAGTTGGGCTTGAGGATCTTCTGAAGAAATCACATCATGAATCTTTTCGATTTGCAGTTTAATGGCATGTGGAGATATTTGAGCTGCGTTATACAGGGCATCATCCACTCGCTGTGTTTCTTGATACTCATGACGCGTTTCTTCCAAAAAATCTGCAAACTGATTCAATAATCGACTCTCCACTCGACTCACAAAAATAGTAATAAGCAGTCCGTTTGCCACTATGGCTACGGCTATCGCAATCATGATGGCGATAAAGCTCCAACTGACAAAGGCAACCAACGTTATACCAACAAAGATTAAGCCTAGAATCAAAAAGGTAATCCGCATGGTTTCTTTACGTATGGTGAATTCGTCATAGGTATTGATTAAAGACAGCCTTCTACGAATACTTATGAGTTGGTTCCGTAGAATAGGCATCGCTGAGAATCTGTCATACGACTTTTGATAAAAAACCATCATTTTGGCGTTTGTTCGCTTTTGAACACGACTAGCGTTAAAGATATCTACTCTTTTTTTCTGATCTTTCCTCGATTTAAAAAAGTAGTAAATCAACGGGATACTCGTAAGTGCCATAAGTGAGAGGAGAACGATTAAGCTGGTAGACATTGGTCTTGTCCTCCCCAATGTTTATTTAAAAACATATCAAATGCGATACAATCTTCCTCAAGCATTGCTTCTTTCATCTGCTTGATTCGTTCCGGAGAAATTGGATTGATAGCTACATATCCTCCATCTCTATATTCAATAACATTAGCTTCTTTCCAAATTGGTCCGTACTGTCTTCGTAAGCTTTCTTTCTTCATCTCCTCGTAATCTTCTGTACGATCGAAAAATGTTTCGTCGTACTGAACCAGATTAATCTCCGTGAAACGCTCAAGATAACGTTTCCCCGTATGATCACGAGTTGCATGTACGTCCCATTTGATTGCTTCCGCGACTTGTTGCTCCGCTAATCGTTCATCTTGAAGTATGTCCATGGATAGGAGCGCATCTCGGAACCATTTAATTAGCTGCTTAGCCGATACTGCGTGATGGGAAAATATCGTAAACAAACTGCCTGACTGCGTCATTTGAATCATCCAGGAAGCAACGGACTGACTTGCTACCTCTCCCAAAATGCTTACATCCGTATCCAATTTCTTCTTTAGATCCAATGCTTTCTGTCCTGGAACGGTTGGTATTTCTTTGAGTGCCATGGAATTTCTACCTGGGTAGAGTTGTCGCAAGTTAAGTTCGAAAATAAGTTCCAGCGTTCGCAAATTCAGAAAGGCATAAATAAATCCGATACTAGTCATCATCAATGATGTTTTACCTGCACCCGGATTCCCAGTGAATCCGGTTGTTTGCCCACCTTTCATTAAAAACTTGAGCATATCTCTTGGTAGCTCGGCATTTTTATGAGAGTCTGGAATCAAAAATTCCATAGATAGATTGGGGATATCAAATTTCCGTACCCAAAATGCCCAATTCTCAGCAAATGGTGGACGGACAACGACAACACGCGATCCATCTGCCATATCGTTCACTACATAGCCTGTTGTTTCTGTTAAGGGACCAGGACTATTATGCTTGTAGATGTTTTGTGCAACACGCTTAGTTTCCAATTCTGATTCGAATTCCAAAAATGATAGGTGAATCGTTTTACCTTTGTGAAAAATCGATACAGAGTTATTACCGCGTTTGGTATGTCTCATCCTGCCCAACAACTCAATTTCATGCTCCACTGTCTTCATTTTTTCTGGTGCCCCGGAGACACCTCCAGATACTCCATCGATGGTCATATCCCGAATTTCATCGATTACGCCAAACCCTTTGTATAACTGATATACTCGCTGAACAACGATACTGAGTTTATCCTTGTAATCCAGGTTGCGGATCTCTTTTCGATAGATTTCTCGTATTTCATCATCTGTGATGATGTAAGATGGGGTTTTCCCATCTTCAATGACATATTTGAGTTGACCTAAATCATACTTTTCGATCATGTATGTCAGTGCTTTATAGCCATGCTCTTTCTTGAAGTGGTGCATTAGGATGTCGAAACGGTCCTGTGAGGTTAATTTTTCTGGTTGCGTAAACGGCAGCACCAGATCGATATTGGTCTCATTAATTCCATAATCACGTTCAAGAATGTTGTCGATCTGCTGCTTCACATAAATTTTGTCGCTAATTTCTCCCGAAACCGTGTTACGCAATGATTTGCGAAATTGATTGACGATGGCTTGTCGCCTTTCAAACTCTTCACCTGACAGACCCATATCCATTAAGTTTGTGTTAATGAATTCATTAATCATGACTTTTGTGAAGTCGACCAAAACAGGAATGGAGTACTGTTCTGCTCTCGCTTGGGCCAAGTCATCATTTTTCCGAATTGGTTTTTTCCAAAGCAAGTATAGGAAAAGTGTGATAAAACCCAGGACAGTAGTGGCTATAATCAAAAAATTAATAATGCCTGATGATGCCATCTACTTATGCTCCTTTCCCAGAAATTTGTTTGATGCTTGTGTTGACTCCCGCTGCATTCAAAATATGGATCGCAAGCTTCCGTGCCTCTTCGATAAAGAATCGATTCGGATGGAACGTAGCCAGCTGCTGATTCCTCCGGAAGAACCCCTGAAGGTCTCCATCGTTGGAGTGGTCTTTGAAGCTGGTATTGTACGGCAGTGAGAACACTGGTCCTTTATAACGGAACTTATTACAGATATTTCTGATTTTAAATTTGGAGTCCTCATCATACTGACTGATGAGCAGGATAAATGGCTTCTCCTTGATTGCCTTGGGCATGCTTTCGCGTTGTAAGAAGAATCGTTCTAATACATTGATGTTTTGAGATAAACAAACCACATTCAAGTCGGATTGATTTAATGCATCCTGAATCACAGGGCTGTTACCGCCGCTGTGTAGATCGAGAAGCACCAGATCGTAATATTCAGTGGCTTTTTTATAGATCAGATTAATGACTTCACTTGCATCATCAAATTGAATGCGATCACTTTTATTTGTACCCTTGAGAATATCAAGTCGATCAGGCACTAAAATTAGTGAGTTATTCTTTACTGCATCACGGTCAATCTTGCCGGCTCGGACTGCACGTTCAAGAGCATCAAGCCCACCACTCGTCTGGAACCCCTGTGGGTTTTGAGACTGGACTGTTTTTTGAAATATACGCTGAAGCGTATTATCTGCCCATTGCGGCTGTGAGACTAATGTGCGCACTTGGTATTCCATCCCGATTAAAGCAGCAACCGCAGCCGTGCTACTTGTCACACCTAAACCATGCTGCATTCCCCAAAACGATATAATTGTCATATTTTATCTTCCCTTCTCAGCTTTCTTCCAGAGCAGTTTTATTTCTTTATCTGACTGCCCCGAGATCTGCCCCAGGACACCCTGTAGCGCCAATTTCAGATCACTTGATAGCCTTTTAATGTGCAACATTGATAGTTGCTGATTCATGTGTTTACTTTCCAGATCACGTTCGTCTGGGTAAAAAACAAAGGTCTCTTTCCAATCAATGGGGTGCTTCTCAAATAGCTCATTGATCACTTGTTCCGTATATTTTGTTGTCTCTTGAACTAACTTGAACATTGGGACGAGGTCCGATTGGCTTTTCCCTTGAAAAAAAGCATCCATAAGTTCCGCGTTTCGTTGCATGACAGCATTATCATGTGACGTGACTAAAAAGTACTGATCGGCATTTGGCCAACGTTGGAGTTCTTCCTTGTAACTAATGTCTATGAGGGCGAAGTCATAGGCTTCTTCTATTTTTAATTGCTCATATTTTTCAAGTGTCATATTTTCGATTACATCGAATCGATCGTGTTGCTGCGTCCCTGTTTGTTCAGGAATTTTAGGATAAGCGTAGCGATAATCAGCATTGGATGTTACATCGACTATCACGACTCGATGATGTACAGAGAGTAACTTTGCGATATAGAAAAGAATGTCTGATTTTTCAAAAGCGCCGATAAATACGACTTGCTTCATCATGGTGTCTCAGCTCCTACACTATTTTGATCATTGAAGATCATTTCGGTATCTACTTGGGGAGTTGATTCCGCTTCAGTTATCAAATCGTTTGTTGATTGTTGCTGTGTTGTTGGCTGTGCGCTTTTGGCTTGGTTTTCAGCTATCTGTTGAGTGTTCAACTTATTTTTGTACTCTTGTTTCTGCTCCGGAGTCATTGCATTCATTGCCTCTTCCAATTTAATTCTATTTCTCCGCTCCAGCTCTGTTGTAGCTTTTTGGACGATGTTCGGGTCCGAATCGATAAGATCCTGTACTGCTTTATTGGCCGGATAAGTGGTTATGGCTTTCTCTTGAATGCCAGGTTCTACATATGACAACGCGTAAATAGTTGCATCCTGAATGTACGCATCGACAATTGCACCAGAGATATTAAGAATCTCTTTCTCATTCATGTGATACCAAACGGTCCCGTCAATCAAATCTTCTACGCGCTTCTTACTTAGGATGATGTAATCCTGCCCCGACGGGAACTTAATACGAACATCGACGTAATCACTTTTCTGAAGTTTTGAGGGAAGTTCCATCAACCTGAACTCTTGACTACGTAGGTCTCTAGAAGTGATTTCATCTTCGTAGATTACAGTGGAGGTAACGGGTGTGTTAGTGGGCAACTCCACTTTTGCAACCTTACCTCGAATTAATTCTTTAGAAAGCACCATTTCCTCTGATACAGCATTGCGTGGCATCAGACGTGTTTCCAAATCACTCTCCTGTATGGGTTCACCAGATGAAATGTTCCTGGTGACGACTTCTACCTTAATCATGTCTTCTTTCAGTACCTGCTGGGTTTGTGCAAGTTCTTGTTCTACTGATAAGCGCTTTTCAGTGTACTTATCAGTCAAGTGGTTGACATATAGAACACCAAAGATACTGCAAAGCAGTAATACAGAAAGTGCACCAATCCCTCCTGCTAAAAGTAATTGTTTTTGCCGAAACCGGATTTTTGACATTGTAAATCTCCTTTGACGTTAATATATAATAATATCAATATACTAATATACTAATATTGTCCTACCCATATTTCGTTATAATGAACGACTCTGTTCTTTCCGAGTGATTTAGCTTTGTACATTGCCTCATTTGCATTCTTGAGACATTCTTCAGCAGACCATTCTTCTGTCCAGTCACAAACACCTATGCTCGCAGTTACTGCATGTACACTTTGATTTGACTGGTACGTAACTTCATTTTCAACTCTTTTCCGGACATCTTCAGCTTTTTTCAGTAACGAGCCAGAGTATGAATCTGTTAGAATAGCGACTACTTCCTCTCCACCATACCTACCTACAAAACCGATCCCATCAAATTCTTCCTTTAATATTTTTGCAACTGATTTTAAGACTTCATCACCAGCAGCGTGTCCAACGGCTTTATTTATTGATTTAAAGTCATCCAGGTCCAAGAACATTATACTGAAATCCACTTGTGCATCAATCGTTGACCGTATAACTTGTTTTATTTTTTTGTTGTTCAGAAGGCCTGTTAAAGAATCAGTAATGGCTTTGACGTATGTCCCTTCTATGATACGTGATTGATAATCTATCGTTACCAATAAAAGAAGAATACAAAGTGCAATTCTGACTACTGTCACTACATTACTTAGAGCATCCGGGTTACCGCCGAGCCCCTGGTACAGATAGATCAAACTAACTATATTTATTAAGATCAATAATATAAAGTATTTTATCTCGTTTCGTATTTCTTTATATGTTTTGACGGCGATAAAAACAGAAAACAATAACGAAGCATAAACATAGGGGGTTACACCCATTACAATTGATGCTCCTATTACTAAAAAGGTCGTTCTTGTTAATTTGCTTTCTCCACTAAATCGCCTAATCATAAAATAGAATGTATACGCGTATATCAGTTGAGAAAATACTCTGATGAAGAATAAATCCCATACATACAAAATTATCAGTACAATAATCTGAGTACTAAGAAGTATTCTCTCAAATTTCTTGTATTGATTGTTCTTCACTGGTATTCGATATAACACATACATTAAAATACACGTAAGTATCAACTCAAAAAATAAAGTATTAAGCTCTATAATCTCCTCCTCCTTATTCCATGATGTTCAGCATTTTTTTACGCAGTAAAGATAACTTATGTTGCTGATTGACCTTCAAGATATTTTCCATAACTCCATCTATTTCTGAAGTTAAATCAAATGCATCAGGAAAATAAGGTATACGATAGATTTTACGCCGATCCATTTTTTTGCTTATATCTTTAATTGAATCTTTCTCAGCTAGAGGTAGACATAATCTCCACTTACTTTGGTCTAAGTGAATCTGGCTTTGAAAGAAAGTATAAATTTTGTTTTGCTTCCACTCACTACTTCCCCCTACTACTATCTGTAAGTTTGCTCTCAAGAATTCATTAAATGAGGAAGTTGTATCGTAGCAACCCAGATCCAGGATGATGTATGAATAGTTCCCAGAGAGCAGAGAGATCATATCAATACAACTTTCGTTCTTATAATAATGGACTCCATTAATAAAGAAACTCACTGTATTCAACAGATCTGCATCTACACCTTCATAGGCAGCTTCTATCTCCTTGTACTCATTAGATTCATTCGCTTCCACTAATGCTACTGAAAACTTCTGCTTGGCTAAATAGTTAGCTATCATAAGTGCTGTGTGTGTGCACCCTACACCCTTCTCCACACCGGTTACTGCAATTACTGCTGTACCAATGTAACGATCTCTAACTTTAACCTTATTCCTAGACTGGTTAAATACAGCATCAAAGTTTAATCCTTCTATATCTAATGTGCTAGATTGTTTATTTCTCTTATTCAGAAACGTTTTAAACTCATTACCTTTATTGGCTAATACCTTAAGTAACTTGTCTGATGCTTTTCTCGTATTCCCCACTTCAACAATTGAGACATTACCCGGTTCGTCCATAGGTTGCTGAGATCCAGACGATTCTTCAGATTCTTCGGTTGTGGAGTCTCTTGAAGTCTCATCCACCTCGCTGCGTTTAAACATTACCGAGTCAGTAGTCACCTTTTCGGCAACTTCAGTTTCGGTATGAGTATTCACTTCAGGAACCTGTCCAAGCTCTCCTTTGATTCTCATTTCTATCACACCGACATCTAAAGCATTGTAAGATATACAGATTAATCCGATATCAGTTAATCTCCTCACAAAATCATCCGCATCTCTGAAATAGAGAAATACCATTTTTACATACGGATAATTTGTTTTAACATTGTGCAGAAGCTTTTCGAATGATTCAGTATTCTTAACAACGTTCTCTGTAAGTATGAGTATCTCCGATTCTACTGATTCCCATTGAGATATAAAGAAATCCAAAGAATCTATTGCTTTTACAACCCTACCGAAATCTTCTAACTCTTCCTTAATCCATTCACATTCATCTGGATCAGACGATGCAATAAAAATTCTTTTCATGCTATCACCTATTTTCA
Source organism: Paenibacillus sp. 11B (assembly GCF_030487755.1). Classification (NCBI taxonomy): domain Bacteria; kingdom Bacillati; phylum Bacillota; class Bacilli; order Caryophanales; family Paenibacillaceae; genus Paenibacillus; species Paenibacillus sp. 11B. The sequence goes on along the minus strand of NZ_JAUKNS010000010.1, from coordinate 184,472 downwards.
GCATTATTGCAGATCATAGTACACCTTTTCTCCATTACTGAAGAAAAAGAAACTTTTTGTTAGAACCATATCTTTGTCAAACAAATCTTCATCCGTTACAAACCAAACAGTAGATAATCCTTCTTGTTCAAATATTTTACTAACCAAGTTGGCTTTGTCAGTTGTAGATACATGAACGATCATAATACTGCTGTCTTCACTATTTCTTAAATACTGTTTATAGAACATGGCTTGATAACGAATTGTTTTGAGCCATTTTTCTTCCTCACGATGACATAATAGAATGAAGGACATTTCTTTGCCTACAGGATTAGTCAAAGTAAATTTCGCGGTAGGAACTTGTTGTTCTTCTTGTAGCTTAAGGATTGGATGAAATTCAAAATGTACTAATTTAAAGTGCTCTCTCAACTGAAGATACAACTCATTGGTGGCTATGTACTTCATTCGAAAAAGCATGGTCGTGGGTTTCGGATTTCTTGGATCACGATGTCCCAAAAAGGCACCGAATCTAAATTTCAATATATCCGCCCCACTTGCACCAATTTCGTAGAAACTTGGTCTTCCTATAGATCCTTTCGAATAACTTGACCATTCGATCTTTCTCAATAGACCATATTTCATCATTTTTCGTACACGATTACGTACTGTCTCCTCACGTTCAACATCAGGGAAGAAGGTTCTTAAAATTTGAGATAGCGTAACCCATCGATGTACGGATATAAAGTTCACAATTTCTATATCCCGGTCTGTAATCCAGCCATGCTCAATTTTCTTCATAATGTAGTGATAGTTATGTTTTGTTAATTCACCTAATTGAGTAATATGAGCATACGGATCATCGAGTAGAGGATAAATATGAACCACTTGTTGTGGAGAATTAGTTAAAGGAGATACCAGATGTTCCAATCAAGTTCCCCCCTTAAAGTATTTCGTGTGGAAAGTGGACAATTTTTGTACGCATTCGTCTGTCTTCGGCTTTGATGTTTTTAATCATGACTGAAACGGTTTTGCCGACTAATTGCCCATGAGATGGAACGCGATTAGGGAACCAAGCGATTGATTCAACACCAGGAGCAAGTTTAACAAATATACCCACATTCTCTACTACACTTGTGATTGTCGCCCGATGAAAATCTCCAACTTTAAAGTTTTCTCTAACTCTCTCCCATGGGTCCTCCAACAATTCTTTTCTTGTTACCCTTACTTGTTTTTTTTCTCTGTCAATATGCTTAATTTTTACAGTCAATTGACTACCTAACGGGATTAGATTTTTTCCCGATACTGTCCAGTCGTATTCATAGTCTTGTATCGGTAAGACGCAACTCACCCCTTTTATCATTACATATAGACGTTCGTCTTCAAAACCAGTAACTGTAGCGGGACAAATATGATCTACATCTGCAGTCTCCCAAAATTCTTCTTGGAGTTCTTCAAGAGCTTGAACACGAGATAATAAAACAATTCCTGTTTCTTTATTGAAGACTTCTAAATTCGGATCAAGTCCTTGTTTTACAACATCCAGAACCATGTAATCAATTTTGTGATCTATAAAACCGACTAATGATCTATATTTCACTGTGTCAAATTGATCTTCATGAATCAAGCCTTTCAGGCCGTTATTCAGCTTAACGATTGCACACTGCATATTTTTTCCGAAAGGAGCATGATTTTCAATAGCATGAACCACACCTTGATGAATTTGTTTTCTTCTTAGAGATACTTCATATTCTCTCATTGGATCTGGATTTATCGAATTTCCCTCAAGTAAATTATTCATATTTGCTCTCTCCTTTTAACTTTAAGTACAAACCATATTTATTTTCTCCGGTTTTAACCAACCCAACTAAAAGTAGTTCACCATAGGTTTTGCAAGTGACCATAATTTTTTTTGTTTTAAAGCACAAATCAATTTGCTCATATTCCATACTAGAATTCCATTCAATAAAGTAATAACCGTTACTGTTAGGTTCTTTTGCACGCAGATCAGTCTCTACAGTTATCACAGATTTGGTTTTGGTATCTGATGGAAGGTTGAAATCTAATTCGTTGGTGACTTTATGTATTAGATCATTCTCCTTGGACCACTGTGTGAGCAAATCGGGCCTTTTGAACTGTATATGATTCACGATAACAATTAAAGGCACAGTCTCGTAAGAGAATAAACAATTATTGTAGAATGATTCCAAGTTCCTCGTACCACACATTGGATGGGTCAATATGAAGTCCAATTCCTCAATGAGTGTGTCATGTCCCAAACTAGTTCTCCTTTCCTAATTATTTAATTAGTTAATATGTTAGTTAATATACTGATATATTACTATATTGAATCAAAAAAAAGAAGAACTTATTTTATTCTTCTCAGTCCTTCTTTCATTTTTATTCTATTTTTCTGTCTATACTGCTGCTTTAATTCAACAAATTCTATCTTGGAGATCTCTAAAAAGGAGTTTCCGAATCGGACACTACGTGTGGTCAACTCGTAATAATTTCCCTCGATTTCAATTGAAGTTGAATCGTCAATGACTGCTCCAGAATTTAATTCGTTAACGACATAGGCCAATATTTCTATTCCTTCATTTTCTGTACCACTAATCTCAACCTCAGGTAGCCCAAATAATTCAGATAGTCCTTTGGTTTTATGTTTAACGATCTCTTGTGAGAATGGGTCTCTATATGTAGTTATCTTCACTTCACTCTGTTCACTCATAGTTATAATTGCATTGTTTTGTTTATCTAAGGTGAATTTCACTTCATTGTTGTTAAACATAAAGATTTTTTGAGTGTCAAACTCAAGTGAAAAAATGCTATCTAATATCATATAAAAAAGTGTTTCATAGTCTCTAATAACTTCATACATTATCAAATTCGGGTAGCCATAATGCTCCAGTCCAAACGTTCTCACAGCAATGATTTTATCAGATAGATCTGTAACTACAATTGGTTTTATGGAAGGATCAAAAAAATGGTGCATAACCTTTCCCCCTTTTATTCCTTTCTTTTAGTATAATATGTTTTCCCTAGATTTCCAAGATAATTATTATACGATTAGAATTTAATCACTATTTAATTATAATCTGATTAGAATTTAAATAAATCACTTGCTGTATATGTGAATGATTAATTAAGTAGTTACCATATTTATCTTTATTCGTGTGAGAATTCTATTATAATGAACTTAATGTGGGAAAATAATACATAACACGAAAATCAATAAAGGAGCTTTTTTAAATGGATCTTCCTATCGGAAAATATCTCGAGTATTTAAGATTGTCCTGTGGTTATTCTCTTCGAGAAGCTGCAAAGAGAACAAGTTTGAGTCATGGCTATATTCGTGATGTAGAATTAGGAGACAACAATACAATCGGAAATGCAATAATCCCTAGGCCTCAAACACTTCAAAAATTTGCAAGTGCTTATACCGCCTCATTCAATGAACTAATGCAAATTGCTGGTCATGTATCATCCATAGATAAACTAGCTACATTTGAATTTATTGAACTTAATTTTGAAAATGTTTTATATCTAGAGGTAGGAACTGACAATAGAATTATTTATCACCAAGAAAAGTCACGTGTACTCACTGAAAGACTTAGTCTTCATGATTTCATAAAATTCGAGGAACAATTAGAAAATAATGAGTTTCTGAGGGTTCAGAGTGGATTATATGCAAACCTAAAAAAAATAAAAGTTTTCGATAAAAAATCATTAAAACTATATTTTAATGAACAGAAAGACGGACATTTTGTATCAATTAGTTGGATACGTGCTTCAAAACTCAATAAAACAATTTTAACTGCAATAAATAAAAATAATGAGAATGTAAAAAAAATGAAGAGTGAGCCCCCCCCCTTCATCCGAATAATACGAAATATTTTAACTGAGTAACTGCCTTTACCTGGAGAATTCTAAACGAACTGAAATAACTAAAACCATTACTATACATGTAAAAGCAACGACAAGAGTACCCAGGATTGAATTATTGATGAAATTTGTTCTCAACATAATATCAAAAACGAATAATGTTAAAGAAGAGTATGTTAACATTTCTATATTCTTATGATATATATATTCACTCCTTAAATAGGTGAACGTAATGCGATATCTTATAATTACAATAGTCAAAGCGAAAATAATTATTGAGGTTATACTGCCAGTTGCTCCTATATTCATGTCTGGTAAAGCCATTTGTATTACTGCGGAAAACATAAAACGTATTTGTTTTAAAAAAATGGCTACAATTAAAGCATAGACTAGTTTTATCTTAAAAATAATCACATAGACAGTGGTTATCGAAATTACAAGAAACAATTCTGCATATCCTTTCTTAAAACCTAATTCATTTATAAGAACTAAAATAAGAGTCAAAGCTATAGATCCAATAATATATTTGAATAATTTCACTTTACCTATGTCAAAAAATCTGATGCCTAATAGTAATAAAGTCGCGCATTCAAAAGCATAATTAATATAAGTGAGTAGAAATTGTATGTGCATAGTCTCCTCCTTGTTTATCTCACTAAAACATTAAAAAGTATATTTTATCCTTTTCTTCACAACTTAGTACTTTTCAATTTTAGTGATATATATGTATCCGATTAGTTATATATATATTGTTTAATTAGAATATGTGTTAATATATGAGTTATAATATTTATGAATAGAAAGGGTTGTTATTATGGCCGGCTCAGAAAACAATTATGATTTAAATTCTCCACTTCATGTTTATCTTAAAGATATGATTTCGAAACTCCCTAATGCTACTAAGCTTATAATTCAAACCCTATCAAAACAAGACTATAATAAAGAAGATCTTTCATTAAATGCTCGCGTTCGTAGAGGTGAATTGAACGCAGCCCTGGTCTGGGTTGAGTCACTAGGCTTAGTTTCTTATAGCTCAAGTGGACGTCAGAAACTTTATAGTTTAACTCCATTAGGTAAAGTTTGCTTTAGTGAGTATAACGACTTATTCTTAACCCTTAACGAAGAAAAATGGGAGTAGTGAATTGGAGTTTTACTCCGATTCACTACTCCCTTTGTTCGAACGTTTATCCTCAGCAGTTTGTCTAATTCTTTCAGCTAATCTTAAAGTTGTCTCATCTATTGAAGCTGGAGCAAATCTCATCTTAGTTTGCGGGAGTATTTGTTCTAGCTCTTTTTGCTTTTCTTCTATTTGAACTGGTTCTTCTGCAGGACTGTCCCAAAATGTATTCCTTACCACTAATGGTTTCTCATTCTCCTCTAATATATGTTCCTCCCTAGTTATCTCAATATTTTCAGTCTGCTGCATAATCCCTTTTTGTGCCGCTGCCTTTTCTTTAATTTTGGCCAACTTATCATTTTTTGCATCTTGATCAGTTTCTTGCGTTACATCCACTACTTCGTTGAAATCAGGTTCACTGACATCTTTGTACTCTTCCTCTTCAGCTAAACTTTCAGTAGTTGAAAGTTTACTAAATAATACTTTTGGTAACGGTAATAGTATCCCTATAACCGGATCCAAGCGTTCATTATTGTGAACTCCTCTAAATAATACCTCGCCAGCTTCTCCTGTTTCAGTGTTAAAACCCTTCAGAGATTTAATCGTTGTTGGTTCAACGATGTATCTTTTTTCTTCTTTAATTTGGGTTTTGAAACCACTTGTGGACATTTCATCTGTCCCACTACTTTGTCCGATTACATATTTCTCACCTATCATATCTGCTACGTAGTCTGCATCTTCATTCTCTAATCCAGCTAAGATAAACTTCTGCACAGCGTTTTGCTTGACCATGGCACCTAATCGTTTACTAACATCTGTGAGCTGTTCATTTCCCTGATGTATTACATCAACAAAAACTTCAAATTCACGAGCCATTTCCATAAAGGTGCTGAATTCTTCATCCGCAAACATTTCAATTTCATCCACTCTTAATTGATGAGCTCTAATTTCTCCTTTTAGATTTCTTCTAAATGTGCTAGCTCGTAATAAGTTCAAGAATAACCGTCCTACTGTGTAAGTCAGTGTTTGAAGAGTACCATACGCTCCATTGACTAGGATGACTTCGCCACGCTCTAATGCCTCATCTAGGTTGAAGGTTGATGGCCCACAAAAAATACGTTGAATATACTTATTACTCGTAAGTTCAGTTAAGTAGTCATATAAGTTGGAATACGTTTGCTGCGCGTGTTCCTGCATTTTCTGACTACCTGCCATATTACGAGTATATTCTCTTAATAACGGTACCTGGCTTTCAAGACCTAGCCGGCTAATCTCTGATAGTACTTCGACTCTAAAATCATCATTCATAGGCTGTACAAGCCGATCTAATTCATTATATGTACAATTATTCCCATAAACGAATTTTAAAGCTTTTATACAGACACGTAGTAATTGTGTTGTTCTACTCTTAAAGTATTGAACTGCATCAGCACCTAGATATCCATGATAGGCAGATACGTTTGCTTCAATCATTGGTTCTATGTCGGACCCCTCTGGAACATACATAGGGTTCAAACAACTTGTGAATTCATATTCAGCATCTAATCTGTGGTAAGATCTACCGATTCTATCCATGAAATTTGCTAAATTATTTATAAGTGAACCTTTAGGTTCTATGATCGTGGTCCCTATGTAATCGTTAAGCAAGTCTTGGACGATCAGGGTCGTTGCAAGTAGGGTTTTACCAGACCCGGTACCACCTACGGTCTGACCATGTTGAGCCCTATCCTTTCGAGTTAAAGTGACTAACTGACTTTGCCTCTCTTTAGTCGGCTGAGTATAAAACAATTCTAAAGTACATTCTTCAGAATAATATCGGAGATGCGATAAACACCCCTTAGCATTCAGGTCAATTCCATCAAATTCATACAGTTCTTCTTTAGTAACTTTATCTTTTCTTAGAATCATATTTAACAATGAACCTTCTTGTTTAACCGGTACTTTCCGTATTTCCACTTCTTCCACCAATGAAGTTAATTTAGTGAATATTGTCCCATTAATCTTAATTTTCAGCATAAAGTACAGCGTAAATATGGTTACGGTGATCACTGTAATGAAGGCAACTAATATTCCTATTCCACTAGGTAGAAACTTAATAAGTATATGACCTAATGCAAGAGCACTTAAAGTATTAAGAAATGTTTGAATAATTGGCTTAGCATAAGCGTTTCTGAACATTAAAGGACTTGAATATATTATGTGCCCAAGAAAACACGACAACAACAAAGGGATCGCTCTATAAAAAACTGGAGACGAACCGTACCAGAGATCCTGGTACTTAGCTACCAGCCAAAAGAAACATAACAGTAATATTGCTAGAAATAGTACTGCTTGCGCGTTCCATAGTGAATTTTTATTTGCCGGATCCATTGAAAATCTACGGACTGATATGTATATGTTTTTAAAAACAAAGCCAACCATATGACCAATTGCAGATAAGATACCTCCGAAGACCAAACCAATGTATTTCAAACTGACTCCCCCACTCACTCATATATTAATTAATATATTACTATATTAGAATGAGGGTGTCATGATTATTTTGACTGGTATCATCTTTGCTAATTCAAGCACAAAAAAAGCAGTCTCCCTTTTGAGAGAACTGCTTTTCATTAGTTTGAAGAAAATAGTCGTTTAAAAAAACCTTTCTTTTGTTGACCAGCCGTAGATAACCACATTCTAATTTCGAAACTAAGTTCCGGATGATCACTGGCCACATTACGAATTTTAGCTCTGACTGTCTCTCTTTCAGATTCATTTCTAGCAGCGTCATATTCCCCAAATAGATTATTAACCTTTTGCTTGAGGTCAAGGATCTGTAATTCTTTTTCATCTTGTTTAAATCTTATAATTTTTTCCTCTGCAGCTGTTTTATATAGTCTAATTGTATAAGCATGATTAGGATACTTACTTTCTAAAGCATTGTATTCAATCCAAATAAGTTCTTTATCAGCTATTGAAGTATTAGGTGATACTATTCTTTCGTATATATTTACAGCAGCTTCTTTCGCTTCCTGGTCTTTATTAGCATCAGCCAACAAGTATTTTTCAGAAGATGACCTCACCTTTTTTTCAATGTCCTCAAAAAATTCATTTGATTTAATCATCTCCTCGAACTGTTCAAATCTTTCTAGTTTTTTGTAGATTTGAAGTAAAAGTTCATTATTATTGTTTTCACCTGGTTGAGTTGATGATGTTCTAGCAACAGTACCAGTAATGATCTCTTTCAGCTGTGGAAGTGTATACTCCGACCCTTCTCCCGTAAGTCCATGGATCATTTTCATTTTAAAAACAGAAATATAGTTATGTTTGTATGTTTTACTGTTCCCTTCCCCCATTTGAGTTGGATTCACATACTCTAGCAACTCTCGTCTTTTATTTTTTATTACGTAGTTGTGTGTCTCACACAAATCTGCAACTTGATTCGAGGTGTACAAGGCTTCTCTATCCATAGAAAGAATCTTATCCGTGAACAAACGATCCAACCAACCTCTTTTTTTATAAATCTCATACAATAGTGACTTGTCATCAAAGGCTTCTATAAGCAATTCTCTCATTTCGTCTCTTTTTGCTTCTTCAATCTCTTCTTTTGTAAGTACCTCGTCGATATCCTTCACTATTACCACCCGCTTCAATCAAATTGAAACCCTATTACAATCATTATAACTGAATAAGCAATGTTTATACAGCTTTACACACTTAATTTTAATTCGGATTAATCCTGATTAATACGTGTAAATTCGAATTAACTTGCATTAATCCGGTTTAACCAATGAGAGTGTAAGCCTGTTTTAAAGCATTTATTCGTGACAAAATCATATAAATACGTGTTTAATCGTATTAGCACGGATTAATCTGAATATATCCGCATTAATACGTGTATCAAATTTGCTGAATAAAGCTGAATAACCGTCATTTATTCAGGAATTCACATAACCTGATACTTATAAAGGTAACATTCAATTATAATCATGTTGTGATTTTGTTATAATTTAATATCAACGGAGTTATTACTTATTCTCAAATGTACTATGTTCAATTCACTTTAAGATTAGCAGAATCAAATTTTGACCAGTAGATTATTGAGAAGAGGACCGTCGATTTAAGAAATCATATTGTCAAAAAATGCTAGCTTGGGTACTCATTGCTTATGCTAACAAAGCAATGAGTACCCAAGCTAGCAATTAACTAGAATCAGCATGATAGACCCCAACAGACAATTCTGCGAAGCAGCACACCGATCTTATGTAAAATCACATGCTGGTTAGATGAGGAGTTTGGGCAACATCAATTAGTATAACTAGAATTTTTTACTTTAAATGAGGTGAGAGAGGAGACGGCTGAACATTAATAAGTGACCTTCAATGTCTCAAAAAATGAATTAATAATGTTGCCCTATCTGACCAGTCAGAGATCTGAAGATCAAATAAATCAGATCCTCATATGGATGAGAATCTGATCACAAAATTGCGATGTCTTGTGTAGCACGTGCCTTATGCAGTTCCACCATTACGTTCACAACTTAATTAATCAATTTTTGTGATTAAATCACCTTACCTACGGGCTTATCCTCGTGAGTTATATGACTTTTCATGAGCACAGATCAATTCAATTTCCTTCTCACCATCAGGTAAATCTCTCCTATAAAGAGAGTGTGCGATGAACAAATCTCTGACCAACTAAAATTGAGTCAGACAAGGAGTTTTTGTACATCATGGTGTTTAGCAGATGTAACTGGAAACCTCTCGGTAGTTTCATCAGGGATAGGGATGGGGAACACTATCGTGAAAATTTTCTAGGTCGTCCTAAAATGCCTGGTATAAACGTAGTTCGTTGCAGCGGATACAGTATCAAACATGGACGAGCTAATATTAGGAATAGAGGTGAATTGTAATGTGATTATCAGAATTCAAAAGATGAGGAAGATGTTGGTGCTGGACAAGTTTAGTCAAATCTGAGGATTCCAACAGGTAGAAGAGATTACCAGAGTAGGGGCTTGCTACAGTCAGTCATTATCGCATATCTGTTGACCAATAGTTGAGTAATATAATTATCCTCCCAGTAGCCCGAGATCGAGAGGACAATAGACAGATTAGATTTATCAAGATGAACGGTATGAATACTCCATTTCCTCACAATAAAACTGAAGAACTAGCTGCTTGACTATTCACTTACTAAAATGAAATCAATAAAAAAAAGGCGACCTGAGGCTCCAGCATAATAATCTGGAGTAGATCGCCTTGAGACAGTTGTATTCATTAATTAATGCTGCCAATTATGTTTATTGATATGAGCTGATAGTACTCTGATCGAATGTTTTTTTAGCTCTTCTTCCTGGGGAAGGATTCGCCGGCTTACTTGTTGATTCAGAATCCGTAACGGATTCTGATTTCACAATGCTAACGTTAGAATCTGAAGCAAGACTACTGCCAAGATCAGATTTATTCTCAGGCTCTCCATCGGTTACACCTGAATGGAGAGGAACAGAAAGAGGGGGGATCTGGTCACTAGTAGTACTATTTGACTCCTTCTTCACAATTACTTCAATTGGTTTCTCTTCGTGTGATATTACAGCTGAAGTCGGTGCACTCATGGTTGTTGGTCTAACGTTATCTGAAGGAAGCAACGTCTTTATAGTTTCAATGTCTCGTATCCTGGGAATATAAAGTTGTAGGTTTCTTATGCCATTCTCAGCGATTTCCTTTTGGATTAGATACCTCATTGAATCAGCATAGACTGACTGTGCATTTATCCAATCTAGCACAAGTTGCTCTTCGTCTTCTTTTAACTTTAGCACCGCCGCTTTCCCTCTCTGTGCATCAGTTTTTCTCACAAATATATACCTCCTTCCCAATCAGAAATTTTGTATTTAGTTATTCCTTTGTGCTAGCAGTTTGTTTTACAGCTGATTTCTTATTTTCTTCTACTTTCTTCATTGAAACATACTCAGGAGAAGATAAGAATTTCATTTTTAGAGCCTCATAAATTGGGCTTTTCACAAAATAATCAAGCCCTTCACCATTCAAAGTAACAGCATATTCCGCAGGAACATAGAAAAGCTGTATTCTAGTGTTGTCGCAAATAGCCTTCAGCTTACTATAGATCATCGGTTTCATTAGAATGCTCCCACCACCATACGCCACTACAATATCAATGTCGTTTGCTCCAATCTTTAGAATTTGATCGTTTGAGTGGTGTAAAATTTGATTAGCTTGATTATCACAGTGAGGATTAAACGCCTGTAAAGCTTCATTTAAAAACTTATGTTTTTTATTTGAACCTTGGCTCTTAAGAATTTCACTATATTGTTGACGTGTAATTGAATTGAAAGCATAAGGTGCCAAAGTAAGTAGATCCGGAATCGCAGCAGTAATGGCATGTCCAACCCCGTTATTAATGCCATCTCCAAAATCGTTGTCAACGGCATCGCCTCGTGTTAAAGGGGAATCTGCAGTACCGTCTCCCATATCGAGGTGCATTAGGTTTTTCCCTTCGAAGTAACTTCCATCTATGTCTCCGAGTCCATATATTTTTGCAAACTCATCAAACATACCAGGAAGATTGGTATCTTCAGTTTCCACTTCGTCTGCATTATACGAAGTTGTTCTCCAGTCGCCATTTGAATTCATTTGAAGAGCAAAAACAACAGCGGTTCCCTCTTGTAAAACATGTACATAATGAAATTGAATCTTAACAGTAACGCTCTTTGTAAGACCTAAATGTACAGTTACGAGATGAGAACCCAACATAAATTTTTGACGTAATTTCATGGTATTCGTAGGCGAACATTGTTTAACTGGTAATGCAGCTGCCATATCAGCTTCTACTTCAATCGCCTCGTTAAGGTTGTCATTTTCACTGTACGCTTTTTGCACGGCTCTTGCCGCAATTAGTGCCAATGTATTTATGTATGGTACAAGTTGATCGGCTTTCGAACCGTTTCCTTTAACGTATAGACTGGTTACATTTTCCCCATTCGTTTTTAGGGCATGATTTCCAATGGTGTACATTCCTGTAGGAACAGCTGGAGAGATAATAGATACAACCAAATTATCAAATATATTTTTTAGATTTTTCTGTACATCGATATCATCGTCTTTCCAAGGGAGTTGTCCAATTGAGGAAAAGACATTTGGTTGTCTTACCAACTTACCATCAATATAAACATCTGCTTCACTATTGCCTATATCATTCCCTACTGACATTGTGTATTTCTTCGTCATATAAAATTCCTCCTTAATAACCTCTTGTAGTTATCACATCACTTCATCAGTTTATATTCTTTTATAATCGGAGTCAACCTTATATACAATTGAATATCAATTGTATTACTACATTATATATATAGGATTATAATTTAATTATAATCATTGAACTGAATACACGGATAGATCCGTAGATATCCGGATTTATCCGCTGACCTGGAAACTGTATTAATTCGAATATATTCAGTTATACCTGAACCTGTCCATCCATATCAGGAGAAGAGCATACTAATTCATTATATGTTTGATTTATGTCACGATTATAGTAAGGAATTTTGTAATGCTTTATGTCGTACTTAATAAATGTCGTACGTAATGTTATTTAAGTGTTTCTATGTCAATAAATTAGCTGAAGTAATAACTTAAGCAGCATAACCCTCAAAGTATTGCTGTATCAGGAATTGATAACTTGAACAAATCGCGACTAACACCGTATAATACAATCCAATCAACCCAAACCACTCATGGCTCAGATTCAAGGTTTAGAAAGGAGAGGTTATGAACACTAGCAAGAGTAAACTAAAACCAGATAGTTCAGCCGAAAGAAAAAGGAAAAAAGACTCATCCGAATATACACTCGGAGAGACTATCGATCTTCTAACCGACAGAGATTGGGAGATGCTCACTGATTTGTACATGTGTCGATGTATGCCACAGCAAACCCTGTTAAGTAACTATTTTTTAGATACACCTGAATATCATTATCCCGAATATGGCACTGCAACAGGGCAAGAAAAAAAGGAACTGGAACAAAAAAATGAAAACAGAGCTATAACTAGGCTTAGAAGGACAGTAAAACGATTCAAAGATCGTGGATTACTGGAGTACTCTACTTACGACCCTAATTCATCTGATAAACCTTCACACAGGAGAACGAAGATCTTAGGAGAAACATGGTATTATCTAAGCAGTCGTGGTCTTAAGATAGTCGAGATCAAAAAAGGGATCTTAGAGGAGAATCGTCTTTCTAAAAATGAACTTGATATGGAACGTGCAAAAAAGGACCACTTCTGGGAGTTAGGTAAGGTATATTTAGATTTACGTTACAAGTGGATGAATCAAGACCCAGACTTAAAGCAATATCATGACTGGGATTGGTATCCGTCTTTATCCGTGTATAGCGACAATGATACAATATCAATTCGACCCGATGCTGTATTGAGAATTGGACAGCAAGTGTTTTTCGTTGAACTGGATCGTTCCACCGAGCCAATTCAACGATCACCATTTCATACGGATCAGGTTTCTATTGAGAAAAAGTTAGAACGTTATCGAGACGTGATGAAACTTACATCTAACAAAATCATCCGTGACGGCATCATCGCATTTATTGTTCCCAATGCAATCTACAACAAGCGTCTTACTAATATTGAAAATGCAGCTCAAACCGTATTCGGTATAAACAGCAGAGTTTTAACAGGAAGAAGCATCGGGGATGTCATATCTGCGTATTCAACTTTTTCAACATCTCAATAGCCTTAGTTAATCCAATCGCATTTGTCATGGAAATTGAAATATATCTGTCTGGCCTTTCCCTAATAGGGGAGAGGCCTTTTATTTTTACTTTTCATAAATCCCCTCAAAATCAATATTCTTGCATACACATGTAAAAAGCAAAGTCCATTTGCATTTTACTTCATCACCTTAATCATCCCACCCCAATAACCTGAAGCACCAACACAATGCAGAAGCTTTTTGTATTTCTCACAATGAAATTAAGCATGAAACCCTAAGCCATTTTAGTATATTAATCAATTAGTTATTATGTTAGTATATTGATTGATTAACTAATTAGAATGGAATGGGGGTGATATTCTATTGAGCAAAAACAAGAGAATCGTATTGATCAGTATCAGCCTACTCGTCATTTTGACTGCTGCAGTGCTATTAATACGCACACCGAGTACTCACAATACACCTGTGCCGGAAGCATTCCCGCCACCTGCGAAGGTTGAAGATTCCGCACCAACCCCACCGAAAGAATCCAATCGAGATGAATCACATGAAAAAGTGGAGAAGGTGATTGATCAAGCTACTGATGTGGTCGTGGGTACCGTTCCTGGGATAATGGATAAACTCAAGAGTACCGGAAAGTGGTTCATGGAATTTGATACGAAACATGCACTCATACTCTTGGGGGTCAGTGTATTTCTAGTCGGTGTCCTATCAACAGGGAACAGAAACAACAAGAGCAACAAAAATCGTTAATAGTTAGGAAGGTGCTACTCCATTGGGTTTTCTTAAAAAAAAGAAGTCACATGAATCTGATGATGACGATTTAAAAGATGATTCCCCTAAGGTGAAGAAGGCTAAAGATAAGTCGATTAAACCTAGTTCACCTAAACGTACTTCGGGTAAAGCCTTCATTCGATTCGTATTTTGGATGTTTGTTCTATTTATCATCTTTAAAGGTGTCGTTTCATTCACACAAGGTACTAGGGTAATCGAAAAGGTTACAAACATGGGTTCCAGTGAGCCCGCGATCACAGATGGGATAAAAGGATTTGCAAGTGATTTTGCTACTGAATATTTCACATGGTCAATTAACGATGTAAATAACCGTACAGAAAGGCTCAAAAAATTCATAAGTGGGATCGATGCAGATGCTGGATTAAAACCTTATGAGGTTAAGGGTACATCCCATGTACAATCCGTTGAGGTTTATGATACAAGCCAAATTAACGATGCTTCATTTGAGATTACATTAAATGTTCGTCGTGAGGTTGACCTTGATTCCGCCTCTGAATCAGTCGCAACAAAGGATAAAAAAGGAAAGGTAATCAAGCAGACTTATATGGTGGTTCCAGTATCTTCTACCCCCAAAGGTTTTGTTATTGATAACTATCCCCGGTTTGTAGCAAATCAGCAAAAGGGAGAATCCTTACCCTCTGAACAAGGTGACTTTATCTCAGATACGGAACAGATTGAACGAGCAAACGAATTGGCTAACAGTTTCCTTACCTCGTACTTTGAAGGAAATGTGAGTCAAATCAAGTACTTCTACGACGATATCAAAAATGCACCTTCACACCTAACTGCATCTGAATTTGAGATGAACAAGGTGGAGAATGTGTCTGTGTACCAAATGAAAAGTACAGAGACTATGCCCCCCTATATACGAATCGAAGCATCAGTGCTCGTGAAGAGCGATATCGGAGAAATTTTCACAAATCTATGGATCCTAAATGTAATAGAAAAAGATAATCGTATGTATGTCATTTCAATTGGCGATCAGAACGATCAACAAGATAAACAACCTATAGCAAGCGAAACCCTTGAAGAGGATACCTCAATTGGAACCTCCCCTTCAGATCCAACTACTTCAACTGAATAGTCGAGAGGAGCACATTTTATGCGCTTAAATAAAAAACTATTATCACGTGTTTCATTAATCATTTTTTCAAGCTTGATGTTTGCTTTGCCCGTATTTGCGAGTGATCCAGGCGTTAAAGCCAATACTTGGTTACAAACCAACCTCGGTGCTTTGATTCCAGGTCTAATTCTAGTAAGTGCCTTGTTCTTTCTAGTCACTCGGGATTGGATGAAGCTACTTAGCTTCGTAGGTATCATTCTAGTGATAGCTATGATTCTGAATTGGACTGAAATGAAGAATCTGGCCAATACACTCTGGAAAGCTATCTTCGGTTAAGCATCGATGAGTGATAAAAAAGAATCCCCCAGAATCACCGTCTCGAACTACACGAAGATTTGGAATTTAGATTGGGTCATTTACGCAATTGAAGGGAAGAAACTTCCCATACCTGCAAACTTAAGGCTAGTAGGAATTTTTGTTGCATGCTTTATCTTCTGGTCGCTGTTAGGAAAAATCCTATTCTTTATACCAGGTGTGTATACGTATGCTTTTCTACCCGGAATCTCTGCCTGGTTAATTGCTAAACAAAAACTCGACGGCAAGGCTCCACATAAATGGCTGCTGGGCATGATCTTCTATTGGTTACGTCCAAAGCATTTACATAGGTACCGTAAAGTTGAGCACAACAAGCGCTACGTGTATACCAGTAAAATCGCATACAGAGCATACAGAAAAAGAAGAGAGAGTGCCTAGGCACACTCTTTTCTTTACAAGGAGTGAAAAATCTTGGCAACACTTGGGGAAGTACAGAAAAAACCGAGCAAAGTTAAAATTGAATTTCCTATTGCTTACTTCGAGCAGAATCTAATATTCAATCATAATAAAGAAGTATGGGCTATCTATGAGCTCAACCCATATATATACGACCATCTTAGCGATCAGCAAAAGATTGACCGTCTTATCACACAAACTGCTTCACTCGGTATGTTAACCGATAAGTTTCATATCTTATGGCTTCCTAAAACACATGACATACATCAGCACCATGAGAGACTTCGCCAGAAAAGAGTATCTGGGCCCCTAAAGAAGAATTCCATAGGCATTATTCATCAGATGGAAGATTACCTCAGTTCTAACTACAACTCTGTTGAAGGGGTGAACAATGCAGATTACAAAGCATTTCTAGTTGTTTATCTCCCCAAAAGTGACGCAAAAGATCTGGTAGACCAGCTTGGCTCCATGGTAACGGAGATGAAAAAATTAGTGCTTCACCCGAAAAGAGCCATCGAAAACCTTTCTGGACTGAATGAACCTGAGATCTTCGAACACGAATTTCAAAGTTATCAGGTAAAAGAGAGACAGATCTTTGATCGCCTATCTCGTAGGATGAAAGTCAAAAGAGGAACAGAACAAACAACGGAGTGGCTAATTAAGAGGAACTTCTGGTGGGGAATTGCTGATCCACCTCTACGTTCTACGGAAAATGAAAACTGGTCTCCTAAAAAGACCAAAGGCAAAAAAGCCGGTAAACCTTCATTCTTCTACGATTCTAGACAAGTACTCACTCTCACAGAAGCTGATATTGATACATCTCATCCACGACGAGTGGGGATTACACAATTACATGAAGGTACAGATAAGCAAATTTATCATGCATACTTAGCTCTCTCTGAGTTACCAGATAATCTGGACATGCCGGGAAGTGAATGGCTATATAGTGCAGCTACACTTCCATTCCCTGTCTCGATGAGCATAAAGGTCGACGTTCTGGAAGCCCGCGACGCACTCAAAAAACTGGCACGTAAACGAATGGATATAGATAACCAGGTCAAAAACATTCAAGAAGCCAACGCTAGCGTGCCCATGGACCTGCAGGAGAAACAAGAAAATGCCATGTATCTAGAGGATGAATATAAGAAACGGAAGAATCCAACATTTATCACTCATGTAACCTATGGGCTCTATCACACAAACCTGGATCTACTCAAAAGTAATGTTTCTATCCTCCAAGATCACTATAGAGACTTCGGAAACATTCATGTTGAGCTTCCCAGTGGAGATCAGTGGCTCTTATTTAATGATTTTATACCCGGATCTCCTCGGTACGTGTCGGATTACATTCAGCGGATCCCCCCAGAAATGTTAGCATCCGGTATGGTGGGTGCTACGCAAGAACTGGGAGATGGGAAAGGGCTTTACATCGGTACGACAGGTCCACTTGATCGTCCTGTCTATCTTGATCCAGCGAACGCCAGCCAAGAGAACCGCAGTCCAAGTATGTCTCTTACCGGAACACTTGGCGGTGGTAAATCGATGGCGGCAAACCTTCTGGGCTATCAAAATGCGGCTGTCCTTGGTGGGAAAACACTCATTTTTGATCCCAAAGGCGAGCGTTCTAATTGGCCAGACGATCTTCCTGAACTGGCTGGACAAATTCAAGTAGCTACATTGTCCTCTGCCAAAGAAGACATGGGTAAATTAGACCCGTTTGTCATGCTAGATGATATTGAAACCGCAAAAGAAGCAGGGGTTGAGATTCTCGCTTACTTGTCATCAACCAAAACCAATAGTGTGGAGTACAGTTACATCTCCCAAGCAGTAAATAAAGTGGCCAATGGTCCGGAGCCGTATCTAGCCAAGGCCTCCCCGTACTTTATGAAATGGGGTTGACGAGACCGCCCGCAAAAGTACTAGCTGAAATCCTTGAAAGTTTTGAAACGTTATCTTTCGCTAAGTTGTTATTCGGTACTGGTGGAGAAGCAACTATCAAATTGGATTATGCAATTAATATATTGCAAATTCAGAACCTGAAGATGCCATCCCCCGAGAAGTCTCCGGATAACTACTCATTGGACGAAAAAATGAGCGTTGCACTCATGTTTGCGATTGCCCGGTTCGCCCATAAGTTTATCTATCACAACATATCCATCTTTAAATTTGTCTTGATGGATGAAGCCTGGGCCTTGCTAGGCACACAAGCAGGTAAAGCACTCGCAGATATGATTGTTCGTACAGGTCGTTCATTGAACGGTGGTGCCGTGTTTATCACCCAGAATGCGACGGATATGGCAGGAGACTTGGCAGGTAACATCGGAATTAAGTTCGCTTTCCGCGATCAGGACAATACAAAGATCAAAAATACACTTTCGTATTTTGGCTTGGAGCATACCCAGCAGAATATCGATATGATCAAGAACTTGGAAAACGGTCAATGTCTGATGCAAGATTTGTATGGGCGTATCGGCCTTGTTTATATCGATGTGGTATTCCAACACCTATTTGATTGCTTCGATACACGGCCACCTGCAGAGTCGGATGCTGCTGTGAATGAAGAGAACGAGGAAAACGAGTTTTCGGTTCTTCAAAATTTCCAAAACTATTATGAAGAACAATATAGCAAGGAGGGGGACTCCTTGGATGATGATACAACGGATAAAGAACCAGCTTAATCAGCCAAATCAAGGTCGAAGATGGATGACACTATGTTTAGTTGTATTTATGCTTTTGGGGAGTATCCTTACCAGTCACGTAGCATATGCAGACTCTCTCGATGAGATGATTCCCAAAGATGATACGGCCAATACCAACTATAACAAATACGGTGTTTCACATTATTCTTTTCAAACCGTTGCTAAAGACCGCCACTTCTGGCAAGTAGGAGACAAAGCTCAGGACGGGATAGTTCGCGCTTTTGACCATGGTTTGTCCATGTTATTTCTAGCAAATGTGCAAATCGCTAGATTCTTCAACTTCATTGCCAGAGAAGCTTTTACTTTCAGTCTAATGGACCAGCTCATTGACGCCGTAGCAGACATTATTAAAAGTATAACCGGCATTAATGGAGGCAGCATCAATAAAGGGAGTTTTTGGGACAGTTTAGGAGGTATGCTTGCCACAATCACTGGGTGCTATATTGCGATATTGATGGTCAGAGGTCGCTTCTTGGATGGTTTCTCACAGGCATTTACGTTTGTTATGGCATTAGTTATCTCCCTCGCATTTTTTGCTAACGCGGGTCCCTTCCTGAAGTTTGCTAATAGTCTTGTAGGGGACATAGGAAATACGATTTATATTTCTCTCGCCAAGACGACTGGACTTAAAACGGATTCGAAAGAAGGCGTTACGGTCATCTCGGAGCAAGTGTGGCAGGAGCTGGTTATTCGCCCGTATACCATGTTGCAATTCGATGATAGCCAAATTGCAGAGAAGGACCCCCAAGTTCTGGACAAGGTGCTTACTACCGACTCCTTCTCGGATGAACGGGAAGACGCTCTGAAAGAAGCCGCTACAAAGTATCCAAAAGTGGAACAAGAGCGATCTGCTTCTCAAATGATTATTGTCCTAGTAAATCTCGCATTTTCATTGTTTATACTGGGTTTCTTCTGTTTTTGGGCCATAGCAACGATTTTCATGAGATTTAAAACATTGATTCACTCTTCATTCATGTCTATCACCTTGCTTGGTGCACTCTTCCCAGGGCGTGAAGCTGGCTTTTCTGTAATACGGAGTCAGTTTATCAAGCTCATTGGTTTACTCATGATGACAACGATGACCATGATATTCTTCAATTTCTCGCTTGTATTCGGTCATTTGGTCTATGAGGCTGTCGCAGTGAAGGGAGGTAGGGGCTGGTTCACTGGAATGATATTTGAAGCTATAGCCGTATTCCTCGTGTTTAAATATCGTGATGAAATTACGAGTGTATTCAGCAAAGCAACAGGTGTTATTCCCGCCATGCCTAAACCTAAATCAACGATCGTGGATAGTGTACAACGAAATATCACACGTTCCCTTTACAATGGCGCTACCAACAAAGTAAGTGGTTTGTTTAACCGGAGAGAACACGAGGGGGTTCCACGTAGCTTTAACCCTAGTTCTATTACGAAAGCAGACAACAACCTAAACGATGCAACGTCAGCAAGTATGATGCTCCGTTATCAACGGGAAAAGCAGGCTTCTGAAGAGATTGCTACTGAATACGGCGAGCCTGCACAGTACACCCCGTTTGTTCAGAAGGTCAACGACAACTTACGCAATGGCACCACAAGTCCCTTCCGCGGTATGGACAAAGAATGGAAAGAAGAGAAGGGACGCCTTAAAGACATCAAGGATGATGGTGGCAATGTCAAACAGGCTATCTTAACCCAAGGTGTGCATGAAGGCATGAATGACCAGGAAGTGGCTGCTACGATTTATGGGAACGAAAGTGCCATTCGTCAGGCATCTACATTCATGGTCCAACGTCCTAAACGTGCTGTAGATCAGATGGAAAGAGCGAAGACATTGAATCGTAATCGGAAGCTGCAGACAGCAGTCGATGACTTTACAATGATCCAACTCTTTGATCGATACAAAGTAGATTATAAACAAGCAGTAGATACAGCAAATATGACGGATCAGCCGGTTCAACATACGGACTTCGTAAAAGAAATGGATTCGCGATTTAAAGCAACTGGCTTGAAAACAAATCAGATGATTAATGACACCATGCTCGTGCGCTCCGGACGCATTTCCATTGCATCCAAATTCGAAGGTATGGATGAATTTAAAAATTACAAAATGCAACTGCTTAAAGCTAACGAAGCGTTCAGTAAAATCAATGCACCTAAAGACGGCATTGTAGCTCCCGGACCGCAGGTACGTACAGCCGCCCCAGTTAACACAAAAGCTGTTTTATCTAAGATGCCTGCTATGCCGGATAGTCGTATAGCGAACCATAAGCAAACGCTGGATCAGAAGGCAGCCGTGTTACTGAATGTTAAACCGACCGTGGATACAAAAATGAGTCCTAAGTCAGTCAACTTTAATAACAAAGCATTGAAAGCTCAGATGGATGACTCCAAACAAAAACTGAAGACCGTCATGAACGCTGATGATCTCCGGTTAGAAATCAATACGGAAACCAACCAACAGGTAGCAATCAAAATGAAAGAGAAAATATCAACCGAAGTCAGCAGTGGATTGCAAGATGAACTTAAGCATCTCAAAACGATGCAGCGTTCTCGCCAGGTCGCTACAGTCAGCAATGCAGCTGAGAATCTATCGAAGAAAGTACAAAACAAGGCACGTACTGCTAGAAAGCAGACGATTAGCCAGCAGAACAACTCCGGTTCTACAAGTTAATCTAGTTATTTTGAGGACGTGATCACACTGTTACCTAGTACTGGTAATACAAGTAATACTGCGGACATGCTCAAAGAGCACTTGAAGCGAAAAGTTAAGCAGAAAGTCCAGAAAAAAGCAAAGGATTTGGTAACTAAGGGGATACTCAAGTCCCCCATCTTTTGGATTGTCAGCGTTTGTTTGATCGGTGTATTCGGCATGTTCTACCTGATCGCCGCAGCCGTATCATCTGCAGAAGAAGTAGCGGGGGAGACTCAGATCTTTGAGGGGATCCTCCCCCCAACCATTTATGTCCGTAATTTCGAACAATCCATCACCAGTGACTATGGAACGCGGAAACACCCCGTTACAGGTGAGGCTCAATCCTTTCACAAAGGTATAGATATCGGTATTCCGGAAGGAACCCCTGTCACAAATTCATTTGAAGGGGTAGTCACCAAAGTAAGTTATCCCCGGAGCACTGATCCGGCCAGCACGCAGAATGCAGGGATCTACGTTACCGTACAAAGTACGAATCCTCAGATTGGCATGAGCAGCCGGTATTTGCATTTGAGTGAAGCACTTGTTACACCAGGACAATATGTGAGTGTGGGAGACGTTATTGGTCTATCAGGAAACACGGGTCGATCCACTGGCCCCCATCTCCATTTTGAGATGATACCTGAAGGCAAAGAAGCTATTGATCCTAAACCTTTTGTCATGTTGATGTCTAAATTGACGGAAACAGCAAGTATAGAAGCATTCGATGTGGCCAAGAAAATTAAATGGACGGGCGTGGATGCAGAATCTGGTGCCTCATTTGAATCCAATAAGATCTTATACATTAATAATGTGTTTATGGAATCTGCAGCTCCAACATTTACAGATCAAGGGACAATCTATATACGGGAACTGGTGAATGGGGGAATCAACACGGTTCAAGCCATTCTACCGGATGGGAGTGAAGTATCTGAACCTCCCCCAGAAGCTCCTCCCGTGCAGATCCCTTCAGAGATTGGCAATCTGACTAATCCGTTCTTTATTGCCTATGCCTCAGCAGCACAAGAGGAAGAACGTAGAAGTGGTGTGCCTGCCAGTATTTCACTTGCTCAGGCAGCGTTAGAGTCTGGGTACGGAAAACGGTCCATCTGTAATAATATGTTCGGGATTAAGGCAAATAAGAGTTGGAAGGGGCCAACCTGTACAGCCACCACGCATGAAGAGATTGGCGGAATTAGCGTGCAAATTCAAGCGAAGTTCCGCAGCTATAGTAGCCCATTAGCTTCCTTTGCGGACCACTCTGCATTCTTGCTGAAGAACAGCAGATATAAAAAAGCATTGAAGATGGAGAATCCATTCGCTTTTGCTAATGAGTTGCAACGTGCCGGCTATGCAACGGACAGCCAGTATGCGAATAAACTCAAGTCCATTATGCGTTCTCAGAACCTGGTCGCTCTCGATATGAACCGAGGAATTGATCCAACAACAGGGCTACCCTTTGAGAATATTGGTTTTGGCGGCTTTGGAGGAGACAATGGGGGCGTATACGATGGCTTGATTGACTCTATAACTATCACATTTGGTCTAAGGCAATATTATGGAACCCCCGCAACTGTAGGGAACTCCAGTAGCCCGTTTAGAGATCCGGATACCGGCAAATCGATTGTCAATTTGGAAAACTATAATCGTGTGGTAAACTTAGGATATGGGGGAGATCTTAACCCTCCGAGAATTTTTATGAAGGATATTCCAAATGCCGTAACGGTTACGATTGACTCTACTGGGAAGGATGCACTCCTGGTATCCAATATAGATTATGTAAAGGGGAAATATTGATGAATGCTCAAATTGCGGAACGCTCTGATTCTTTCTTCATGATGAATTTCGAGATCACCTTTAAAGGAGTTCAGGCCTGGTTAGACATGGCTGGACACCCTATGGATGATTCTAAACTATTCCGGTTGCTGTTCTCATCGGATTATCTGCAAGAACAAGCAGAAATACTCCGGATGATTGTTTACCGGTACGAAGATGTTTTCTTCCAGGCTAATCGTACTGCATTGAATGAACAGGAGTCTGACATGCGAGCGGATGTACATGAACCAATACATCAATTGTTGTTAAAAATGATGAATCAGAAAATCATTGCTGGGGAGGATAATGCACTCTTAGATCTGTACCTCATCCTGCAGAAGGATAAACAAAGTGAATTACCACAATATCCTACGTTGCACTGTTTCTTTTAAAAAAATGTGTATAAACGTCACTTTAAAAAGACATCCAGCCGAATTTGGACTGGATGTCTTTTCTAATTTTATTGAAAGAGTTTTGGTTCAGCAACTAAAACGTATGCCTCACCGTCTTTTGCTTTAAATTCAATTTTCAGTTTAAGAACACCTTCTAGATTCACATCTACAGGGATAGCGTGATCTCCTCCCTTTAAACCTTCAAAAGATTTAATCACTTCACCATCGCCATAGAATGTAACAGTATATTCACCTGAAGTATTTTTAGATTCATCTTCTACACCTACTAGAGCAGTCAGCTTTTTGTATTTCCCATCGAGATTATATTCAACCGAAGTAATTTTCTCATCTGCCCATGAACCGTTTACTTTTGAAAGGATATTATTTCTGTATTCTGTTCCAGTAATGCTTCTATCGGACTCATTAAACCACATACGGTCTCTATAAGCATCAAACCGTGCATAATCCTTTGAACTCAAATTAATTCCGTAGCCATCACGTTTACCAACCCATATTGCTTTGTTCTTACCATCGTATTCAACTTTTTCACCTAACCCCTCACTAACGAAGCGAAGAGGAACGTATGTAGTACCCTTATATATGAAACTAACTTCACCTGCTGCCTGTTTTTTCTCAACATTGTTAAACATAAACTTAAGATTCGCGATATCGACTGTTACTGAATTACTAGCCGCTAAGGCGGTCGTTCCAAAGATCATACCTGCTGCTACAAATCCTGCTATAAAACCTTTCGAACCTGATACTTTCTTTTTCATGATCTTATCTCTCCTAAATTCAATATTTACCAATTTTAATCATATACCATTACTTATAGTGGGACAATAGTAACATTTCGAGGAAGAATGACATGTCTTTAGAACCATGATAGTGAGTATAGTAATTTTAGAAACGATCTTGAGTATAATTTCCCGAGAAAGAAAACGAAGCAAAAGAGTAATTTTCATGCATTTATTAATCTACTCTTACTTGGCCAATATCCCACTAGGAAATACATTACACATGGACAGCAAAACATATAAAAATTTACCTCTTGCATAAAGAACGTGTGTTCGGTTTATAATATATACAAACATACGTTCTTTAAATGTACGGGAGTGATACCAATGGCCACTAAACAACGAACAATCATGCTTATTGACATGCAAAGCTTCTACGCTTCAGTTGAAAAGGCAAAGATGCCCCAATATAAAAACAAACCCTTAGCCGTAGCGGGAGATCCGGCAAGACGTTCTGGTATTATACTTGCTGCATGTCCACTGGCTAAAGCAAAAGGGGTATCTACAGCTGAACCACTATGGCAAGCACTTCAAAAGTGCCCGGAATTGATTGTCGTGAGACCCCATATGCAGGAGTATATCGAGGTTTCAACTCAAATCATGTCCATTATTGAGGAGTTTACTGACCTGGTGGAACCCTACAGCATAGACGAACTATTTACGGACGTGACTGGATCACTGCATCTGTTTGGTAACGACCCCATAGACCTGGCCAAACAAATTCAAGCCAAAATACTTAATGAGACCGGCGTATATGCCAGAGCAGGTATTTCGACCAATAAAGTGATGAGTAAGCTTTGTTGTGATATGATCGCCAAAAAAATTGATGGTGGAGTATTCTTTTTAAAGAAGGAAGAACTGCATAAACATATTGGGCATAAACCTATACGTGAAATGTGGGGAATTGGATCGAGGATGGAAAAACATCTTTGGAAAATGGGGATCCGGACAATAGAAGATCTTGCCACTACGCCATTATCCAAGCTAAGAAGCAAATGGGGGGTTAATGGGGAGGTCATTTGGAGGGTAGCCAATGGTTTAGATGAAAGCCCGGTATCGATCTCAACACATAGCGTCCAAAAGGATATCGGAAACGGAATGACTCTTCCCAGAGACTATGCAGAGGCCTGGGAGATTGACGTGGTCATTCAAGATATTTGTACAGAAGTATGCAGAAGAGCCCGCAAAAAGGGACTGATGGGTAGCGTCGTATCTGTCAGTTCATCGGGAGCAGATTTCGACCGGCCAACGGGGTTTCACCGACAGATTAAGTTACCCGACCCTACGAACATAACCGTGGATGTGTGTAGGGTTGCTAAGAAGCTATTCCATCATCACTGGGACGGACAGCCTGTTCGTCGTGTCAGCGTATCACTCTCTGATTTATCTAATGCGGACACGTACCAATTATCTTTATTCGATGATCAAGAGCAGAAACGGGCGATTGATCGAGTCATGGATGACATCAAAGATCGATTTGGCGACATTGCCATACTACGAGCAAGTTCTATTACTGCAGCTGGTCAGGCAATCGATAGATCAAATAAAATTGGAGGCCACTACAAATGAGCAAAAAACTGGTAGCTAACGGATTATGGGAATCTAATCGGATGATGTTGCCACAGCATAAAGAGCGAATCAATGAACACCATGCAGAAAAAGACTATATAGATAAACCGCTCTTACACGAAGATGAACGAGAGATCATTGGACAGAACTTACGGATGTCTCTTAATTATACGTTGGAAGCTACCCTCGAATTGTTTAACAAAACTGGGAGTACATTTATACAAGGGATAGTTACATCTGTAAGTAACTCTGGAAAACGAATTAAGATCGAATTAGAACAGGGTTATGATTGGATAGATTTTGATAAGCTGCTCTCCGTTCGACTTAATGAAGGAGGGCCTGACTTTGAAACAGACATCTGAAGAATTAGCTTTAGTAAAGAGACACGTAGAAATCCCTTTCTTGATGGATACGATCGAGGAGGATAAAAAAAGAATATCCGCTTCAACGTTAAAAATGAAAACTGCTTATGTGGATCATCTGGACACGATTCAGAGAAGGATCACTGTCGAAATGGTTGAGCTGAAGAAAACGCTCAGGCAAAATGATATTAAAATAATCAAGCAATACAGATCTACGGAAAGTTTAACTGTAGACTATTCCACTCACGGATATGAACATAAAATGACACTATTATGGAGCAAAGTGAAGGTCGATATCACATTGATTCTTACAGAGTACATGCATGTAGACATCACAGCTTCACGTTAGAGGGGAGAGGGGCCCGATCCACACTTCAAATTTAGATCTCAACAACGTTCAACTATTAGCTAGGCCACAGGACTGCTTCACTCCATGAAATGCTACAGCCTTCCTATTGTCCATCTTCCTTAATTAGGTTATAATCACGATATTACGAATAACTATTAATTTTCTCGGCTGATATAATTCAGCTGTAGATGGAGCAGTTGTCAATCAGACAACGTATAAAATTGCCTTGAGGTAAATTAGTGTATGGCCTATTTGGTCATGCCTATTTTAACTTTCAGGGCTTTTTTTTGTGTCTAAAAACAAATGACATTAAAAGGGGGCTATAGAGATGGACCACATGCAAAAATATTGGTTAGATGAAATGGAACGCATATTAAAAGGTGTTAATAAACAGGATGGGTACATCACTACAATTTCCCCCCACTATATCAATGATCGTCTGCACAATGAGAATTATCCTGATCGTGTATTCGATGAACTTGATATCGTCTGGGCTATCGCTCATGGACAAATTGTCGAAGGGTTTGATAGTGGAGATAAGGGACGTAATCCTGAGCCTGAACGCACCATTGTTGGGCCAGCTATGTCTGGTGACTGGATTGTAGCAATCGTTCTCCTGAAGACAGATAAGCGATTTATCGTAAAGACTGTTTTTCCGGTGAATAACAATCCCAGATACACGAAGTACATACCTAATAATGAATAACGGGATGTGAGGATATGCCTACAAAAGATCGCCAGCAAGCACTCATGCTGCTAGCTTATATCATCGGGATCATCCTGGTGATCGATCATTTGGTTTTTGGCTAAAACGGACGGAAATCTTTTGGTGATTTTCTAAACTCATGATAAAATAAGGTCATAGGAGGGATGCTGAATGAGCTCTCAATGTGACCGGTGTAAAAAGGAGATTATAGAAATGACGACTTCAAATCAACGGCGTTTTGACGGGGGTACTTTGATTGTTACGGATATCCCCGTACAGAAATGTGGATGCGAGGAAGAAATTCACCTCGCGGATGGCGCGTTAATGGCAGGCTATGCACGATTGCTGGCTTCACACAAGATTGTTGGCAACGTCACCGTCTCATTAATGGATTTGGAAAAGAACTTCTCTATGCAGGATTTCTTTCCAAAAAGCGCCACTTTGTAATTAGTCAATTTTTATAGGATGAAATAGGGATGCTGCTATATGCAGCATCCCTTTTTTTGTTCCTAAAAACAGGGAGGAAATAGATATGATCAAAAAAGTTTCGATTCGCCTTTGCCAAAGCTTTATTTTTGGCGGGTTAGCCATTGTTGAAGTTGCTGGCGAAGAGATCTGTATTGACTTTGATGTAGCCACAAGTGGTCCTAAATTGATTGTGGTTGTGGGTGGACGTGGAAAAGCAAATAAAGTTGAAGAGTCTGTTGCGGCTAATTTTGAAAAAGAGCTACTAGAGCTCATTTCCAAACATAACGTGCTGCAACAAATCGGCGACTATCTCATTTCCGCATAAAAAGTCAAACAGGGGAGGTTCTATAGATATGGATTCCAAGAAAAAGAAAGTATGTCTTCTCGTGAATCTGGGTGGGTTTGAAAGACGAATGAGCGAAAACCTGCAGATGGCAAAAGCACTTGGTTATACCGTTTATGCCTTAACTGGAGATGGACTTGTTGATGTTGATGTTGTTCCGCTTGTACCAGTCAACGTGATGGAGTTATCAACCGCGGAATTGTTCATTTGGTCTTCATTGATCAACGAACAGTTACAGGACAGTGGCTTTCATCGTGAAGATATGGTTTTATTCGCTGCCGGCCGAAGCTATCGCGGAATACTCCCCGTTGGCACTACCATCGGTCAAGGCTTTCGGATTGGAGCGTGAGCCACATGAATATTCGTTACATCGCCTTCAAATGGCACGTGGATGCCAGGATTGATGCAGTTAAACCTGTAATTGAGCAGCTCACCTTCCGCCAAAAAGGACAGAATAACTGGGTTAGGAAGATTAACGAACATACGTTGGAAATTGAACATCGTGTTCGAATGAGCGATCAGGAACGGTCCTATTTTTGGATACGGTTTTCCCATCCTTCTGGCAATACAGATAAGACGGCACTAACCCGCGCGCTGTCAGAATGTTTTTTCGCAATGAATGGTCATTTCAAAACATATGTAAATTGGCTGCAAGTAGCCTTTGATAGGGATAAGATACGCTCCGTTTTAGGTTATACAGAAAAAACATCGAACATATGGACCAAAACTGTTGATAAGCAACTCGGTTTTACCGTGTATCCCATTCAGGATTACTATCTTTTTGAAGTCAAAAACCTGGATATACGGAAAACGATTAAACATCAGCAATACGCCGTATGGATCGATGAAATTACATATAACTTAACGGGGAAAGAGCAGCCAGACGATCAAATAGGATTCGAACTGGTTGGATAGTTATTTAAACAAAAGTTTCGAGGAGGATTCTGTAATGACAACCGAACTATCTGATGCACAACATGGCAACATCCTAACTTATGTAGCGGCATTGCCTGGAGATATTGGTCAAAATATCTTGTTGTGCATTGAAAAATGGGTGAACGTAGAGCAGGCTTTCGGGTACCCCCACCCGGTGCAGGTATGTAGTAATGTTCAAGCCATGCACAGCCGCCAGCCGATTCTAACAGACCAGCAGTGTCTAGATTTACAGATCTTAAAAATGCATTTAGGGCAAGCAGTCTAAACGCTCAATCTGGTGAACATATAAAAATCATTATTGGAGGGTTACAGATGAAAAATGTAGCTGATTATAAAGGAAAATTGATCGTGGCCACTTTTAATTTAACTGGTGATGTTCTTGCAAAAGGTAGGGTCATTGATACGGCTGGTTGCAACATGATTTTTGTTCTACAGGAATCCGGACATGAAGTATCTGTGACCGTTCATGAGAACACTACGATTAAAGTTATCGCTTAAATTCACAATAGACATTGAAGCAACACATGCAAGAAGCTGGAGGCAATAGATAATAACATATGTTGAGGAGGGAGTCCCTCTGCCGCAGTTTGGGGCAGTGCCCCTTCTCGGTATGGGCGCATAACGATGAACATGAATAACATTCAGATGATGAAATTACAGTATCAGGCTGCACGCCGTAAAAAGTTGTTGACCTACACTGTGATCGGGAAGATTCTTTCTCGTAGTTAAGTTCTGAGTTCCTGCAAGAAGCTGGAGGCAATAGATAACATTATACATTGAGGAGGGAGTCCCTCTGCCGCAGTTGGGGCAGAGCCCCTTCTCCGGTATGGGCGCATAACGATGAACATGAATAACATTCAGATGATGAAATTACAGTATCAGGCTGCACGCCGTAAGAAGCTGTTAACCTACACTGTCATTGGGAAGATTCTATCCAGGAGTTAGAGGACTGGATTGATTATAGATAACTGAGACTTTTAAGAGTGAACCCCTTAATTAATAAGGGGTTCTTTCTATTTTTCTGACAATGAGGAGGTAATACGTTGAAACTGAAAGCGATAGAAATGACTGGCTTTAAAAATTATGCAGAGTACGCTTCTATATCTTTTGGCAGGATTAACCGCATTGTCGGTGATCGGGATAGAGGAAAAACCGCGCTCTGTGAAGGTATCGTATGGTCAGTCTTAGGTTGTGATCTTCAAGGCCACACCAAAGGGATTAAAAAATATGTGCAAAGCTGGAACACCAAGCATACCCGAGTTCTTACCGTATGGGAGATTGAAGGGTATGACCAGCCAGTATCCATTTGTAGAGAGATAAAGGGGAAAACCGTTCATCTCTTCTTAAATGAAGTTGAAACTACTCAGAAGGACATAGACGCTATTGTGGGCCAAACCGATACATTCCTTTGCATTTTTGTTCCTGGCTATTTTGATTCTCTTACACCGGTGCGTAAACGGAATGTACTCCTATCCCTCATGCCAAAGATTGAGTATTCAGCAGCAATGGCATGTCTCTCTATCGAGGATCAAGAGCGTCTAAAAACGATGAAGGATCCTGTGGACCTTCTCAATGAACTTAATGACGAGATGAATGAATGGAACGAATACATCGGAGATATCGAAACCAGAATCCAGAAAATACGTATTGCCAGTAATTTCAATGGTGGTGCAGATACCAATTCTGAGATTACTCGAGAACTAGAAGAAAAAACGGCAGAACTGAATGAACTTTCAGCGGTCCAAGGTCCATCTATCCCTGATTATGTTACTGAATGGGAATCCGATCTTATTCTTCTCGGGAAACGATATAGAGAAACTCACGATGAATGGCATGCCATTTATTACGATTGGAAGCCGGAGGATGCAGAGGGGAAGAAGGAACGTGCCCTTCTGATACAAGTAAAGAAAACGGAGTGCCAAGCCCTGCTAGATGAGGGTGTGCAAATAAAAGAGAACATTTCTCGTATGTATACACAGCACGAGGAAGAGACAGAGGACTTTAAACAGCGGAAGGAGCAGGAAATGCAGTTTTTGCAATCGGATATTCAGCGTCTGCAGGTCAAACAATCAATGTTGGCCAAAACCAGTGTTGATTCCGAGAAACTGCCACATCTGCAACAGAAGTTGTTAGAAGGCCAGAAAGAGCAAAGAGAGATTTCTCTTCATATTCAGGCTGTTCAGCATTTTCTACTGCAATATGCGCAGCTGCAGGTAAGTAAAGCCAACCTGCAGATGACTTCATCTGAAATTGTGCTGGAACGGCGAACTGTGAAGGGCGTAATCCGACTGCAGCACAAATTGCTCTATCAAGGAAAAGAGTTTGGTTTAACCAGCTCAGAGCAAGCGCGGGTTTCTCTTGATCTGTCTCGTTTGGAGGAAGAAGTAAACGGCCGTTCAGTTCCCGTTTTCATTGAACACGGGGAACCTGTACAGAATTTTGGAGAAGAACAAGGACAAATCTTTGTGACGTCCATGATCCCCCAGGCCGAGCTTTCTTATGAAATCATTGTGGCGTGAATAGGATAGGAGACAGTGCTGATCCAGCAACTGTCCCTATTTATTTTGAAGGAGGTAATATAAATGCATATGTTCATTGTAGGTGTACTGAGTAGTTTGTATTTTGTAGTTCTGTTTATTGTAGCGATCATCCTGGGTTCCCTCTTGGTGACAGCTAAAAATAAACTGACGGGGAGATTTTTAAACCGGTATTATATTGTCAGTTATAAGGGGCACGGCGTATACGAGCTGCATTTCAATCCTCTTTTTGGTTTCTACTATGCCAAACCAAGCAAGTACTTTGAATTGAGACGTGCCGCGGTTAGCATTTTTGAATCCAAGTATCCGGATACCAGCCTTTTTGCGATTACATCCACTTTACAAGGAAAATACACTAAAGATGGTATAGAGGGTATTACAGTAGAGGAAAATGCATGGAAACGTTTCGTTGGGAGACAGATCAATTATTTTGTGATTCTGAGAAATCTGGCAAACTATCAGAAACGCCCCCGTACCTCTGAGTGGCAATGGATGCATTTGATTCGGCGGGTCAGAGAGACACCCCCACGCAAATACTGGATAACAAAGAATCCGGAAGGAACCATCCACCATGAATCCATTTAAAACGTTGGTTAAAAGAGTAACCCGTTCATTTGAAACTCTTTTTGGATTGGTCCCCTGGGTTAACGTCTACACAGTGAGCCGTGCTTATGGTGGAGCAGAAGCTGGCGGATGGTATTACCGGAAATATAAATGTGAGCAGAGTAAACAAACTTGGCGATGGGCTGCTGATGCACTTCAGTGTCAGTTACAACGGAAATTCGAAGGGTTAGCCTGGGGAATTCTCTCATCTGAAACGGATGGACAAGAGATCATCGTTCTTATTGAACAACGTAAGGCCGGCAAAGAGTATGTATCTCGTCCGCCTTATGAGCCCCAGTATATCGTAGAGCAGCCTGATCGTGCGAAGTTGGAGGCGCTGGAGCAACAAAAAGCAGCACAAGAGATGAAGCCTGCACCCAAGGCTTATAGAAAAAAGAGACCTTCTTTCTGGTCCAACTCTTCTTCTCGTAAAACCAAGCTTTTAAAACAAACCTCATCCAAACAAATGAAGCGTTGTCTCCGATGCAATGGTACCGGAAAAACTCGCTATAAGCATATACAGAATGGTGTTTGTTTTATGTGCAAAGGCAGCGGGAAAGTAAGAACATACCGAAGTAAGGCTTCATAGAAATGGAGGAGCTCTATTATGCTTATAGAAAATCACTTTCAGAAGGATTGTTACGAGATTATGCGAGCTGAATACCTTCAGACCCTTACGAAAGATGAGATCCGGCGATCGCGCATTCACTGTGAAAAGCAACTTCAACAGTTCGATAGCATGGATATGGAGAAACGAAATGAATATATCGCTCTGGAAGTAATGAATTGGTCCCGTCATACGGTAGAACCGCCATTTTACATTACTCAGAAAGATTATCTTAAAGTAGATTCCTTTCAACCTGCTCAGGAAATAGGGTCAGCGTTCCTTGTCTTTAATTATGTACTGGTTGAAGATAAAACATCGCTGGTGGCATGCGGGTCCGGTAAGGGCCGATTCTGGGCTGTCTACTATGAAGATACGTTCATTGGTGTTGGAGAAACAGCAGAAATGGCTATTTGTAAGGCATCCATCGTAATTAATGATGCTGTAGTCATGAAGCTAAATACGGTTTGATGTAATATACCTCTTTCTGCTGCAGGTACTCCATATGGAGCCTGTAACTAAAGAGGTTTTTTCATCTTGTCCGGAAGAAATACTATAAAAGGGGGGAAAGCTCCAATCGTTAAATGTCGGCTTTATTGCCGAAATTGTCGCTGGAGCACATGTATGAATCCGAAAGATACATTCTATAACCGGAAAGCCAGAGAAAAGGAACGTTCATTTTTCTCTAACATAGGGAGAGCTGGTTCTGTTGTCTACACTATCAAGACAGGACGGATCAATACGATTCAAAAAGTGACTGAGAGATATATCTATATCCGATCAGAGAATGGACACGCCGACAATCGTATCCCTCGGGATAGCATCCGTCGAGCACTGGCTCTATTATTTTATAGGCGTGTGACTACTCTCAAGGCTCTTATTAAGATTAACGCCTATTCAAGTGCGATGGCAGCCATCATCAAAGCTATAATGGTGGACATATGCAAAGTGGTGAAGACGAAGTCCGGTGCCGTTCGATTAACACTCCGCGGGTTGCGGTATATTTTTAGTGGATTAAGTAAATCGAAAAGGGATATGGAAATTGTGAGAGAGTATGGGGGGCGCTTTATTCTGCTCAATTATTTCACGATCCGGAATGACCATACAAACCAGTGGAAGCAGACCATTATAGAGTTAGGGTTTGACTATAAATGCGTCATTATAGACCCTGGAGAGAAGACATTACATGATGCTGCCAAAAAAGGGCTGCCTGTTAAGCCTATCAACATTGATGATTATGCTACATTTATCAAGCAGCATAATGATATCATATACCAGTACCTTACACTGGATATTATCGGTGATTCAGCCGCCACCCAACGTAATACGAATTATTTGGCTCTGAAGGTTGGCCGTAAGCCGGTACCGGTATATCATATCCAAAGCGATATGGCTGCTCTGCAAGAGTTAGTTGATGAAGAACATGAACTAATTGCAATTGGTGGCAGTGCACTGAGATCCGTGAGTACACAGCGGAGAGAAAGAGCGTTTGACGAGATATTTAGAAAGTATGGAGACTCTGTTAATTTCCATGCTTTAGGGCTTGGATCATTTAACTTGCTGCTCAAGTATAGTTGGTTCTCTGCTGATGCCAGCTCCTGGCTTAATGCTCGTATATTCGGGAAGTTACAGACGTTGACTGGACAATCTATCGTGCCCCCTTACATGTCAAGTGAGGCAGCACTCGGGTTTAATGTAAACCTGCTCGTCTCTCTGGAGGAGAGGTACTATGATCTTCAGACAACGATAGACATGTTTGTATAAAACGAAGAACCTCCTTGCGGGGGTTCTTCGTTTTATTACAGTCGTAAGTTATAATTAGATAGAGGTGATTAGATGACAAATGATGAAGCCGCGTTCTATTCCAAGCACTACCGTACAGAATATTTTTTACTTGATCGCGAGATGATTCTAGGGGATGAAGATAATCGAGTCTGTCGGTTTTGTGGATTGAACCCTACACGAGTACAATTTGAAAAAAAGGCTCATGCCATCCCTGAATCAATAGGCAACAAGCATGTGCTGACCTATTACGAGTGTGATATGTGTAATGATTTCTTTGGTAAAACTTTAGAGAACGATCTCGGACGCTACAGTGCACCATTAAGAACACTCTCACTGATAAGAGGGAAAAAAGGAATTCCTGCACATAACAAAAAAGGCATCAATGTAAGAGCAAAAGATCATATGGTTCACATTAAAGTTGATCCAGACTCCTCACTTGTTGAATACGATAAGGAGGCGGGAGAGATCACACTTACCTTAACAAGGTTGTCTTACATACCCATGGCTGTCTATAAGGCATATGTAAAAATGGCCCTTACAATGATGGATGAATCTGACTTCAAAGATTTCCCCATGACGTTAGATTGGATTAAAGAGACTGACCATCTGTTGAAGCGGCCCCAAGTAAAGTTATATGCCTATACTAAATTCGTCGAAGGATTACATGTATTTCCCGTACCTGAGGTTCATCTACTGTATAGACAATCGGATGCCCCAACTTATTTGCCATATGCCTGGTTGGTTCTTTGTACAGGAAACCAAGTGATTCAAATCATGATTCCCTACAGTGATAAAGATGAGGGTTTCAAAAACCATTTGGAACAAGGAAATACCT
Source organism: Paenibacillus sp. 11B (assembly GCF_030487755.1). NCBI lineage: Bacteria > Bacillati > Bacillota > Bacilli > Caryophanales > Paenibacillaceae > Paenibacillus > Paenibacillus sp. 11B. The sequence goes on along the minus strand of NZ_JAUKNS010000010.1, from coordinate 148,674 downwards.
GGAGGTTTATTCCTCATCCAGAACTACTCAGAGAAGGTGCTTCAGACAGATTAGACTGGTCTGGAACGGAAAAGATTTATAACGAACCTTTGCAGCTTACCCTTGTGTCAGGTCCAGGTCAGATAACAGAAGAAGATGGGTATGATTTTAGTGAATTACTGCTAGAACTAGGATTTGAAGAAGACTTTAAGAAGTTCATGGCCAATAGGGAATCTTAACCCCTAGAATCCTTATATTTTTTCTATTTGGAGGAACCTCATGTTTTATTTCGGATGGATGGCCATTGGCTTTATGGCCATAGCGGGACTCGCAACGGCAATACACTGGTACAATCGTGGTTGGTATGAAAGCAATTTGTTGAACATCCGTAAAACGTCCTATGCCATTATGGCACTTATTTATTTTGGGATGATTTTAGCCGGTCACATTCTATTAAATGATTGGGTGCAAGCCGTACAATTCGCCAGTATAGCTATCTTCATTGACCTGGCTATTTTAGAAACGCCAAGTATTCAAAAGATCGGAAATACTGAATTCAAAAAAAATGATCAAATTATCGAAAACACAATACGTGATAATGAACGGATCATTCTCTCTAGTTTTCAGAAAACAGCTCAATTTACTGCAGTTGTTCAATACTCACAACATCATCTAACCGAGCTCACAGATGAGCAGAAGGATCAGTTGCCAGAGTGGGATTTGTACTCGTCTATGTTAAAAGAGTATCTTCGATATTATACGGATACTTTCGGCTTACGGATCTCAACTACATCGATTCAATTCGATAGCGACCCAGAAATACGCATGACTAACATAAGGAATTCTCTCCCTCAGATTGAAAGAAGCAACAGTATTCTGATCCCTGAAGAGAACAAAGAGGAAATCAGTAAAGAATTAGCAGAAGCAGCAGTTTACGTGGTAGAGGAAGGAAATACGATTTGTGTACCTTTCTTCGGATCTACCAATAGTTTCATTATCACTATCCAAGCAGCTGAATCTGGAGCCATATTAAATGGGATTGATGCTAATAATATTGTTAATCTAGTCCAGATATTTGATTGGTTCATAGATGGGTAGTGTGGTATATTAAGTATACGAGGTGATATTTATGACACTTTTTAAACAGTCTAAAAAAATTGATGCAACCCCGGATAAGGTTGTTGTTCGTCGGCCTAAGACCACAATTGAGAAGAATATGGGCCTAGAGAAGATTTTGAAAGCAAACGATAACGTACTGAATATCCTTAAAAATAGATAATGGCTGTTTGTATGATCCGAGGTGCTCTATGAAATTTCATAGAGCACCTTTTTGCGTTACCTTATTCACCGCACAGACCTTCTCTAATAGGTTAATAGGTTTAAATGTCTCTCATTATGCCAATCCTTGTTAAAAACGAAGAAGGGGCGTATAGACATGGAAAAGAAACCTCTTAAACCTACAGCTAATACTAAACCTAAAACAACCGTGCCGGACTGGGGGATTAAGAAAGTATTGGAACAGAATAAAAAAGTATTGGATTTCTTGAACAAACGAAAATGAGCAAGTGCCCCCGAGGGCACACCTTGTTTACATTCCCTTTTAAAATGGTTTGGGTAAAGGCGGTATTCTGATCCCCGTAAAACCACCCCCGGGGAAACCAATACGTTTGAAAAACCGTCCGACTTCATTTACTGTATCCGCAGGAAGACGTGCAAGTTTTACTAAGTCGTCCATAAATGCCGCATCTAATCGTTTATCATCAATTGGCCATTTTACAATTACCTCTTGGAATAGGGAGCTACCGGGTATTTGGGAAAATCCCTTGGCAATGCCACTTGCCTCAAGATACTCTTGATCAAGCCCTGGTACACCGAGTTTGTTCAGTAAATCATTTGTGAAAAAGTTGCAGTTATGACCTGCAACATCATATCGGGTTCCGTTCCAATCATTACTCACCATATTGAGTACCGACTTTATGCTATCCAAGTTTCCTGGTACGTGCCGTACTATTTCCCGATGGAATATAAAACGAGAATCCATCATCCTCGGATAACAACTCTCTACGCGGTTACTCATCTGGAAATAATATTCCCGATCCCCAATAACCGTCCCTGTATGCCAGATAGGAGCAGTATAAATTTTATATACGTTGACTACGATCCGCGTCAGTTCATTAATATTCGCATTATCAGGAGATACAATACGAAAGCCCTCCCACGATTTAGGCACATCACGATTGGCCGTAAGTATTCCGTCAGATTCTGCACTTAAATATTTACCGTTATATGCAGATATAGCAACGAGCCCACTTTGATCGATGTACATTTTGAAAGTCTCTTTTTCTTTTTCCTCAGGGCTGATTGCTACTACAAGCGATCTACCTTCTTGTTCAGCGCTTAGGAATTGGCCGTTATGAGCCTTCAAAGTAATGTGAACCTCATCCAAGCGATGGAGTTCAAATGTTTCCCAAGCCCTAGCTGCTGGTCGATTTACAACACAAAGATTACCGCCCCCATTCTCTGCACAAACATAAGTGCCCATCCAGGTTTGCAAGCATACACGTGATGTCTCTCCAGTATTCGGTATCAATGATGTGCTCTTATTCGGAGTACAGAATACCTCTTCATAAAAAGGCATGTTAAGAGCTGAAAGTGGTACCTCACTTAATCCACCAGCCTCGCCTTTTATAAGATTCGTACCAAATACCACACCCTCACCGTAATCAGCCTGATGAAAATTAGGGAACCCCCCATTGTACGGAAGAGAAATACTGTAGTCATTGACTGCTCTAAAGCGTTCAGCGATATCCGTTGGATTACCAAGATCAGTTGCTTTGACATCTTTCCAATCAACATATCCTGGTTTGAAAAAGTAAAACCCATACAAATTATTTGTTCTATCGTGATGGAGAGAGGGGATTGCTGCAGGATATCCATCCTCTGAAGCAAGATTGGCTGCAATTCTGAACATCTCCATCATATTTGTACGATCAGGATTACCTATACGGTCTCCAGAAATGCTTTTAAAATCTACAGCGGTCTCTTTAATACAGAAAATCGCGATAACTGTTCCATTTCCATGGTCAGCTTGATGGAAATTAGGGAACCCTGCAATGTACCCTTCGCCTTTAAGTTCTCTCAATACATAATCCATTGAGGCATTGACCCGTGCTGCTTCAACACACATATTCCTTTACCTCCTCAGGGTTGAAATAACTGAAACGTTCGAGGATTATTATTGTACAATATTGAATTATTATCCCGCGTATGATCATGACTTTGGATTCCCTCATCTCGACTTCAACCCTATATCGTTGTACAATCCAGAGATTATCATTGAGAGGAAGCAAGCATATGAGACTAAAAAGAGATTCATTAACTCCAGCTGAGACTCTTTCCGCAGGAGTATCCACATTAGATTTGATCTTGGATAAGACCTGTTTTGATTACAAGGTGGGGGACCGATTCTTTTTCAAAAATTCTCCAGATACCGTATTCACTGTGTTGGCTGAGTATGCAGATGATTTCGTGTACGAGGGGGGACAGACAGCCAAGTACGAAGAAATCTTCCCAATATTTTCAGTGGGTATGCTCCTGGAATTCCTAACCGAATTACACCCGTTCATACTGAATTCATTTGGTGCTGGGTGGATTCTTTTGTGGAACAGCGAGATAGTGATTGAAAGTAAAGAGGATGAATTGAGAGTGGTTTTCTTATGGAGGGCTCTTACTGAGATTGTACTATCAGGGAAGTATGTGTGGTAAGACGAAATACCATTGAAGAATTTTTTATAAAGAGAGCTTCTGATAACTTTCTTAATTACTTCCTGAAGGAGGAAATGTGATGAGTACATTCGCAAAAAAAATTGAACTTATTGAGTTAAGTGATATTGAAGCTCTAATTACTAATAAGGTGAAAGAAGGGGGGACCATCGAATATAAATCCCAGATGGTTCGATCTGAGCAATTTTGTGCAGCAATTTCTTCTTTTGCAAATGCGTTCGGAGGAGATTTTTACTTAGGGATCGAAGAGGCGGAAGGAGATCCTACTTCTACTCCAGGTATCAAGGCGGACGATATTGATGCATATATGTTAAACCTTAATCAAATTCTACACAATGGTCTTGAGCCACGTCTTGCACGATATGACATTAAATCCTTTGAAGTATCCCCCAAACATTATGTCATTTTAATCCGGGCTTATCGTAGTTGGTCGCGCCCTCACAAAGTAAAACAAAATAATCAATTTTATTCAAGAAAGTCGAATGGGAAGTTCCCTTTAGATGTACACGAACTACGTGAAATGTTCTTAGGAACAACGGAATTTTCCAAGAAGTACGAGCTCTTCAAAGAGGAAAGAGTTTTAACCACATTTAATTCATACAGGGATGTTCCATTCTTCCTTGCTCACTTACTTCCCTTATCTTGCTTCGAAAATCAGTATACTCTGGACGTAAATCTAATTAGCAAAGTAAGTCTGACCCCTATTGCTTCAGCGGGTGGCGACCCTCGAATCAATATACATGGATTGTACTCCGAATCAAATAAGGGCGAAGCACGAATGCAAATCTTCAGAAATGGAGTTATTGAATTGTCGACTGTACGCATGACGGACAATCTAACGATTGCTGCGTATGCTTTTGAAAGACAGCTCATTCAAGCTCTACATCGACAGCTTTTCAACTATGACATCATGGAGATCAGCGAACCATTTTACCTTATTTGCTCATTCTATGGTGTACAAAATCTTGTTTTTATCTCTAGTCCAGAATCCTTTATGGATACCTGGCCTTTGAGTGAAGATAAGATTACTCTACCGGAAGTTCTAATTGATCCAAAAAACTTTTCAACTAGAAGTCCCGAGGAAATCGGGCTTGCCCTCAAGCCTGTATTTGATGGACTATGGAATGCATTTGGGATGGCCGAGGCCCAGTTAAGATTTAAAGGCTAACCGTATCATAGATAACTATTCATGTAATCTAGATCTGATCATTCGAAAAACTTTTCAAAATGCTCTATGTTTGCTAAAATAAAAATATTACGATTATTTTATTAGTTTTCCTTGCTGCCCCAAACTGAGCATGCAATGAGTGAGTCGCTTAACAGCTAAAAGATACTGATTTCAAAAAAATGGAGACAGATAGGTATACGGGACCCGTATGCCTTTTTTTGTGTCCATTTTTTTGTGTCCAAAAAAGGAGACGATATAGACATGAGAAGGATTGCTTTGATTACTGAATCCTCCGCTCGCCCGGATACGGCTATGCCTGCCCACCTTTTCTACCAAGGGAAGATGAGTCGGTGGATCAATACGGTGATTCAGTACATGGAGACAAGAAGCTTTCCAACAGAAGATATATTCTTCTTAAGCTTCTATAAAAATCGAATCATCCCTTACCAAGAGGTAATCGAACCCTATCCTAAGCAAAAAAATCACCCAAGGGCTAGTGATGCCAATGTGTTCGCAAAGGAAATCTTAGCGCATGTCCATTCCATGGGAGAAGATGTGTTCGTAGAGATTCACGCAGGTAGAACGTTGGCAGATCCTCTGAGACAGTTGTTAGATGAGAATAATATTCCTTATCGACTGTATGCAGATGGCGTTCCTTTAGGAACAAAGCCTACTTACTATGAAATGCTAATAAGTGATGAGCTGGAGCAAAGGCGATTTAAAGAAGTTCAACGAGAAAAGTGGACTATCTCTTCTTTAATTAGTGAATTGTCCCCTTCGGAAGCCAGCAAAATTATCAACACATACGGCAGTTCAGCTCAGTTGTATGGTGTTGAGCCCAATGTGGAGGAATTGAAGAAGCTTCTCGGAGGACTCCGGCAAAAAAAGAAAGATGAAGATAAAGCTTATCGAGATTTTGAGTATGCAATGAAAGAGGAAGATCCCAAAGGGGAACTTCAGCATTTTCTTCAGTATCAAGAGAAGCTATCTGATCTTCATAAAAACAAACAGTTCGAATTATATAAAAATAAGTATGGAAAGAGCATTGCTAAGTTCACATGTTACTTGATTAAGAAGGGCTATGTCCGATTAATTGAGAACAAAATTAGCGAAGCCTTGTTTCGTACCCAAATCGCACTCATAAAATAAAGGTGGACTATATGAATAATAGGATTATGAAAATACCCCATCCTCTCTACTAACAGGTGTGATGAAGGAATGGACGATGTAGTTCATTTAGAGGTTCATTGTAGCCCCCTTCAGGCGAGCTCCCCATAGAGGGATAAGTAGCACTTACGCGGCCTTCGAGAAAGCGTAAGAGGACAAAGAGAGTCCTGCCTATTTCCGGATCGATAACACATGATACGGAAACGGGAGAGATGGAAATGACAAAATCTTATGTTGATGTAAATAGAATTGATAGTGTAATTCGATGGTTTGGAGGCAAACACTTTTTATCGCGTGATTTGATTCCTTTAATTCCGGAACATCATTGCTGGGCTGATGTATTTGGTGGGGGTGCCCATATGACTATTGGGAAAAAAAGAAGCACGGTCGAAGTCTTTAACGATACGGATGAAGAATTGATTAATTTCCTTATGGTACTCCGTACTCATAAAGCAGAACTAATTGAAAACCTTAGCTCACTCCCAACAAGTCGCAGCTTATTTGAACGATGGCAGTATGAGCAGCTACCTGCAGACTCATTCGAGCGAGCAGTCCGGTGGTTTTACTTACTCCGGCAATGCATCATTCCCGCTAATGGTATTAAGAGCGGCTGGCGATCTGGAAAGATCAAAAACACAGCAAATGATTATCAAAACGCGGTAAGTAAGTTGCATGAGTTTGAGAAAAGATTCAGCAGAGTCATGATCGAGTGCCTGGACTATAAGGAAATCATCAAACGGTATGACTCTGAAAGAACTTTTTTCTTCATCGATCCGCCGTACAAAAACCGGGAGCACTATTATAAGGGAGCATTTAATGAGCATGTTCAGCTTGCAGATATGTTAAACAACATTAAGGGAAAGGCCATGGTGACTTATTATGGTGATCCGCTAATATTGGACCTGTATAAGGACTGGCATTGTCTAACCTTTAATTCAAAAGTGGGGACGGTAGCAAAAGCTGAGTTAGGACAAACACGACGGAATGAAACCGAGTATGTCTTCATGAACTATTTACCGGAGCAGAATACTCAAATCCCACTTTTTTAAAATAGAAATAGAAGTCACAACAGGAGGAACACTATGCCAAGATGTATTTACTGTAGAGAAGAGATGGAAACAATGGAGTATTTAGAAACGGAAAGTGGATTTACTTCTGCAGAGGTGTGTGTAAACGAGAACTGTGTCATACACAACATCGTGAATCTTTATTTTAAAGAGTGGAAGTTAACTAAAGAAGAAATTGAAGCTAGATTAAATAAAATGGATGTTTCCTGGAACTGGATGGGCAAATTCTTTGTTCTTGTCGATCCAATAAATCACTACAAAGTACGAGCCAAACTCGTTACATTAAATCTGGAAAACGGGGCCATGTTGCTTGATTCCACAATCGATTACGTTAGTATCCCTGTGTTATAGCAGCTTATGATTCTATGAGTCACTGGAGTTAATAAAATGAGTTTAGGGAGAGACTTTGATGGAAAATATCCTTGAAGTACAAGAATTAGAAAAGGCGATCTCATTAGCATTTGGTGGAAAAACCAGTTTTGATGTTGAAGATTGTCATGCTAGATATTTCAATAATATTGATGTAGATGGCGTCGAGTATGAATATAAGAGCATACATGATGGTTATACAGATACAGGTATCCAAGGAGAAATTTGGTATCGTCCAGCTGAGTCTGAAGACTGGTACGACACTGGCTGTGATGAAAAGTATTTGGGAGAACAACTTAGAAAACAGATGAGACAGGATAATAAAGCAGTATAAGTTAAAGTGTACGCCTGTCAGCCAAAAGCATATAAGAAATTTATTTACTCGCGCGTACCGGTATTCAATCGGTACGTGCTTTTTTCATGAGAATAATCTTATGAAGCATACGTCTGTAAAAGGAAAGGACTCTACAAGGAACTCAATAGGCTTCTCGTGTTCAAAAGATGTTAAATCTGATAAACTAATGCTATTACGATTTAATGGATAATTTTCATTGAGCACAGTCGTTGCAGTCAATGAGGGAGACGCTTAAAAAGCAATAAATATAGAGTCAAAAACAATGGAGACAAATAGGTATACGGGACCCGTATGCCTTTTTTTGTGTCCATTTTTTTGTCTCGAAGAGGGGATGTCATCATGACTAAAGAAAAGCAACTTGACCTATTCCAAACCGATTTTACGGAACATAGGAAATACCTGGATGGTGTATTTAGATCCAAAGAGGAGCTAATTAAACAATTCCAGGAAGAGGGAAGAGATAAGATATTTCATGTTTTATCTTTTGGAGCCGGTACTCAGTCAACACATTTACTTGAACAGCACTTTAGAGGGTTGATTCATTACGACTTTATCATATTCGCTGATACGGGGGCTGAGCCGGAATTTATTCACCAGCAGGTAGCCTGGTGGCGTCAAAGGCAACAGGATGTTGGAAACACAACCCCCTTCATTACAACGCAACATAATACAATGGAGCGTGGGTTGGAGGAAATGTTGATGCGTTACATTTATACGGACTATCAACGTTTTCAGCTTCCTGTATACTGCAACCGGATAAATCCGGAGACAGGAGAGATGATTCGGGGTGGTTTGATGCCGAGACAGTGTACCGTCGATTTTAAGATTGTACCTGTTAAACAAAGAGCCCGGCAGCTTGTATTACAGTTGTACGGTCTAGGCCCAAGGCAGCAAATGCCAGACCACGTGGGATTTATCATCGACATTGGATTTAGTGTTGACGAAATCCGCCGAATTAAAACGTATCAGTCTCCTCAATACGATTACATGCGATTAGCTTACCCGCTAGTTGAGGAAAACGTAACGACAGATGATAGTATAAGGTTCCTGATTGATAATGACTTCCCTACACGGAGATCACGCTGCTATCTATGCCCATTCAATTGCTCAGCAGACAGAGAAATCGGAATGGATTGGGACGAGATCATTCGAGAAGAGCCATTATCCTTTCTAAAGGCCTGTTGGTTTGATGAGCAGCTGCGCGAAGTTCAGGCGACTGGATCAAAAATTATGAGGAGTATTCCCTTCCTTCATTATAGCCGCCGGCCTTTACGAGACGTGTTCCCTGTATATGAGATGCTACGGAGTACCTATAAAAAGGATTTTGTCATGTGGCTTGATGAGTGGAAATGCTATATTAGCGAGAAATGGGGCAGAACTAGTCCCGCTTATAAGAAAAGTGCTAGTTGAAGCCAGTAACTAACCGATAGAGATTCTGGGTCACAGTTTGGTTGTTAACATAATTAACGAATAGGAAGGAGGGAATCCCCATGAGGTTGAGGGGATTCCCCCTCACCTATGGGGAAACTCAAATATGAATAATCGCAAATTGACTTTAAAAAAGGTCTACACGGTAAGTAAAAAGAATAATGCTCCACGCTTGTGGCTTCAACACATGGTATGTGAAGCTGCAGGTCTGATACCTGGATCAGAACTATTTGTTCAAGTCGATGAAATGAATAAGCAAATTACGATCCGGAATAGTCCATTCGATGAAACACAAGATGTGTATGAGGTCAGCGTTTCGTCTAGAATGAACCGTACTAGCGGCAAACCACGTCCCCTTGTAGACACATCCGGATCGAAATTTTCGTCTATCCTTTGCATTCAGGATAAAATTGAAATAAGTGTATATCGCAATGGCCAGCATGCAGAAATTGTTGTGAGACCACTCCGATTCCGCTTATTCGATACTGAAACATTTGAGTCATCAGACGAACGCATTCGCCTTCTAACGGTTTGTTCGGGATCTGGGATAGGAGCTTCCATGTTTGTAGATAGCCAATACTACACGGCCGTACAGGAAGTTGAAATCGAAGAAGATTGCGCGGAGGTTATCAAAGAGAACTTTCCTTATTCCTACCTATTCAATGGTGATCTAAGAGATTGCAACACGGTGGCTAAGGCTGATGTAGCTTTCATCTCCTTGGATTGTTCCGAACACAGTAGTATAGGAGACGGCGGACAAGGTTATTTTGATAACATTGTCCTAGGAACATATAAAATATTGAAAGCCGCGGATCCACGTGTTATTTTTTCTGAGAACGTCCCGGCATTCTATCAATCTACTGTGTTTCATAATCTTCAGGAACTTTTGACTCCTGATTATCCATATATGATTGGGCCTATCACAATTGATAGTTATAACTTTGGTTCTATAGCGCATCGGAAGCGTTCCTATACACTCTTTGTTAAGGATAAAGAGGACTTCGATCTATTCCGTGAACCAAAAGCTCCAGTATTCCGAAGACACAAATTAAAAGAGTACCTGGATACTGCAACAGATCATGAATGGAAATCGGTCAAAACTTGGTGGGATAGTTTTCTAGGAAAGAAAGCGAAGAATAACTCGTGGGCAGATCGCAATACGGATAAAACCTTCGTCAAACCAGAAGAGTGTACTGAACTACAATGCATACCCGCAAGATATCGAAGTCATAGTGCCAGTAACTCCTATGTTCTAAACGAACAGGGCGACCAATGGCGTTTCTTGACTATCAATGAATTACGGCGTATTTTCCAGATTCCAGCATGGTTTAAATTCCCTGAGCACACTCCTATGTCTCGTATATACGAGATGATTGGACAAAGTGTTTGTGGCCGTGTAATCCGTGCCTTTGCCAACGAAATTAGTTCGTTGTTCTTCCGCAGATTAGCGGGGGTGATGCATAAGAACAATGACAATATAGGCGTGGTAAGGGACCAACACGGCCAGATAGGATTTGCGTTTTAACCGTAAGTGACGAGGTGAAATTTTGAGCAAAATGGAGTTTGATGTGTCATTATTTTTGAGTTTCTTTATTCCAGGCATACTTGTGACTGCAATTATGATTTCAATTTACTATCTGATCGGAAGAAGGAATCCTAATACCGACCGGTTATGGACCTATCCTATGATCACATTTGGAATTGTAGCCATTGTTTATGCACCCATTGCCGCAATAACCCGACTTTAAAAAATAAAAAAAAACAACCATCTTAATTAAGATGGTTGTTTTTTGAGGTGACATTTATCGCAAATTCATGAAGGAAGACTATAAATCAACGTGATTTGCTCAAGAATTCATGGCAAGAGAAAACCCACCTCATAAGGTCGGACGCCTGACGGTGGGTTTCGCTTGAATAGCATTATTTAGTTCATGTTCGCTTTGGCAATCCACAGCCTTTTGGGTCCTCAGAGTCTTGACCGTTGGCAGCAATGAAGACTCTATCTCGTATATGGCCGAACCCGATCTCCATATACATAGGTCGGAAGCCTGACGGTGGGTTTCGCTTGAATAGCATTATTCAGTTCATGCACGCCGTGGCCATCCACAGCCTTTCAGCTTCTAAGAGTCATAACCGTTGACGCGGTAAATGCTCTTCTTAACGCAATCACCATAATCATAGCTTAGCGCCTGATGGTGAGTTATTTATAACTAAATGGTAACAAATTTCAAGGGTATTTTCAACTATCGAATTGCATGGATTAAAGAATTATTTTTTATTTTTCTGCACTCCTTATATCCAATGTATCTGCGGGTAACTCTTCACTTTTCAATGTCTTCGCAACCATGACAATTGACTTGTTTAACTGTATTAATCGTTTATCTAACGTATCTAAACGCTTGTTGAAATTCACCAATACAGTCCTTAACAGAATAATTGCTACCAAACACGGAAAACCCACTGTACCTATTAAAGCTCCAATACTCTCCATTGATAAGTTCTCCATAATGTACTCCTCTCAAAAAGGATTTGAAGCCCAGCATCAATTGGATGCTGGGCTTCTTGAAGGATTCTTGGACAAGTATTTTAAAGATCAGTCCATGGACTAGGGAAACGTTGTTGTGGCCAAGTTGTATCGAAATAAGCTGCTACAAGTTGAGCATTCGTTGTTACACGATGGCGAACGACTCGCTCAGCTCCATCCTGAGGCTGATGTCTCAGACGAATCGAAGTAGAACTTCCTCCGTCAAGGTGAATCCCCATCGTACAACCCAAATCTTTCATGATTGTACGACCGTCAAACATCGTGATCCCTTTATTGGGATTACCAGGATCTGCAGCATCGACGGCAATAGCAAGCACAATCTCTTGACTGCTTGGGATATAGCCCATCAAAGTACGTGGTCGCTTGTCTGACACGCCTCCAACACCTTCTGCTTCACTTGCAATTGCGGAGTTATATGATGCACTCGTCAGCGTTTGATCCAATAGTAAGCTAATCCCTCCGATAGCCCATCTCAGTGAACTTAAAGCTCCCGTCAGGTTCTGTGCGAGAACCGTCTTTTTGACTGCAACGGTACCACCGGTTGTACGATACATTGTCCCACGATTACGATCAACAGTAGAGCTACCATTTTTCAAGCAGGCCAGATTCCATGAGGAGGAGGGGCGTACTGCAGCTCCATTTTGAACAGCAATTCCAAGCATAGTTGAACCATAGAAGGTTCCGTTAACGCCCTGCAAAGAAGAAGTATATACACTATTACTACCCAGCGAACCAACTTTGAAATTATCAACGTGCATTACAAGTGTGTAAACCTCAGTTGATGTACCGTTTACTGTGCGTTTGAAATGTTGAAACATAATATCACTCTCCTAATTTTATTGTGCTGATCAGCTAGAGAAGTCGGCCGTTTCTTGCTTCTCATATATAAGGGAGTTTATTCAGGATAAAGTACAACCATAAATTTCAGATTTTTAAAAACAACCTACTAAATGATAAGTTCTCACCTCACCAGTTGAAGAAACAAGTAAAAAAGCCTTCACATTAGAAGGCTTTTACTTCTCGCTATGAAGAAACTCCAAAAATTCAACTAAAATCTCAGAAGTAGCTTCCTCGGTTGGGAGATATATGAATCTACTAATGTGTTGTATATCTTTCTTAAATAACTCGATTAATCTGAGCGTTTCTTCTTGATCTTTATTCTTCGCTGCTGCGATCAGTGCATTGAAATCGGCGTTTGTGATATCCGTTTGATCGTTTTTCTCTTCCATTTGTTCACCGCCTGTTGGCTCATGTTATAGATTTTTGCTAATTCGGTTTCTGTGTATCCTTTTACGTATATGCTCAATAGTATCTCTCGATCCTTTTCCGATAGTTCTTCCATTAATTGTTGTAATGTAATTTTCAGATCCGATTCTTCAGTGAAAGAGACCCCCATGGTATTGAATTCATAAATAGGGCATTCGCTCTTCCTCAGTTTCTTAGCTCTATATTGTACTCTCCAGCCAATACGATAGATCTCTCTTTTATAGCGTTCATAATCTGATTGCTCTGATTGCATGTGAAATATCCCCTTTCGTAAGAATTTACTTCTACATATGTAGGGTGATTCAAACAATATTTAACAACCATAAACAGAACATTTGTTCTTATTTATTATAACATTTCTGGATGAAATGGTGTATACTTATCACCATAATGTGTAACTTTAATTGGTTAGATGGCGTTTAATCTATAATTAGGAAGGAGATGTGGAATTCAATGAAAAAGTTAGTTTTTATCCTGGCTGCCATGTGCCTGTTATTACCGGCTTGTTCAAATGAAAACATTACGGAGACGAAACCGTCTAATGTACAAAGCAATACACCTGATAAGGATAACCAAACGGAGGCTACACAAGAGTCATCTGGTTCCGTAGAAAATCAGAAGGAAGAAGACAATAATGCTGAAACAAGTAAACCAGTTGAACTAGATTTAGATCACATCAATAATGTGAATGTCAAAGGAGATCTCCTGGAATCAGTGCTTAGTGTATTTCAAGCAGTAAAAAATAACGATGTAGCTGCTAGGCACCAACTGACATATGATCCAAAAACTTTTGATCCATTTGAAGGGTTGACAGAAGCCACAGGTATTACAAAAATCGAGCAGGATGACACCAGGGTTCAAGCAGTTACTGATGAATATAGTCTGAATACTTTTGCTGATGATGTAGCTATTGTCAAGGTTTCGATAGAAAGTCGCGGCAGCGTTGGAACAGGGGATTATATTTTTGTCAAAATAAAAGATCAATGGAAAGCATACCGTCATCAATAATGATTTGGCCCATAAAAGGACTCAGCCAAGGATCACACCTTCGGCTGAGTCCTTTTATGTGAAGTGTAGAAATGCTCCGTTCGATAAAATTTGTGGTTAGATTTCTAACTTCTATAAATTTACATTCATCATATTCTACGGTATACTATTCTCATTAACAGAAAGTATTAATTTTCTTTGACCCAATAATGGGACAGAGAGGGAGTAGCTGAGTAGCTTAGCATGAATATGGCCATTAATTAGGAGACTGAAAACACGTGATACGTGTATTTGGGTCTCCTTTTTTGCGTCCAAAAACAGGAGGATTGTTTTTTGCAATAACATGCATTCACGATCAAAAAGAAATTAGGGTTCATTTGTAACCTAGGTAAGAACCACATGCAATCCCAGCCGGCTGGCGGAGAAAAAAACCTCCCGCCTACCGCGGGAGAGTATGGAGGTAATAAATATGAATCAGCTTTCACTTTTTGACTATTTTCCAAATCAAAATGCAGTCTTATCTGCAAATGCTCTTGTACCTGCGGAAACAAAGGGTAGGGTTCATAGGAATTCGAAGAATTCCTATGTTTATGATGTCGGGGAAGAATTACTTGGTGCAAAAAAACACTTGAGTCAACAATCTAGAGTTGATTGGTCCAAAATTGAAGAGAACCCTTCGGTGGCATACCAAATGGTCTGCAAGAATGAATTACTAAAGGATTTTGATCTGAGAAGTCTCCAGGTTGAAGGATTTACTTCGGAAGCTGCCTTCGCGATTAAATTGATATGGGCACGAGTGTGCCAGCATCCGGAGGATACACCACAAAAGCGGGCAGACTATATTCAGAGCATAGGAGCACTACAGTCCATCTTGTCCGGAGCCAAGGATGAGGATCGCATGAAGAAAGCTTTTCTGATGCTTAAAGAAGCTTTGTATCAGGCTCGACTTTCAACCTATTCCCATAGAATTGATGAGCAACCTGAATTGATTCGTTCTCAATTTTGGCTCGCACTGGGAGATCGATTTCAATCACTTTTCTATGGTACCCGGCGGGGCCGTCCTGGCTTGTATAACTTGATTCAGAAAGCATTTTATTCTGAACAGGGTAAGGACTGGAATTGGTTGAACACAAGTGGTGTGAAAAAGACAACCATTAAAGAGAACAAAGAAAAGTGGGAACGGCTCGTTCCTGAAGAGGTAGTCCGAAAATCTAATGAAGCATCTGGAGTTAATAAACCGGATGACCTAATCGATATCTTTGGGATTAGAGGAGTTCAGTTTGGTAATTGGGTTCAGGATGTCGCTGGGAGGTATCATGTTTTAAGTTGTGGCCACGCTCTAAACGATCTGGTGGGCCTGTTAGACATTCCAAACAAGGCAGCATCTTTCTATGGCTTGTTAGGATTAGCCTTCGGTGCAAGAGGATCTGGGTCAGCCTCCGCTCATTACGAGCCTGGCAGCAATATCATGAACATTACTAAACTCAGAGGTGGGGGATCCCTTTGCCATGAGTGGGCACATGCATTGGACTTCAACTTATATTCGTTCTCTCATCAATTCTCTAATGGCAAACCTCTCTCTCTGACTGGACATAAGCCAGGTAACTATTTACCCCGTAATGTGGGTATCGCCTTTACTGAACTCATGAAAATTATAAAAGAGGGAGATGGTGTGAAGCACGTGATCGTTCCAGATCCGCTACCATCTGAGGAGTATCAATATCGGGCTCGTGTTGTTGAATTACTCGAAATGAAAAATTATGACATTGATGCTGCAATGCTGGTTCTTAAAAACGGTAATTTTAATGTAAAACCGCGAATGTGGAATGATATCGGGTTACTCTACTGTAACATTCTACAGCGTAAAGGATTAGAAGTTCCGGCTTCATTCGGTGTTCCCACGGATGAAAGTAACTTCCTACTTGACGCCAGATCTCGCGGACCATACTGGAAAAGAGACCATGAACTATTTGCAAGAGCATTCGAGTCATGGATAGAAGATGAACTTCATACAGCGGAGCTTGATAACTCATATTTAGTCACCGGCACCAAATTCGGTGGGCCCTATCCATTGCATGAAGAACGTGAAGACATTAACGATGCTTTCCGTAATTGGTGGCAGACATTAAACGATTCAGGCATTCTTCATGATGACCAAAATTGGAATAGATAAATGCTGAGACTGGGAAAACCACTATCACATATTCTATCTGGAGGTTATACAATGGATAAACCAACCGATATCTGCGAGGAGATAGAGATTAAGCGATTAGAAATGCATGAAGCTGGAACAGTTCATGGGTTAATGTCGCCAGAGGTGTTAAGAGTATCTCAGGAGTTAGATTTGCTCCTTAATGACTTTAATAAAAGATTAAACAGAGAATGCGGCTAATCAGCCGCGTTCTTTTTTTATGATGAAAACTATTCTTCAGTTCTAATTCTTTTTAAAGCTTATTTCTAAGGATTAAAGATTGTTATTATTTATTCTCAATATTTGAGAGGGGGTCCATCAATATCTGAGATAGGATATCTCGAATTCTGAGATACCTTCTCTCAAATTTTAAAGGGGGTACTATCAAATATTGAGAAGCTAAACCGATTATATAATTTTGAGAAGCAGCTTCTCAAAATCTGAGAAGCAAGAATACCGCTATACTCTCGCTTCTCAAATTCTGAGATACGCGGCTTCTCAATTTTTGAGATGCAGACTTTCAACCTTCGAGAATCAGCTTCTCAAAATTTTATAGACTGCCTCTCAATTTTTGAGAGGCGTAATATGAGGATCAAATTAACCAATATCAGCGAGAAAAAGTTAGTTTATCTTGCTACTCAATTAACCAACTCAATACTCCTTCAGAAACTAACAAAACTTGAGTAATTACTCAAGTTTTGTTATTATTTAAGTATGGAATAATGAGGTTTTGTGGGGGTAATTATGTTTGAAGAATTCATTAAACAAGCTCGTATTAAACTTCGGATGACCCAAGAAGAAGTTGCAGATAAAGCTAATGTTAAAGCTACATATCTGAGCAAGATGGAAAGAGGTCAACTTAGAACGCCTCCATCAGAGCAAGTACTGATCAGATTAGCATTAGTGCTTCAACTTGAACCACATGAAGTAGTAATCAAAGCAGGGCGTATACCTATAGAATTCCAAACATTGATCCTCAAGGATGAAAATGTAGTGAGATATCTAAAAGGTAAATTAGAGGAGAATTTGGATCAGGAGTAGTGATAACGGAGGATGCTAAATATGATTCTTCTGATCACTTCCACGATAAAATCAATTAAACAACTGTACTTGCTCAAAACCAGTTCCATGAAATGTAAAAAAGAGACACACTTGACTCTCTGTGTACAATAGAAGCACCACCAACCACCCCACGCAGAGGAGAACAAGATATGTCTCATACGTCTACTTTATAGATGTTCTATTAGAAAACTGGATCTATAATGAACAAATAGATATAGGACGGATTACAATGGGAGGTATTATAACGTTGAATATTGAAGCTATTAGACATTACACTAAAAATAGAAAATCAGAAGAATGTAGTCTTACTGTTGATGAAGATAACGATTATGAGGCTCTTGAATTTTCATCCGGTATTCAAGCTAAATTAACACTCTTCATGCTGGCAAATGGATTGAAGGACAAGTGGATTATGTACTGTCCTGAATGGTTCGGCTTTCCAGAATTAGATGAGTTAAAGGAACAGCATATGAATTGGTTAGATGCTCTACCTGATCCGAAGTTATGTTTACGTTTTATGACAGAACATCAGATTCTGGAAAATGCTGAAAAACATAATCTAGAGCTGTACAGTCATCTTCTGGAAATCACAGCGTTTTGGAAAGAAGGATTTAAGGTTTTTGTTTCTTGAGTCGTCTAATGATAGTGCCCAACGTACAAAGCGGCGTTGGGCACTATCAACTATTTGATTCAATTGGACTTTTTATTGGAGGAAACCGTCATTGTAAAGTTTGACTAGAACCTCAACTTGGGATTTCGTAGCAACTACGCTCATGGCTAAAGGAGCATTACTCTTATGATCATTCATATGCCACTCAAAGGTAGCTTTATCTGGGAAAATCTAAACTAACTAGGAGAGTGAATGTCACACATGGATCAAAACAATGATTATCAATACTGGGTTGTTCAATTAGGGCAGCTTTATTACGCAGGTGGGCTTGGCAGGACGAGCCAGATAGTAGATTCATTTAGCTATGAGTTTGTAAGTCATGAATCCTTGGCATTCCCTTTTATTCTTGATGTAGCTGCTACTCATATTGCTGAATCATGTGGTGGTACTATCTTATCAAGACATGCAACGTTAAAAGAATACTCAGTATTGTCTGATAAAAATTCAAATTACATTAAAAGTGAGAAAGAATTTCATGCAGAACAATTACATGAAATCATAAAGACTCTAACAACTACTAAGTGACATTGTCATAGTTAGAATATTCCTCACCTGATATATTACAAATTGAAATTTGTCCCTGAAATGTCTGGAGCTCGTGCAAGAATTAAGGTGAATAGAACCAGTTAAAACTGTGGCTGAGAGTCAAGTGAACATTACATAACCGCTGAGAATTGGAGGGGTTTGTTGTGCTACGTAAAATAACAATTGATAATTCTATAGTTGAAGAAACGTTCATAACCACATTAAAAACAATAATAAACGGGATGCACCCAGGGGTTTATGTTGTGTTTTTGGTAATGGCTATACTAGCATGGGGAACTTATTACCTCGAAGACAGGCAATTTAGAAAAACACTTGCTTTTTTACCAAGAAACCTCTGGCCCACTAAACAATATTGGCGAGATAATAAACAAAAATTCGAGATAATAAACAAAAGTTTTGATACTGACGAACTCAACTAAACGCAAGCTATATAAAAAACCGCTGTGCTCAAGCTAAGTGAGCACAGCGGTTTTTTATAGTTTCTTCATGAATTATTGATACAAATAATCATACTTAAGATCCTCTATACTTTGATTAACCTGCAGTAATGCCTCACGTATCAAAATATCCATTCGGGTACTTAACCATTCTGAAGCGAATTGAGTAGGTGAATAGACAGTCACAATGCGGTCACGTTTAATACAGAATGAATCTTTTAGCCAGGTATCAAAAGACGGCTTCGTCATTTTTGCTTGTAGAATGTTGAGAGCCTCAATCCATAAGTTTCTGTCCTGGTCCGATCGTTCCATTTCGAGTGACTTAACTTTGGTTTGAGTTTCCTTCTCCAATTTTTGACCTGTTTTTTGTTTTCTAACTACCGTACCTTTCTGGATTACGTTGTCATATACTTCCGTAAAATCAACTGATGGGTCCAGATGAATGACATCATCCATGTCCTCCACGATCCGCTGCATGTACTTATCGTGATCTAACCTTAATTCTGTGGGCAGCTGCTCATACAGTTCAACTGGTAGAAAAGGGACCTTCTTACGCACCTTATAAAGTGGGCTTTCCTCCAGATTGTTCTTGTCGGCATTTTGGACATTGAAGACGACAACAAATCCATACTTTTCTAAAATGCCGAGTATTCTTTTCACTGTATTGCGGCTTTTATTCATTTTTTGTGATATCAGCTTGAGATCGGGCCAACAATAATCCTTATCACCGTAGCAGAAACGTTTAAGATGGCCATACAAAGCAACCCCTTCAGCGCTAAAAAAGTGCCCCCAGTAATCCCATATGTAGTTACTAATAATCGTCATGTGACCATCGACGTGCGGTATGGGTTGCCCGTGTTTATCTAAGCTGAACCGTCTTATTTCTTCCTCAGGTATATAGATTTTTTCGATTTCTTTTTTGGTATAAGCCTGTTCTTCTTCGTTTACGACACGGATCTTCGATTCCTCCGTACCCGTGGGTCTATAACGATAGTACAGTAACTTATGAGGGGAACCCTTCAGGTTTTTTTCATACATAAAAACTCTCCTTTAATTGACACCCAATTAGGCAACATTGAAGAAGAGTAGGGACTTCACTTTTAAAAAACTCTGTGATAAGATGGTTTCACAAATGTTTGTAAGTAGAGTCCCTAATCTTCTAGCAATTCATGTCGTACGCTTGGCGGCCGAAGACACGATTTGCTCTCGCGATAGGGGCTTTTTTCTTTTACGGTAGTTATTTAATATAGTAATTAATTAGTAATAAGAGATAAAAAAAACACACAATTTTGAATTTGTGTGCGACTAAACAGAGGTCCGTTTCTTCGTTACGAAGAGACTTCACCCATTGCTTTGCACGCACTTCGACTATAGCATATTAATATATTAGGGTAAAGATAATTTTGGCAGTTTCTATCAAACTATGTCGTTGTCATAATTTATGACGTGTGATAAACTTAATTCAACTTAATAACGCACGCAAAGGGGCAATGATACGGCATATAAGCTGTTTATCATTGCCCCTTTCATTTCTTAACTTTACCCACCAAATGACAAATGGTATAATCACTTTAATACGAAAACGAATTGATTTTCTTCGCATCTAAAGATGGTGAAGAGTGAGATATGCTATTAAGCATCGATTTAAGATAAAGTAACAGTTGCTATAAAGGACGCCCACTATACGTGCGTCCTTTTTTTGCTATCTGTTTACGCCAGGAAGGCACATTCACTCAATGAATGTGCCTTTTTTTGCATAAGAATCGTTTGCAGCTGCAGATCTGGAAGAAGATTGACTGCTGGTGTACAGATGACTTTTCTTGGCGGGAAAATCGAATTCACAACACTAAGTCTGTACTGACTATCCAGTAGTTCAATTAAACGTCAACAATAAGGGAGGAAATATGCTCATGAAGCTACGTAGATTAAGAAATCAGCCAGGATGGTATGAGATCATGTCCCGTTGTCCGATTTGTGGTCACAAAGGATGGTGTGCAATTGATAGTGATCAGTCTGTTGTCAATTGCATGAGAATTGCATCAGACGATTACTTCGATTCCACCATGGGCAGGCAGTATAAACATTATCTTGATCCGGATAAGAGGCCTACGACTAAAGTGGAAATCATGCAGGTAGACTCTGTTGACAAAAAATCTAATCGTCACCTGAATCGTGTCTATCGAGTAATGACCCAAGAACTTCCGTTATCCGTTTTCCACGAAAATCATTTACGTGATGTTCGAAAAATGGAGGAACCGGTTATTAGAACCAGGGAATACCGGACAATGCCTGTTGGTGATCGATACAAGGTTGCCAAAAAAATCATTCATCGGTTAAGTGATGAATCTGATTTGTTGGGCGTACCAGGTTTCTTTGTAAATGAGGGACAATATGGTCCGTACTGGACGATGGCCGGATACTCTGGCCTGATGGTGCCATTTCGGTCCATCTACAATGAAATCACAGGTTGGCAGATCCGTGTAGACAATCCTCCACTGGAGATAGACATGAAGGGAGCAATCAAAGGAGTCATTAAGAAGGAAATAGAAAAAAATGACCTGGGTAAACGTCGTGCACAATGCGAAATAGAAGTTCAAGGGAAAACAATGATTGTTCAACTGACAGAGAAAGAGAAGAAAGTGTGTACTTCTAAAAGCGGTCAGTTCGTTTTCAGCATTGAACTTAAACAAACCCAAAGATACTGGTGGTGGAGCAGTGGATCCAAAACAAACGGTTCTTCAATCGGTGGGCCCATTCCTTATCACTTCGCTTTACCGGCACCATGCATGCCCTATTGGCAGCTTGGCGAGAGTCCGGAAGAATTAATCGATTGTTCCGAGGTATGGGTTACCGAAGGTGCCTTAAAGGCAGATAAAGCCGCGGATGGTTTATTAAAGCCATTTTTCGGTCTGCCTGGTGTTGGATCATATCCCCTTATTTTAGAGCCGCTTAAACAATTAGGCTGTAAGCATGTTGTACTTGCTTTCGATGCAGATGCGGTGTCCACTCCAGAGGTGCAACAGGCCTTGGAATTATGCGCTGCTTTCTTCGCAGAAAATACAGATATGAAGCTTAGCTTGGCTCTGTGGGATATGTCACAAGGTAAAGGAATCGACGATTTATTGGACCTAGGCTTCACCCCCCAGGTTTCACTCATGGTAGAGTAAATAAAAA
This sequence comes from Paenibacillus sp. 11B, assembly GCF_030487755.1. Taxonomy (NCBI): domain Bacteria; kingdom Bacillati; phylum Bacillota; class Bacilli; order Caryophanales; family Paenibacillaceae; genus Paenibacillus; species Paenibacillus sp. 11B. Next base: position 126,480 of record NZ_JAUKNS010000010.1, on the reverse strand, counting down.
AAATTTAGGGAGAGTGTTACATATGTTGAACAGAGTGGTATTGATTGGTCGGTTAACTCGTGATCCTGATTTGCGCTATACTCCGAGTGGAACTGCCGTAACTCAGTTTACTTTGGCAGTGGATAGACCTTTTACAAGTCAAGGGGGCGAAAAGGAAGCAGATTTTATCCCGATCGTCACTTGGCGTCAATTAGCAGAAACGTGTGCCAATTATTTGCGTAAAGGCCGCTTAGCAGCAGTTGAAGGTCGAATTCAGGTTCGTAATTATGAGAATAACGAGGGAAAACGCGTCTATGTCACAGAAGTTATTGCTGACAATGTTCGTTTTTTAGAATCGGCCAACCGGGATAACCGAGGTGGTAATATTCAAAACAGACCTGAAGAACCGTCCGGTGGAGGGAGAAGCCAGTCTAACTCTAATTCTCGTTCCAGTAATCAGGATCCATTCTCTGAAGATGGAAAGCCGATTGACATCTCAGATGATGACTTGCCTTTCTGAGGTAGGAGCACATAAAAACGTTATTGCCAATTTCATGTGGGATCTCATGGTTTGATTTCTAAATCATCAATCCTTTTAAGCCCCTGCCGCGGGGAAATCTCTGAATCCCGCGGCGAAAGGGGTTCACATGGAGGAATATATATGGAACTGACAGTGGGAGTTACTATTTATATTTTGCATCTTGTAGACGGGGGAATTGTAAGAAGAACATGTGCTAGATATGAACTCTCTGAGTTACTACCTTTAGTTGAACAAGAGTGCTTTAATTTCCTAATGGACAATGGTTTCACTGCAAGCGACACAGTTTTATCATTGGACGACGGATATGCCGAAATTATTCGTGTCAATATGTACCCTTCCAATGATGAAGAAAAAATTTGGACCTATCATTTTGACGGTACCGAAAGGTTAGATGATTCATTGAAACAGGTCAAATATCCGGTTGAAGCAGCTAATCCAACAATCCTTACGGAAGAAAAGATGCGTACGCTTATCAATGTATCTTTAGGTAGAAGTGTTCCACTGATGGGGGATATCATTGTCGATATGATGAGAGGAATGTTCTCTCCTCAATCTAATGGCAGTGATTCTGAGAACTGATATGACAGATAAAACGGGGGATTTGGTGCAAAAACTTGGTGTAATTGAAAATAACTATGAACTTGGGGCAGTGAGTACACTTGAGTGTGACTGTTGCAGTGGCATCTCATATCAGCACGGTAAAATCACGGTATGCTCTTTTTACCCAATTGGAGATCCGTACACTAATTTATGTGTACATGAGGTAGGAGGAAAGCTGAAGTTAACCATACGATCATATCATTTGGGACTAAGCATTTCTTATCCTGCTATGGACAAAAAAGAGCTGCTTGATTGCTGGTTTTTGGATAGCATATGGTTGCCAGACATTTCAAAGAACTTGTTTAACACAGCAATTTTACGTCTCATCCCAAGTTACATCACACGAAATGAATTAGATCTTCATCGTAATTCCATGAGAGTGAGACAGCCGAGCATACCGGTATGCCTATTATAGATATCACATAAGGAGAGTGTTTTATTATGTTAACGGATAAAAACTTTAAATTCTTCGCACAAGGGGCATACACCCATGAAGACGAGGATGTATTGAATGCTGCATTTCGTGAGTTATTAAAAGCACTGGGTGGTAACGTTACAACACGTAACGGAAATACGATTGTCCTACGTTACCCGCAGGTTGCAGCAGAAGAAGTTGCACTTCCAATCGTTAAGAAACACGGATTAATAAGAGCCTAGCAAGCTAACTAAAAAAAACAGTACCCCTTTTGTTTGAAGGGTACTGTTTTTTTGTATGCATATGGTAATTTCATTAGGCACTAGAACACATCCTTTATCTATTGAGTTATTATGTGTGAAAAAGGGGTTCTAATGGGGTAGTCTTAATCGGCGTCAGATCAATAGCTCCAGTCTAATATTTTATTTTCTTTGAACATCCATAGCGAATGTCCACACAATAAACTTCCTTCGCAAGTAATTAAAATAGAAAATATTTTAAAGCCCACACGAAAAAAAATCAAAAGAAAACAAAATCTTACAAAAAAAGACAGTATACGCTATATACTTGAAAATATGAATCTACTATACTGATAATATAATTGAAAACCAAAATATGTTCATAAAGGAGAATTGAATATGTCTATTCTAAAAAAACGTAGCACCGTTACTCTCTTGTTATTAGTGTTTTCTTTATTGTTTGTTCACAGTGCATCTGCTGCAACCTCAAAGACAGTTTATTTAGCGAGAGATCAGCACGCTGCATTTTCTGATGACTTATATTTCTCTACAGGTGATGTTATTTCATTTTACGGTGAAAGTTCTGTTACCAGCGTACATAATGTTGTACTTGTTTTATTTGGTCCTAATGGAGGAGCGCTTGATTCAGTTATCATAGCTCCCAATGGATCAGGCGGTGATACTTATACAGTAACACAAAGTGGTTACTACTCCATTGGGTTAGGCACTGGTGGAGCGGGCCAAACTGGTAGTGTTGCTTATGGAACAATAAGCAAATTTTAAAAAGTTAGAAATTTAAAGATCCCCCTCATAGAGGGGGATCTTTTCTGTTTATTTGTAAAGATATTCAAATGTTTGATTCATTGATTAACAGTTCTTTTTTTGAAATAACTTTCCCCTTTAAATGGGGTTAAGGATTGTCCGATCTTAATCATATACTCTATTGCTTTATCTTTACTGATAACATTGATTGGATTAACATTATTGATTGATTTAACATTTTTCTTTTCAATAAGAATCATGTAATTTCTACCTTCATTATCAAAATTCAATGCATAAAGGAAATTGTTTTCCTTAAACTCAGCCATTGTTTTATCATTTATGGTAATTGTCCTACGCTTGCTTAAATCTGACCGTTCTATTTGTGGATTAACATGAATTCGAACTTCCAGATCTTCACCTACATATTCCGTTGTTAGAACAGTACCACCACCAACAATGCGTATATTTTCTAAATATGATTTACTGGGTAACCATGTTGGTATTAATACAGGATTTTTAGATGTTAATTTTTGATATTCTTTAACTGCTTCACTTAGTGAATCAAAATAAGTAATCGGATAGTGAGTATCCTTATCAACTTTAGGTAATACAGCTTCAGAATAAGCACTAATGGAAGGGAATATTCCTGTTATCCCAAGCCCAATAAGTACTAATACGCACTTCATCATTAATTTTTTCATAAACATCCTCCTTGAAACTACTCAAAACTTTATTTGAGTTATTTATCTGCTTTTTTCGACTTTTTTATTCAGGCCGCTCAAAATTAAGAATTAAATATCTGATAGGTGATTCGAGCCCATCAGCATATCCGGAGGTAATGCCCAATTTATTCGGCTCCCCGTAGCAAGAAAGAATAAGAATAGACTGGAGTTTTGCGAAGCAGTAGGGCGCCGTAAACAGAAACCAATTGACGAGCTTAGTCTAATACATTATTTTCTTCTGAGATCCGGAAGCATGAACGGCCAGGCACGTACCATCCTGAATTAGATAAATTTATAAATTGGAGAGTGTGACATTACAGGAGCTTTTTCAATCCAATTTGATTCAGAGGGTACAGATCTTGATACAACTTATGTCAAGAATTCGGTTACCTTCGCATTTGGATGGTTCGAAATTACTGAGTTCATTGAAATCCCAGCTGAGTGAATGTTTATTCATGTGAGAAGTTAAGTGATAGGTTTCAATACCAAAAGGTATAAAGCATCATTTTGTAACGAATTCTTTATACCTTTTGGTTGAAAGTTACATAACAATGCTGTATTATCAGCTTATTACGATTGAATTATTTATTTTCACTGCTGTTCAATACAGCTAGTGAGGGAGCCGTTCAAAGAGAACACATAAAAATTGGCATCGTTTAGCCATGGAGAATTAAAGGAACATACCACAGGTATGTCTTTTTTTATTTCCATGGCTTTTTTTGCGTGCCCACATCAGGAGGAATTTCAATGGTTAAGCTATTAGACCTGCAAGAACAAGAGATTTCGGAGAACGTAGTTGTCAATGATCTGCAATTTGAGATTGAGCATGAACAGATTCTTGACGTACTCACTGTATGTGCAAAAATCGTCCCTAAGTCAGGGTCAATTCCTATTTTGCAAAATCTGAAATTTGACATTAAAGGCGAGACGTTATTTATTACGGCGATGGACACGGAGCAATCTTTACTTCAGATGATACCCATTACCAATACAGGTGGTTCTGCCGGTAGTTTCCTGTTTCCGGCTAGAGAAGGTATTGATTTGCTGAAACGATTGCCACATGGGAATTTAACCTTTGTGAAAGAGGGATGGACTATTCATATATCGTATGGGAAGAGGGGAAAAGCGAATCTGAAGATCTTATCTTCCGAGGAGTATCCGAATTTACCTCAGCCTGTCACAGATGAATTTTTACAGATCCCGTCTCAAGTTCTTAGAAAGGCAGCTAATGCTGCAAGGTTTGCTTTAGGTGATGATAAGACACCGGCATTAACAGGAGTTCATTTATATAATCATGAGGGGAAGCTGGGTTTTGTGGCTACTGATCGGCATCGGGTCTTTCGTTACGTCACTGATGTAGACATTTTAGACCCAGATCAATTCGTATCAGCCCTTATACCAGCAATTGCTTTTAAGCAAATTGTAGATTCCTTTCATGGTGAACAGGTCGATCTCAGTATCACTAAGCATTATTTGATCCTGAGAGAAAAGAATTCGATATATTTTGGGAGACAACTCGATCTCACCTTCCCACTAGATTCACTAAACGTGATCTTCAGGGGTGAGAATAAAGGCATGCAGCTATCCATTAATCAGAGTGAATTAAATGATACTCTGAATCGAGCACTGTCTCTGGATGCAACGAACAACCGGGTGACGTTAGAAGTCGATGAGTATGGTGTGTTTGTGGTTCATACGGAATCTGAAAACAGTGAGGTCTGTGATCCCTTTGAAGACGTCGCTGTAGGAGAAGATTTTCCTGTAATGAAATTCAACGGAAGATACCTGAAAGATGCAATCACGATTTGTGACAAGGGCATTCAAAATATTCATCTTCGGGTGAGTGGGAGTAGTCTACCTGGATTTGTTTCCTTTGAAGGAGATCCTTCTATCATGGTCGTCATCAATCCGGTTAGATAAGAGTGAATTAAAACAATGAGGAGCTGGCTGAGCTTGTGCCGGCTTCTTTATTTTTGAGGAGGATAATATGAGCAATCACAATTTAAAGGGTATGTTCGATCGAATCCAGAGAAATAAGGTCCGGATGGGGAATTACGAAACAACCGAAAAGGACATGCATTGTTTACGCAGTCTGCTTCAGTATCCCAATGAAGCTTTTTCAGTAGCCGACTTTTGTGCAGGCAGCGGGAAAGCTCTAGAGACTCTCAGTGACGGTTCTCAGGCTGTTACCTTTGGGATTGAACCCAACGAGAACAAATATATGGAGTTACGTCAGAGAGCGAATTTCGCTTTATTTGGGGGATATGAAGAGTGCCGCATCAGTAGGGATACTTTTAGGTTGATGTATCTTAATCCACCTTACGATTCTGATAGTGAGACTGCAAGTTCGAAATTGGAGAGGAAAGAGAAACGATTTCTCCGGCAGCTCCTTCAGTATGTTTCTGCAGACGGGATTTTGATATATAACATTCCCCGCGGCCGTATGACGAAAGATGTGGTTACGATGCTTGTGGCCAATCTGGATGATATTCGAATTTATCAGTCACATGATGATACATATCACCAGGTATATACGATTGGTCGAAAACGTGCGGAGAAGATGATAAATCGTAATGAAGTCCAACGTATCTTGGATCTTCTACATGAGGACAATGAACTGGAACGAATTCCTTTTTTAGAGCAACCGCTTTACAAAGTGAAAGCAGGTAATTTTACTTTAAAGCTATTTCGCTCGAGTCACATGGATGTGGAGCAGATCGTGAAGGTTTCTTTGGCATCGTCATTAACGAAGAAAACAATGGACTGGACGACTCCCAAGAAACCATCAGAGAAGCTGCAGCCACTCTTACCAGATAAAGAGATGCATCGGGTCATGAGGATGGCTTCAGGTAAACTGAACGGGAAAGTCGGTTCAGGTGAGCTCCTGCATGTACTAAAGGGGATTGTGAAGAAGGCTATAATCCAATCCGTTGAAGAAACTGCTACTGAGCAAATCATTACGGACAAAGAGGTATATAAAATTACGTTTAAAACTGTAGATCGCTACGGCACCATTCGTACAATCGAAGGTTAATACAGGAGGTCATATAAATGAAATTTATGGAGTTTCGACATAAGGATATCTATGTAAAAGTACACACATCACTCATTGTAACTCGTGAAGTCTTTGAAAAAGAGAAGAAACTTCGGGATGAACTAGTGTATGCCAATGTCATTGATATTGATTCCAGGGTACAGGCTGTATTTGCCCAGTTTCATTCCGCAAGAAAAGCAAGTGACGTGTACTTTATGTTGATGCATGCACCAGGAATCGGAGAAAAGAATTATGATAAATCATCGTTTTCTGTCCGGCCTGCAGGAAAGTATAAACATCAGTCACAGCGCGAAGATGAGACCTTAGTATCCGGGGTTGTTGTTAGTGAAAGAGCCCTACAGCGACAGCAAGATGGGTATATCATCTTTGCTTGGGACGGGAAAATAGAAGAGAAATTGTTTTGGGCGATGGATAGCTACTATGAGACTCCGCTGCTGAGAGAATGGACAGCGTATCTCATGGACATGTTGATCGAGGACAAACGTTTTGTTCCACTCACCGTGTATGATTTTGATGGGAATTATTCCGAATTGGTAGTGTACGATCTAATCGCTAACGAGGATGTATTAGATGAATATGTTACCCGCGGATTACAGAACGGAAAGATCACATTGACGGAGATTGAACAGGAGGCCATATAATGCAGACAGAAAATCAGATTGCAGTCCTAGAAGATCATCCACTTGAGACCTTAGGTGACATTCAGAGTATAAGTGACTATTTGCACATGTTTGGTCCTGATTTGATCAAGCGCCTAAATAGTGAGTATATCCCTGTTCATCATCCTGGTACAGATAGTCCTTTAGAGGTCCTCGAAGAGATTAAACGGCCTTTATTTAATGCTCAAGCCCATGTGGTCACAGCTTTAATTAAAGGGTTCCAGAAGCACAAAAGGCTCTTTTTAATAGGAGGCATGGGTACCGGCAAAACTGCTATATCCATTTCTACTTTTTTTTCACTTATACGCGAGATGTTGAAGGGGACAGGTAGAGTCATTTACATGGTTCCCAATCATCTGCTAAAGAAAACGAAGCGAGAAATCTCTATTTTATTGGATAAGGACTTGTATGAAGCTCGTTATCTAAAGAGTTATCAGGATGTGATTCAACTGCGGGACAGCGGGATCATGAATTCGCCCCCAACCAAAATAGAAGTTTATATCATTGCCAGAGATACGTGCAAACTCGGTTACATGTATGAACCTGTAGCGAAGTGGGTTGACCGTACATATGAGAAACATGTTGGTCATGGAGAGCAAAAGGAATCTTTCATGAAGACCAGTTTCAAAGGATGGGTTTGTCCTGATTGTGGCGGGCAACTGATGAAAAAGGAAGAGGGGGATGCCGTCCCTCTGGAGTACGATGATTTTTATAATAAACATGGTAAACCTGCACGTCGGAAGTATAATCTCTCATGTTCAAATCAGCTTAGATTATACAAGAATGCAGATCCAGATAAAGATGAGTACCGCGAGTGTGGTGCACGTCTGTGGTCGGCAAAGAATAAAAACAAAATGAACATTGCTGGAGAACATGTTAAAGTGTCTGGGGCAGCCCCCCGAAAAGTTTCGCCTGCAGATCTGTTCAAGCGCTATTTCAAACGTAAATTTGATTTAACAATCGGAGATGAGTGCCACGAACTCACGGGTTGTAGTGCTCAAGCCCATGCATTTCATGTGCTTATGGGTTGTGCCAAAAACACAGTTGCTATGACCGGTACTCTGATGAATGGTTACGCGAGTAACTTGTTTGAACTGATCTTCCGGATGTATCCTAACCGGATGAAGCTTATGGGCTTTATGTGGGGTGACGTCGGTAAGTGGATTGATCTTTATGGTGTTAGGGAAAAAACGACGAAGATCAAGAAAAATGTTGAGCTGAATAGTTCAAGTAATGGCTCACCGGTGAAGGTGAGCACGAAAGAACTGCCTGCAGCAGCTCCTCAGCTCTATACAGATATCTTAAGTGATGTATCATGCTTTATTCAGATGTCTGATATGTTTGAGGTTCTGCCTACACTTGATCAGGGGCCTATGTTTGTGGACATGGAAGGTGAAAGACGTTTTGTAAATAACGTCACTAAGATTCATAAAAGACCAGGTAGCAGACGACGTCTAAAAAAAGGGATGCGGCTAGTGGCTCCGTCCTGGTATCTTCAGAATAACCTTGATATAATCTCGAACAAACTAAGACGCGCAGTTGAGAAGGAACTGGCGGTTGGACAATCAGTATTGTTAGGGAGTTTGGTGAATACATTACTGTCTTATCCCGATGTTCCTTTTAACTTCAAAGGTGTTTATCATCCGGACACAGGTGAAGAGATCGTTTCACCACTGTATCGTTTAAGTGACCGGGTAATCTATCCAAAAGAGCAGCAATTGCTTAAATTTGTGAAGTCACGGATTAGAGCGGGCCGTAAGGTAGGTATCTATGCAACGTATACCGGAAAATTAGGTACTCTACAACGATTACAGTTGCTGCTGGAGGAGCAAAACATTAAGACAGCAGTTCTTGAGTCTAATGTTGAGGGTCCGGAGCGAGAAGAATGGATTGCACAAAAGGAAAGGGAAGGGATACAAGTCTTGTTGACGAACCCGATACTCGTGAGTACAGGTCTGGATCTACTTGGCTTCCCTTCACTGTTTTTCTATCAGACTGGTCATCGTTTGAAGATTGTTCGTCAAGCAAGTGGAAGACATTGGCGTATTGGTCAGAAAAACGCTTGTGAGACTATCTACAGTGGGTACAAAGGGTCTATGCAGGAACTTGCCATTAATCTAATGGCAACTAAAATGAACGCAGCCTTGGCCCTTGAAGGACAGTTTAGTGAGGATGGTTTATCCGCATTGACGGATAGTTCTGGTGGTGGTAGTTTGGCTAATGAGTTGGCTAAACGTTTCATTGGAAATAAAATAGATGGTGTAGAGAGTGCAGAATCGATTTGGGGTAAGATGACCATAGATGCTACTCAATTTGCGACTCAAATAGAGTCAGCCACTGTCGGTGCAGTTGAAGTAGTAGTGGAAGAAAACTTTAACAGCGAATTGCTTCCTGTTAGCAATCGTTATCAAGGAAAAACGCTTGAGGATGCAATCTTGAGCTGGGCTAATCACCATATTCCAAGTGATCTTGTTCCTCGTTTTACGAAACATATTGAATTTGTTTCACAGCATGTTTTACGTGGAGTAGAGGGTCTGTCGTACTCAAGAGCGTCACTCGTTGGTGATATGGAACTTGTGTGGGATCCATCTGCCATAAGCGGGGATGAAACAGCATTCCGTAGATGGGCGTTTAATTTGACGAATATGCCTGTACAGGTGAGAGCCGGTATAGATGAATGGACTCCGTCAGTTGTTATTGAAGGAAAGAAAGGTAAGACGAAAAGAAAGAAAATCTATAACGTATCTGAAGGGCAAATCGCTTTTATTTTGTAAGCATTAGTTCTTGCTCAGATCCCCCTCCCATTTTCTAATAGGGTGGGGGATCTTTTATTTCAATACATTATATATAGCAGTTCACATATTGTTATATGAAGTATTGTTTGTAGAAAGTATACTATATTTGTTCGTATTTTATTCTGAAGGAGAGATTCTAAATGCTAGGGAGAAATGATATTTGTTTATGTTCAAGTGGAAAGAAGTATAAGAAATGCCACGGCAATGATGAGGTATATAACAAAGAAATTTTGAATATTCCATTTGAACATCCTCTGAAAAAAGTAATTTGTGATACATATGTAGCAATAAATGAGGATTTTAGACGTAACCCTAATCCTGGATCTTGTCATATCACATCGAGCGTGATGTATATACTACTGCAAGAGCAAAACGTTGAATGTGAAGCATGTATTGGAGAAGTGGAGGTGCCTGGCTTAGGATATTTTGATCATTCTTGGATTGAGATAGATGGGGCCCCTTTTGATATTGCTATTCAATTGACGTTGGATGAGAAGCGACATTCACGAGTGTACGCTGGGCATGATTTAAATGATTGTTCAATTGATCCATCTATGGTTAATTATCGATTTAGTAAAGATGGTTTAGATAATAGAGTTGCTGGGGAAATCTATAGAACACCATTAACAAACTATCTCGATGATGCAACGGATCAGCGGGGATGGGAAACAATTGAAAGAATTGCATCGAAATTGGGAATGGATATTAGTCGTAATGTTTTAAGAGAAAAATATAAACACACTGGACGTAAATTGATAGAGGTATAGATTTAAAGTAGAAGACGAACAATCCTTGTGGTTGTTCGTCTTCTACTTTATCGATGTACAATGCAATTGGATTTCTATCATATATTAATTAGTTAATTAATTAATTGTTTGGAGAAAATGAAAAACCGTTATATGATAAAAATATAACTTGAATTAGGGGGAACGAGAATTATGAGTACAAAACAGAAAATTTATCCAACTTGCAATCTATGCGACAAATTAAATGCAGATATGACCCACTGTGCAATATATGGACCGGTATCATTAGCAGAAACAAACAACACAGCCATCGGAGCTGCTTGTACTAAATCTGGTGATTATGTGCGTTTATTGCATGCTGTACCTAATGATTTTAATTATGGCTTTACATCTGATGGTAAGACTATAGATGAAGCTGCTGACGAGGAGTTGTTGGTCTATGATGCCGGCAAAGAACTTGATGGTTTTAAGTTGAAGCACGGACTTACTCTTCAAGAATGGGCAGAACAAGCATTTTCAGAGAGAAAAAGAGATTAGGGGATGTCGAATATGTTTATCCGTTCAAAAGGTGTTCTTGCTTTGGGATTATTATTTTTTCTAAGTGCAGGTTGCTCCTCAACTGATTCATTTGATCGAGTAAGTACGCTTTTTACATCTTCTTTTTCAGATCCAGAGCAATCTGTCAGTATTCAGTCTTCTAACATTGAATATGCTTTCACTCAGAAAGATCAGCATCCGGAAAAACTTCTTATCCAGGTGATTGATGATGCACAAGATACTTTAGATATCTCAATCTATAGTTTGACTGAAAGAAATATTACGAATTCAATAATTAATGCTCATCAGCGTGGGGTAAAAGTTCGAGTTATTACAGATCGCTCTCAATCAGAAGGCGAATCACAAGCTAAAAGAATACATCAGCTCTTAGATGAAGGTATAGAGGTAAAGGAAAATACACATAGTGGTTTGATGCATCATAAAACAACGATCGCGGATCGTTCGGTTACTACTACGGGTTCGTTTAACTATTCAGCAGCTGCCACAAAATATAATGATGAGGTCCTAGTTGTGATTCATGATAAAGCTATTGCTGAATATTGGTCAGACGTTTTTCAAGAGATGTGGTTGGATCAAGAAAGGTATGCTGCAATATCTTTGTAGCTATAGCTCCAAAATTAATTCATGAAGGGGATAGGTATGAATATTACTGCTATTAATCAGTTAGTCTCACATGGGTGGACGTTAGAAGTGTGGGAAGCTCGTTATGGGGGAGACGTGTGGGCGATGATTGGCCCTGCAGATTATGTTGATCAATTACGTGATATTACAGGTGGTGGAGATATTGAAGCAGTTGAGCTTGAATGGTATTTAGATAATAAAGGATCGTGGATTCCAGCAGCACAAGCTAAAAATGTTGGCGAAGCTCTTAATAAACTTGAAAATAAGATAGAGTTACTTGTTGATAATAATGAATGGAAAGATGCTGTTCATTCTGTTTGCCTTCGAATTATTGAGGTGAGTGATGGATCGTATGGTTTAAAAACAGCTACAAATGACCTGTATGAGAAAACTTTTTGTTGGCCACAGGGCATCTAATGTTGATTATGAAGTTTGAGGAATTGATTCTAAGCCTATGTATTGAAGCATAAAGTACTAAAAGATGTAGCTGTATTTCATGTGGTAAGAGTGATAATTGTATGAAAGGCCACACGAAAAGGGTGACTTAGGATTTTATCGGAATCTATTCTTCTTTAGATATATATTTTTATTATTTTAGTTTTTATTTTTATTGTTTTGCTTGTTTAAGAGATTGATAGAGTAAGGCCACGACTGGCTTGAAGGACCTTTAATGCCACATGTAAGGGAGTAAAGGGCCACAGATATAGGAGTGAAAGGCCACACATACAATTCCTAAGAAGCCACACCAAAGGGAGTGAAAGGCCACACGTAAGGGATAAGCAAGGCCACATTAACAGGAGTAGGGTAGTGAACGATTAGCAAATGTTGGGGATAAAGCAACCCGATACTCCTCTTTGTGTGGCACTTTAAGCTAAATAAATCGCTTCATAAGGTAATTTATTCAGCTTTGTTACATACTTCACTCCTTTTGGTGTGGCAGTTTGTTTCTATAAAGATGATAACCGCAATGTAGTTTCCTTAGCATAAGAGATAAAGCACGATGTGTGGATATTTTCTAAATTAACTCCTTTATATGTGGCCTTAGGAGAAATGTATGGCAAAAGGCCACATATAAAGGAGTATTATCGCGAGTTATCCACAATTTTAACGAAAACAACTCCCTTTAGTGTGGCCTTTTTTCAAAATCGGTGTTGTTTGGGTCTTTTCTTTAAGGACAAACTCCTTTTTATGTGGCATTTCAAATATAATCCCCTCTTTTATGAGTACAGAAAGGCCACAAGAAAAGGAGTGGCTAATACATTGATACTACCATACAATCTAATTATCAAAGATATAGTGAGGATAATAACATGGGTGAGGATAACCAGTTAGAATTTGAATTTGAACTTGATACGATCTCAGACCACTACATTGTCTCCGAGTCCAATGCATTGATTGAAGCACGGACAAATTTAACCTTACATGAAGAACGATTGATATATATTTTAGCCTCACGGATTCATCCGGAAGATACGAGTTTCAAGACACATCACTTCCGAGTGAAGGATATTGCTGAGAAGCTGGGCTTAACTGAGAAAAACTTCTATAAACGGGTTCGGGAGATCATCGATAGCCTCCAGGACAAGAAAGTAGTAATAGAGGAACGAAGCATGAATTCCACCTTATCTGCACACTGGCTTGCTGCTGCACGATATTATCATGGTAAGGGCATGATTGAGCTGGAGTTTTCTGAGATGCTGCGGCCTTATTTACTGCAACTCCATCAGAACTTTACTAAATTCAAGTTATGGAATGTACTCTATTTGAAGAGTTTCTACTCCTCCAAATTGTACAAGCTACTTAAACAGTACCTGCCTCTGCAAAAGCGTAAATTCACCATGGAACAGTTGCGGGACAAACTTGAGCTGGAAGAAGGAAAGTATGTAAAGTATAGCCATCTCAAAAACCGGATACTTCTTTCATCTCAGGTGGAACTGGAAGCAAAAACAGATATACGATTTACTTTTGAGGAGATCAAGAGTGGTGCAAAGGTGATAGGAATCATATTCCATATCTTCCCTAACCATAAAGGAGAACGGGCTAGCCTTAATGATGATGAATACATTGATAAGGAAGATACGCTTGAGCTATTAGCCCGGTTTGAAATTAAAAAGAAACTCGCTAAAGAATTGCTTTCTAAACATGGCGAAGAACACATACGGGCAAACATCAAATATGTGTACGAAAAAAAGCGTAACATGGAAGTGAGTAATATATCGGGATACATCATTAGGGCTATTGAAGAAAATTATGCTGATGCCCTAAGAGTGTTTGATCCGGAAGATGATGATGAAATACAAACCTCCATCCGAATGTTAAATGACCGCATTGGAAGATATATTGTTTTTCACGATCAGTGTATTAAAGAAGGAATGGAAACGGAGCAAGATGGAATTCGCGGAATGCTTACGAAGATAATGCAAGAGATAAACAAGGCTTCAGAGCAACGGCTACTTCATAATAAGAGACCGCTGGTAATTGAAGATTTTTATCACCACCGGGCCAAAGAAGCATTTACATTTTTAGCTGTTCAAAACAATTCCCAACTACAATTAGAACTAAGCTGATTAAATAAAAGATGGAGAACCGAAATGGTTTCCATCTTTTTTATTTCTAAGGCTCACGTAAAATAAATCCGGTTAGAACACTATCGTCAGTCAAAGCGTTTATATATATATATTTGATTGTCAGAATATAGTATTTGGTATTTAATATATAGAGTTAAATAATTCAAATCATGAGGATGGTAGAGAATGAGCAAAATTTTTATAAGTCATGCTTCAACAGATTGGAAATTCGTTAATACGTTGATGGATTTATTTCAGAATCAATTCAACCTCACTCGTGAGAATTTTTTTAACACTTCGGATGAGGAGCTTAAGACAGGTGGGAATTGGGTTGAGCAAATTCGGGAAGGGATGCAAGGAGCAGACTTGATCATGCCTATTTTCACACCAAGTTACTTTGAAAGTACATTCTGTATTTGTGAGCTTGGTGCTGCTTGGGTCAATCAAGCTAACCTCGTGCCATTGATTGTCCCCCCCCTCACTCATAGGGCTTTAGATGAAACCCCATACAGATCGGTTATTCAAACGATATCCTTGGGCAATCGGGATGGGCTCACAAAGCTATGGGATGCTTTTACAGAAAGAGGAATTGGTCAAAATACAAATATGACTCGGTTCTTAAAGCGTGCGGAAGACTTCCAGACGTCCACTCTTGAACCATTCATTGAAGAAATGAGTACAAGAGAGACTGTTACCGTATCATTGGTCAGAGAATTAAGAAAACAAATGCGGTCAGCGGAAGAAGCATACGAAGAAGTGGAAGATGAGTTGACTGAGCTGCGTGCTGAGAATAAGCGACTTCGTGAAATGAAAGATGCAAATGCAGTAAAAGTTATGGATGATGAGAAGATGGATGAATGGGATACCTTCTCGAAAGCTGTTGAGCAGGTAAAGGAATCTATGAAATCACTAAATAAAACAGCTTGTAGCATGCTTTATTATACGTACAACAATAAACCTTTTACTGGAGATCAATACACTAACGGTATTCTTTCGAATTTAGAGGGGCAAGGACTAACTAAATGGGATGATGGATGGTATGTGGATGAAGAGCATCCATCAATCCGCGATGCTGAGACTGCTTTAAATAACTTGGCTAAAGTGATTAGTAATTGGCATGATACCATTCAGGATCGATTCTATCGAGAGAATCCAGGTATACGTTTTGGTCTTCAATTTTCAACTTGCTGGGAGGAACTTTTTGGAGTTAGTGTAATTCCTTCAGAATAATGTTTCTAAAAGTCTCTGAAGCAGCAGATATGCGGCTTTTTTTGTTATCCATAAAATGAACTTAATAAGGATCAATTCCAATATATTAATTAATATATTGGAATTGATCCTTATTCGTTATATTATTAAATAGTCTGATCGTTTCGCACAAAGGAGGCCTGTAATTGAACGAGATTACTGCCATGGTATGGCTATTAACATTACTAATATTCTATATGGTAGTTAATTATGGAATTCCGATTGCATTAATCATAGTGGTTTATTTTATTTTAAAAGGTTACAAGAAGCGCCAGATCGTGGCCAAGAGTGAACAGCCAAAGCTTGTGAATAAGCAAGGGAACATCAAACCATGAAGCGTGACCCTTTTTTTGTACGGAAATATTGAGAACGGTCTGATGAAATACTCAATGGAAAGGTGAAGATAAAGATGGCTATTGAACTCTGTGATTTATGTGGCTCATCTATGCGAGAAGGTCAGTATGGAGAAGCAAGATGGATCTGTACGAATGA
Organism: Paenibacillus sp. 11B; assembly: GCF_030487755.1. Classification (NCBI taxonomy): domain Bacteria; kingdom Bacillati; phylum Bacillota; class Bacilli; order Caryophanales; family Paenibacillaceae; genus Paenibacillus; species Paenibacillus sp. 11B. The sequence goes on along the minus strand of NZ_JAUKNS010000010.1, from coordinate 110,481 downwards.
AGAGTGTGATAAATTTGATCCTACTGGGCCGGTTAAACGATTAGTGCTCAAGCCACTCAATGATGCGATTACAGAAGCGTCCATATGTACCAATGGAACAATTGAAATGTATACTGCCCGATGGATGGGTGACGGATCATTCACAGTAAGATTTGACAATGGCAGCGAAATTGATTGTTATTTGGACGGTGATAAAGTTTTTCCTGATGTACCCGAGATAAATAAGGAAATTAGAGAGAAAATGGTTCATCTAATAGGATTACGAAATAAGATGAGTGATGTGATCAACGAGAAAAGAGGAACAAGATGAGCTTGGATATTCGTTTAACCGTTGAAGATGGGAATAATGCGGATGATAAGCACACCAGGCATAATCTAAATCGAATGTGGAAAGAAGCCGGAGTATATGAGGTTCTTTATGAATCGGATGGAAAAATCTCGATAGAAGTGCTGCCAACACTTAAACTCGGATTAAAAAAGTTGCTTGCTGAATCTCAGCGACACAGGAAGTTCAACCTCTTAAGTACGGCGAGCACTTACCGGATCGCTGTACTATGGCTTTCGGTACTTATAGAAGAATTTCATAGGTATCCGGACGGGGTCATCACAATAGATCATTAAGTAGATTTCTATCTTTTCATGTGGCACAGCAGCAGAGAGGTAAACTTACGTGTTTTAATCTTACGTGTTTACACGCATCATTAATTTCTAATGTGTCCCTTCGGCTATACGACAGCGAGGTTCCTGTTACGACATCTGAATCACTATATGTTTACGTACGTTCGTTGCTGCACCTTGGGACGTACATTTCAGATTCACTCCACTAGTACCTTGTCTCTTCATACGGGAACCATTTGCGCGGATTTAGTTTCCCTTAAGGTAGATAATCTGTATCATGAACAAAGTTACATTATTTTCCAGATCGTCTTTCCCTTTGTGACCTGGTTTTCACGATCCAGCCGCGCCCCCATTCTATCGAAAATTGTTACTTTGTTCGTATATAGAAACAGAATTTCTGTTCTGTTATAGATACGTACTTAGCAAAAGAATAGATACGGATATAGTAACTAATTTTGCTGTTCTGTTTCTGAGTACGAATCTAGATACAGAGATCAGTTGGGTTTTAAAGGAGAGGGGAGATACGGAGATAGAGGGGAATGATGCAAAGGCGGATTCAACTTACGTGTTAACACGTAAGTTGTAATCACGTAAGTTTGTGTTATACTTGAGTTACCCAGTTCTTCAAACAACTTTATAAGGGGTGTACATATTGAAAATTGAACCGGTTTCTAACCTTGCACGTCTTGCCCAGTGGAACTTTGAGTCAGCATCAGTTGCCTTAATCGTAGAACATATTGAAGAACATAAGAACATCCTCCTTACCGGGCCAGTTGGCAGCGGAAAGACCTCTCTGCTGAAGGATTTGATATCACTGACTAATCCGGAACTTCATTTTGGTTACATTTATCGAAATGGAGCTAATACAACATATAATGAGAGACACATCCATCCTTGGGATGTTCATCGGGTTGCCGGAGCAATTAATGTAGATTTCGATCAAGCAGCGAGTGATGAATTAAAAATAGGTAGCATCCAAGCTCCAGACTTTTTTGTAGTAGATGATGTAAGTGCAGAATTCGACTTGATCACGGAGATGCTTACTTCTATGCGTTGCACAGGTACCCTAGCAACAAATCATGTGATCTACAGAGATACATTCGGTCCGAGCTTTTTTAGAAGACAAAAGTACTATGATATGGTCATTAAATTGGAGAAGTATCATCAGAGTGGTGCAGTGTATACTGCCAAGCATCCCCAGTTACGTTAATGCTCATAACTCAAACCGGAAGGAGACCTGAATGTGTCTCTCAAACTCAGAACATATCTTGAATTTTTAGAACGGAAACCAGGTAAGGCTGAACTCACTGAGTACATGAGTGGTCTGACAGATTCGAACCAAATTGAATTTAAAAACCTGGTCTTGTTTAGCTACTACGGCATGGAACAACTGGCCAAGACAGAAAAACTGCATAAGATCACGGACTTTTACATCACAACTGCTACCATCGTTGCAACCATTGGATCTTTAGTTTGTACTGCAGTTCTAAATAATTTATTATTTAAATTTGGTTCAGCTGGTTTCATAGCGATTTTTGCTTTGCTTAATCTAGTTAGCTTAATGTTTATTTTGCACTACCAAAAAAAGCCGATTTATGTGGCTCAGAACACGATCTGGCAGATTACCATCAAACAGTATTTACACTGGCTTGCACGAGATTCTGAAGACTTTACTACCATTCTTAAAGAATTCACCGACCAGTTTCCTGAAAAGAAATCAGATAAGTTCATGAAGTTAATCTTCAAAAAACTCGTTCAATAAAACAAAGGAGGCAAACCTGCATGCGCAAAGATATAACCAAAATTGATAAACAGTCATCCTTAGGGCATGTGGTCAAAGTTCAGCAAGTTATCGACTTTTTAGTTCTGGCCGAGTTACAGTCCGGACGGCGATTCGGTAAAGAACTCGATCAAGTCATTACCAAAACATTGAAGGGAGTGGGAGTCAACGACTCCTATCTCACCCAAAGGCTTAAGAAGCTTGCTGAAAAAGGCCATGCTCATAGTTATTGGGAAAGCGAGAACCGTTATTACCGCTATTACGAAATCACGGAGTATGGTATTGAATATTTCAAACAGCTTCAGCGAGATCTTCCAGACCGGGTCTCATTGGCATTACGCGTTTATAAGGCGTTTGAGTCCACATTGAAGAAATATGAGTGAAGGGAAGAATACCATTGGAAAGAGATTACAAACAAATAGTAACCGAGCTGAAACGTACTTTTGCCAATGGTACAGTTCAGTTTCGCAGTGATAACAATAGACCTTATATACCGAACCAGGTGTACACCGATCGAGTGGAATCAGCAACCGAAAGTCGGTGGAACCTGGAGATTAAGGAACTCGAAATCAATGTACCCCATCGATATGTAAAATCCATTGTTAAGATTGAAATTGATGTATATTCTCGTGACGGTTACGGATTTGCTGTGATTCCAGGTGATCCTGCTACTGAACCAAAGAATATCACTACAGCTGTTGACCAAGCTGTGAACGAAGCCTATCTTACCGCATTGGATACTTATCAAATGGGTTGGCGCGATCTGGCTCCATACAAAAAGAATGATTGGGCTGGTAATCCTGCTCTGCAGCATCTTTTGGAACATATGAACCCTGGGAATCAAGCCAAAATCGTGCATTCCAAAGAAGCAATTAATCGGACATGCCTAGTATGTAATAAAGTACTCACTGCAGATGAATGGGAACTACTGAGTCAGGTCCCTAACTTAAACCGCGAGAAAATGACCTATTGCTTTGAACATATACCAGACCACCTGAAGCGTAAGATTAATAAGGATACTTTGAGAAAATTTGAAGCATAAACATCAACAATTCCAGTGGAAAGGATTACTTTCCGCTTTTAATTTGTTAATATATTAGTATATTAATATATATGATAGGATGATGCAAAAATGGACGATTTCATTCAACGCGCATTTGGGGCAGATGGCCATCTGTCTAAAATGATAAATGGTTATACGCCCAGGGCTCCGCAAATCATGATCTCTACGAAAGTAGGACATGCGCTTGAGAAAAGTGAACATTTGCTTTGTGAAGCAGGTACAGGAACCGGTAAATCATTGGGTTATTTAACACCCGCTGCACGCTGGGCCATTCAAAACAAAAAAACAGTCATCGTTTGTACTCACACCATTCCCCTCATGACACAGATCGTTAATGTTGAACTCCCCCGAGTAGCAAGCATCTTAGAAATGGAAGACATGAAACTCAAGTATCAATTGGTTAAAGGCAAGGATCACTACCTCTGTCATACAAAGGTAGAAAAGCTGTGGCAAGAAAAACTTTTAAGTGCGGATGAGGATGCAAAAGTCATCCAAAAAATACATTCCCGTATGAGCCGTGATGGGATTGGAGAACGTACCGAGCTTGGGTTTGATGTCGAGGACAAACTTTGGCGGCAAATTAGTGCATCCAGGTGTCCTGCCACCTCCAAACCAGACAATTGTATGCTTGAAGTACTCAAAGGACAGATGCAAAAAGCCCATATCATCGTAACCAATTTCGCATATTTCTTTAATGATCTGAAAATGAGAAAGAAAACCGGCGGAAATGGCTCTTTACCGCCCTATGATGCAGTCATTTTTGATGAAGCTCATGAAATTGAGGATGTATGCTGCAAAGTTTTCGAGAAAGAAGTCAGTGTAGAACACTTCGAAAACTTATTTGAAAATCTATATAAACGAAACTCAGTAAATTCACTCGGATTGGATCAACAGATGGAACTGAATGAGCTGCGGCAAACTTTTCAAAGACAGATTGATGATGTGTACCAAGATGTACGCGATCACATGAAGAACGAGGATGGTAAACAGATCGCATTTAAACTGATGAACCAGGGCATTGAGGTATCGGAAGTCGTTAGCACACTCTGTGCTTTTATCGAGAAGGTTAAATCCTATCGCTTAAAAGGCGTTTCAGACGTATTAGAGCGCATGTTTGAATCGAACGATGACTTAGACTTCATTAGCTCAAATGAAAGGAAATCATGGGCATACTGGGCCACGATTGAGAGCAGAGGCCAGCTTATACTCCATGCAGCTCCGCTCTATCCAAAAGCTGTCTTGTCTAAAGGTTTATTCGATAAAGTGACTGTTGTCCTTGCCAGTGCCACGATGTCTACGATCACATCCAATGGTAAAACATTTGCATTCTACGCTGGTCGTGTTGGGGCTAAAGGTTATGACTACAGCAGCATTATCGTTGACAGCCCTTTCGACTATAAGAATAAAACGATGATTATCTGTCCGGACGACGCTCCAGATGCGAGCAGCTCTAACTACAACACGTACCTCGGTGAAAAGTTAGAAGAGATCCTCATGTATACCGGCGGCCGGATGCTTGTATTGTTTACCAGTTTTGAAACCATGAACCAAGTCGGGAGATCCATAGAAAGTTTCTGTGTCGAGAGTGGGTTGAATCTGTTGATTCAGTATCCTGGGTGTGATCGAGAGTTCATTATTAAGCAGCTGAAGACGGAACCTCGGACAGTGGTGCTAGGATGTTCTAGCTTTTGGACAGGTGTAGACGTACCAGGAGATGCTTTGACGACCGTTGTCATTGTAAAGCTACCTTTTCCTATGCCCAATGAACCTTTAATCCAAGCACAGCTTGCTGTGATAGAAAAGGCAGAGCGTAGCAGTTTCTTCGATTATATGTTTCCCAAGATGATGGTCAAACTTCAGCAAGGATTCGGACGTTTGAATCGATCCATGCAGTGCCAAGGGGCTGTCATCATCCTGGATAATCGTATGTACACCAAAAGGTACGGAAAGATGATAATTAAGACTTTGCCAACATGCAAGTATTCGCGTAACGTGTCCGATCTGGTACATATTCTACCTTGTTAAGGGGGCAACTCAAATGATGGGACGATCCCATTTTGTCATTAGCACAGGATTAACACTGTCCGCACTAGCTATCCTCAATCAGCCTATTACTATTCCGGCCATACTCATAACGGGGATAAGTGCTCTATTACCGGATATTGATGAACCCAACTCTTTAATAGTCTCAAGAACACTGCCAAAGGGGCTCATACGTCTTCTGCAGCTCTTACTCATTGCAACCGGTGCAGTCGTCTTCTTTTCCGGTGTCATGCCTTGGCCGTGGAATATAGGAATAGCGATCGCAATTGGACTGTTCTCCTTTCTCCCCCTCCGCACACTCCGGAACATGTGCATGGTGGGGATCGGTACAAGTTTGATCGTAGTTGGCCAAGGTATTGCCCCTTGGAATTACATTATTGGTGCTTTACTTGTGGTTTGTGTCTTTCTTCCACACCGGGGACTCACCCACACCATCTATGGACTTGGCATCTGGGCAGCTATCTTATATTTTGCTTCACATGAAATAAGCAGTGCGATATGGATTGGGGGCAGCTTATCCTATGCTCTACATCTGTTAGCAGATTCCCTCACGAACCGGGGGATACGCCCACTTCCACCATTTAAGTATCGTTTAAAGTTTAACCTCATGAGTACCGGTTCACGCTGGGGAGGGGTTGTGGAAGGAGCATGTATCGGTCTTACAGTAATCATTCTAGTTATTACATTCTACACCGGGAGATTCCAAATTTATTGGTAAAGGACTCACCCCAAATATCTCCTGTTTTGCAGCCGGAGGCGTTGTGCGCAAACCCTATGAAGAAGCATCAAAACCCTGTATAGCATCTTCTTACTCGGATTACTTCCGGCAGTTGCACCATTATCAAAATTTAAGAGGTGAAAGAAATGTGGTTTTGGAATAAGAAGCGCAGAAAAGCTATGTCGGAAAAGGCACCTATTATCGAAGCACTCAATACTCCTACGGTTTATAGTAAGCCTCCCCCTCCCCGTAAAATGGTCACAGATTGTTCGTGCAGTGACAAACAGCAGGAGTGGACTTTTGATCAGTCATTAGGCTGTTGGTACGTGGAACGGGAATGTGAACGGTGCGAGTATTACTGGGAAGGGCCGGTGTACCTCTACGATGATCCTAATAAACTGGGAAACACGTTGGAATAGGGGCTCATGAATTAGACCGGATGCAGAATTAACTCTAGATCCGGAAAACAGTAGAGAGCACGGAGAAGCTAACGGCAACTTGCAATGAGTCAATAATTTATAAAGGAGTGACGCTCATATGGGACAACAAGTATATCTATCGACAAAAGAAGCAAGTTGGATAATCAATTTATTAGACTATCATGACGCACCTGTCAGTAATGATGACAAGTTAGTTTTAACAAAGATTCGAGAGAAAGCCAATTCAGTGGCGGTGAAAGCCAATAGAGTCAGACGTGGTCCAAGAGACTATAACGGGCTTTCCGGATTTTTCGCACCAGATGGTGTATTTCATGAGTGTGCTTATCAGGAGCATAAAGGGGTACCGCCAACAAAACGCGGAAAACGTACGCTAAGGTATACTTATAAGAGAAACAGCCATATATGCGCAAAAACAGGCTGCCTGGGCAGCCTGTAGTTTATTGAAATCGTTCTCCTCAACCATGTTAATTACCACAGATAATATATCTTACCCAGCGCAACAGGATAATTTGGATACATCTTTATTAAACGTAATCGCTGCCAGTTTTAATCCTTCTGCCATCGTTAAATAAGGAGCAAGGCTGTCGCGTAGATCCTCGACCGTTAAACCGAATTTTACAGCAAGTGTTGCGGCGTAAATCACGTCTCCTGCATTTTCTGCGACAATATGAACACCGAGCACCTTTAACGACTTGGAGTCAGCAACTAATTTAAAAACGCCTGTTGTTTCGCGATTTACAAGTGCTCTAGGCACCGAATCCAAAGGAAGTACAGAAGTCTTCACATCATATCCTTTTGCCCTGGCTTGTTCTTCCGTAAGTCCTACCGTCGCCACCGCAGGTGAAGTGAACGTGACCCCCGGAACAGTTTCAAGGTTTACTTTTTTTTCTAACCCACCAACTGCATTATCCGCCGCGATGCGTCCTTCATAGGCAGCCACGTACACAAACTGCGGACCCATCGTCACATCGCCTGCGGCGTAAATCCTAGGATTTGAGGTTTTTAAAAAATCATCGACCACGATTTCGCATTTGGTACCAATAATGACGTTCGCTGCACGAAGATTCAGTGCTTCGGTATTCGGTTTTCTGCCGGTTGCAATAAGCAACTGCTCGGCTTCGATGACTTTCTTTTCGCCGTTTACTGCAATATGAATTTGTTTCAAATCCCCATTAGTTTCAACGCGCTCATACGTGACACGGGTAATCAGATTTATCCCTTGTTCGGTGACTGCTTTTGTCACAGATTCGGAAATTTCAGGGTCATACTCTTTTAACAACCGAGGACTTCTTTGCAACAGCGTAACTTCTGATCCTAAATTATGAAACAACTGACCTAATTCCAGTGCAATATAACCTGAGCCAATCACAGCAAGTCTTTTTGGCAATTCTTTAAGGTTAAGCAGTGACGTACTTGTTAAATAGTTAGCGTCTTTTAATCCTGGAATATCCGGAATCGATGGTGAAGCTCCTGTCGCGATTAAAAATCGTTTAGCGGTAAGCTTTCGTCCACCGACCTCGATGGTTTTTTCATCAACGAATTTTGCCTCTCCGCGAATGAGTTCAAATCCGTACTCACCAATCAAATGTTCATACTTTTGTTCACGCATTTCGGTTACAAGTTCATTTTTTTGTTTCACTAGCTCAGCCAAATCCACCGTTCCTGCAGATGTAGTTAGCCCCAAGAAAGGGTTATTATTGGCTAAGTGATTGATTTCACCGGCACGCAGCAGGGTTTTCGATGGCACGCAGCCCACATTTACGCAGGTTCCGCCTACCGTTCCTTGCTCGATGATCGCCACTTTTGCACCATGTTCGACCGCTTGAATCGCGGCGGAAAACGCTGCCCCACCGGAACCGATGATAAGAAAATCATAGTCGCCCTCATCGCCGAGAACCGGAGCATCATGGGATTCGATAACTTCCACATCTCCGGATTGATATTTTGCCTCGTTGATGGCTTTTTGGGCTGTTTCGATCGCAACGTCATCCGGTAATTCAAACGTGGCTTCATTGCGGCGAAAGCTCGCCTCAATATTCGCAGCTCCAATGCTTTCAAGTGCCGTTGCAACGTGCTCTTCACAGCCGGTGCAAGTCATGCCTTGCACATGTACACGGTACTTTTTCATTTTTTATCCTCCTATTACGCCAAATCCATATTTTGTAACCGATGTTTGAATCTGCTTTAAATCAGTTTTTTTATCATCAAAGGAAACCGTAACTTTCCCTTTGCTTCCCATGGGTTCTATGTCTACTTTGCTAACCCCATCGACCTTTGAAATTAAATCTTGAATCACTGAAGGCGGGCAGCAATCAAGTCCCGTCACCGTGAACGTCGCTGATCCATTTGCAACGGGTGTACTTTGCGCGGCTGCAGCTTCCACCGTATTTTCATTGTTACCACAAGCAGTACCCAATAATAAAAGAGTTAATAACATCATAATTCCCATTGTTGCTCTCACGTAACACACCTCTTTCTTATAACAGTCCACTTTCAGCCAACCATAAATATAAAAATGCTCCTAAAACCAAAACGGTCGATATCCATAATGTGATGACCGTACTTTTCTTTTTGCATTTTCGTCCATAAACCAAATAAAACGATACACCAAGAAATAATATCGTCATGACCATAAGAAACAGTTGGTACTTGATTGAAAAAATTGCAAGCGTTCCTGCAAAACCTGATAACCCAAGCGGAATGAGAATTAAGGGCCCGAGGCAACAGCCGGACATAAGAAACGCTGAAAATATCGTTGCCAAGCTAGTCATTTTTTCTCTCAAAATCATTCACCTCATTTTCGCTCCGGAACTGAGCAGCAATCGTGTGATTCATCGGTTTTTGCTTGTTTGCTGGCTCGTTTAAACATCATGACAAGAGAAATTACAAATACGATTCCTAAAATAACACTGACGGCTGTTTGATGGAGAGCAAAATACGCTCCAAATGTAGTTCCCGCAAGTAAAGGGAGAATCAAAACAAGATGGCAAGGACAGGAAAGCAGAGCTAAAAAGCCCCAACCTATTTTTTTTGCATTTTCTTTCATTGGACTTCCTCCTTTTCCTTTTGATTATTGTCAATGAGCGCTTCGATGATTGGGCATTCGTGTATCGCTTTTTCATCTGGACAGCGGTCTTTTAAATCTTTTAGCATCGTTTCGATTCGTTGAAAGTCTCTAATTTTCGACTGAACATCTTCCAGCTTTTGAACAACGAAATCATTCATACCCGCACATCTCACATCGTCTTTATCAACAACACCAAGCAATTTATCAATTTCAGACAATGTAAAACCAAGCTCCTGTATGCGTTTAATGAACATGATTCGGTTTATCGTTTCTTCCGGATAAAGCCTGTAGCCAGCATCCGATCTTACTGGTTCATGAATCAGACCTTTTCGTTCGTAATATCTTAATGTTTCTTTGTTAACGTTACACAATTTAGAAATATCTCCGGAGCGATAATTCATTTTCATCACCTCTAAATAAAGTATAGACCATGTACCATGGTACATGGTCAAGGAACATTATTTCCCTTCAAGAAGTTGAATATGCTACCATCTAGTTGAATCACAAAAGCTACTTCACCGCCGCGTCCTGCGTTTTATTATATATCAGCTTGTTGTATCTATTGTCGGGTCTAAAAAACGATCGTTTTGTATACTTTTTGTGCATAGCTTAAAATACAGTAAGAAATAGCATTGTTATTGTCTATTAAGTCGTATAAAATTCAAAGTGTATAAATTATCATAAATATATGTTTAATAGACAAAAGGAGATATTCATGTGGCCAAAATTGGTTATGCTCGTGTCTCGACAGCTGATCAATCACTGAACCTACAGATCGACACGTTAAAAGCTGCTGGCTGCGAGCGAATATTTGAGGAGAAGGCTTCTGGGAAGAAAAGTGATCGAGTGGAGCTGACCCGTTGCCTAGAATATTTGAGACCAGGTGATACGCTTGTCATTTGGAAGCTGGATCGTTTGGGAAGAACCACGCGGCAACTAATCGAATTATCGCATGGCCTTCAGGAAATAGGGATTGGACTGCAGATCATTACTCTTGGTGTTGATACGAGTACGCCCGCTGGGAAACTTTTCTTTGCTATCATGGCTGGACTGGCGGAGATGGAAGCAGAGACAATCCGAGAGCGAACCATTGCTGGATTACAGGCTGCACGTGCGAGAGGCAGGAAAGGCGGTCGTCCTCCAATGGATAAAAACAAAATTGACATGGCTCTTACACTTTACGATAGTGAAAAGTACACCATTAAGGAAATAACAGAACGAACCGGTGTATCTAAAGCAAAAATCTATCAAACACTTACAAACCGGAATAAGACTACACAAAGCCTTCAGGTGACCTGAACATCTCCTATTGACTGAACTTCTGATTTTAGTGAAAGGTGTGTAACCATTGAGAGGAAAGGAATTATTAACATTAGATCAGCGCGCAGAATTTATGCAAATCCCTTCAGACGACGATTGGGATTTAGGTACGTACTATACATTTTCGCAACACGATCTCGATATCATCAATAAACATCGCCGTGATCATAACCGATTAGGCTTTGCCGTTCAATTGGCCATCCTGCGTTATCCAGGATGGTCTTTATCTGATTTGAAACACATACCGGATTCTGTAATAAGCTACATTGCCAAGCAGGTTGGCGTGGCACCTGATGTATTTCCCCTTTATGCCCAACGGGAACCGACTAGACGAGAACATATGGAGGAGATTCGGCAAACCTATGGGTATCGGAACTTCACGCTTCGTGAATATCGGTTCTTATCCAATATCATGCTGAATTTTTCGTTAGAAAATGGTAACTCCATGTATTTAATCCGTGTAGCCCTTGATGAATTACGAAAACAGAAAATCATTATACCTGGGATGACTACAATCGAACGGGTTGTGTGGGAAGTGAGGCAACGGGCCGAGGAGAAAATATATAAAATGCTTATTTCTTCCTTATCAGTGGAGCAGGTCGATAAACTTGAAAACATCCTATCCCCAATGCCGGAGAGCAACAAAACGTATCTGGCATGGCTAAGAGAAGTACCAGGCACCTGTTCCCCGGATGCTTTCCTTAAGATCATTGAAAAACTTGAATATATACGAAAAGTCCAGCTTCAAATCGATACAAAGGGAATTCATCCAAACCGATTACGTCAGCTCTCCAAAATCGGGGCAAGGTATGAACCGCAGTCCTTCCGTCGTTTCGATGACCCCAAGAAATATGCTACTTTAGTTGCTTATTTACTCGATCTAACACAAGATTTAACGGATCAAGCATTTGAAATTCACGACCGTCAGATATTACAGCTACATTCCAAAGGCCGTAAGGCTCAAGAAGAAATCCAAAAACAAAATGGAAAATCGATTAACGAAAAGGTGGTTCATTATGCTGATCTTGGCGCAGCACTCATAAAAGCTAGGGACGAAGGCATAGACCCATTTATTGCGTTGGAGACGGTAATGCCCTGGGATCAGCTCGTCGCATCTGTAGAGGAAGCAAAGCGACTGGCCCGTCCCATTGATTACGACTATTTGGATTTGCTGGAGAAGAAGTTTTACACGCTGCGCAAATATACACCAACACTGCTGAAAACGTTGGAATTCCGTTCTAATAAATCCGCAGAGCCACTTATGAAGGCTATTGATGTTATAAGGGACATTAATGAAACTGGTAAACGTAAAGTACCAAAAGACGCACCCTTAAATTTTGTAACAAATCGTTGGCAAAAGCATGTCTACGATGATGACGGAACGATTAACCGTCATTATTACGAAATGGCTGTAATAACTGAGCTGCGTAATTATGTTCGCTCCGGTGATGTGTCCATTGTCGGGAGCCGGCAGCATAAAGATTTTGATGAGTATCTTGTCTCCAAAGATGAATGGAGCCGTATTCAGCCTGATGAAACAAAATTGGTAGTTAGCATGACTGCGAGCGATTACCTAGCCGAACGTACCGCATCTCTGATACAGCGCTTAGAATGGGTTTCGAATAACATTGAGGATCTAGAAGGTATTAACTTTGAGCAAGGAAAACTTCACATTAGCCGCCTAGAGAAAGATACTCCGGAGGATGCCAGAAATTTTAGCTCATCCTTGTACGAACTACTTCCACGTATTAAATTGACTGAGGTCTTAATGGAGGTAGCGCATTGGACTGGTTTTCATGAACAATTTATCCATGCTTCAACAAATCGGATTCCCAATGAAGAAGAAACGTTAATTCTCATGGCAACACTGATGGCGATGGGAACGAACATTGGATTGACCAAGATGGGGGATGCCACGCCGGATATTTCATACCGGCAAATGGCCAATACGGCACAATGGCGGCTATATGAGGATGCAATGAATAAAGCTCAAGCTGTCCTCGTCAACTTCCACCACAAGTTATCTTTGCCCTCCTATTGGGGCGATGGCACCACGTCTTCGTCAGACGGAATGAGGGTGCCGATTGGCGTAGCTGCGCTTCATGCGGATGCTAATCCGCACTACGGAACTGGCAAGGGCGCAACCATTTATCGTTTTGTCAGTGATCAATTTTCAAGCTTCTATTCTAAAGTGATTAACACGAATGCTAGGGATGCTGTTCATGTGATCGATGGACTACTTCATCATGAAACTGACTTGACCATCGAAGAACATTATACGGACACTGCAGGATATACAGATCAAGTTTTTGGTTTGACTCAACTACTCGGATTCAGATTTGCGCCGCGCTTACGAGATCTTTCTGATTCTAAGCTTTACATCATCGGGAAGCCTACTGATTTCCCAAAACTGGAGAAACTGCTGCGTGGTCAAATCAATACGAAGGTCATTCAGGAAAATTATGATGATGTGCTGCGGCTAGCCCATTCTATTCGAGAAGGGACAGTATCTGCATCACTTATCATGGGGAAGATCGGTTCCTACTCGCGGCAGAATCGCTTAGCAACCGCTCTACGTGAAATGGGGCGCATTGAAAAGACAATCTTTATTCTGGATTACATATCAAGCGAAGCCCTGCGCCGGAAGATTCATAGGGGGCTGAATAAAGGTGAGGCTATGAACGCACTGGCCAGAGCGATTTTCTTCGGTAAACACGGGGAGTTACGGGAGCGCGCACTGCAAGATCAACTCCAACGAGCCAGCGCCTTGAACATTTTGATTAATGCAATCAGCGTATGGAATACTGTCTATTTGTCTCATGCAACAGAATATAAAAAGACCCAAGGAACGTTTAAAGAAGAACTAATGCAACATACCTCACCTCTAGGATGGGAACATATTAATTTTCTAGGGGAGTACAAGTTTGATCTAAAACAAGCAACAACTCTAACGTCGTTACGGCCATTAAAGAAACCTCTCTACTGACAATTAACACGTTGCGAATTTCGGAGCCGGTACCCCTTTAGCGTACGGGGAAAACCGGCTTATTACTCAATTAATGGGCTTAGCGTACGTTTTCCGCGTTTTGTTGGCGGTACCCCATAAAGACCTGGCTGTGAGACTTGTGGAGCAATACAAAGTAGAGCTTTTTGAAGGTGACACTAACAAGATACCAAATTTCATAAAGTTTGGATGCCTACCATGGGTGGACAAACAGGGGAATTCAGGATGTCATGTACTCGGTCAGAATAAACCAACAGATGAACAAGTGACATGGCTACTTACTAAACTGGATCGAATGACAGACGTACAGCAGCGACAAATTCTTGGAGAATTGCATCATTGGGACATTGATGTATCTGACAACTTAACCGCAGACAAATTGTAATCTAGTACGACTTCAGCACAATAAAAAAATTCCAGAAAGAGGGTTTTGAAGATGAGTGTGAATCTAGATAACGAGAGTTATAAAGTATTCGACTTAATCGATGATGGGCAGTTACTCTGGACGGCAGGCGATCAATTACTATTTAACTATCCAGGGCGATCTGAAGACACGAGTACTGCAATTACAATCTGTCCAGGTAGCGGTATTGAGAATATGCTAGTTCGTCCAAATAGCGGATTAGAGAAAATACTCCTAACCTTGGAACAAGTCATTGTTAAGAATAAGAAATTAACTGAGTATGCATCAAACTCCCAAGTTTCAATTCATGGACATACGGATCTGACCAATGCAGAAATGGATAGGGACAAAGCTATTCAAGAACTGAGAGATTATAAATCTAAACGTGGTGAAAATCTATGCGAAATGCTTGACGCACAAGCAGAAGCTAATCGACTCAGATTGGAACTTGAAGAAGCAAAGAATGCTCTTTCACGAAAATCAACAATAGAGCTGGAACGGACTCTTCTGGAGATCTGGTTAGCGTCAGGTATCGAGGAAATCTACAAATACAAAAATAATATAAAGGCCTACCGGCGAGAAGGACTTACAAGATATGACCTTATTAATGACCTTACATATCAACTATTCCCTGAAGTTGAAGATACCGCTAATCATCACGATGCTGCTGCAGAAGACTTCAAGATGAGGGTAGATGAACTCTTGGCCACGAGAAAATTAAATCCTTCAATAAAAACACAGTCCTTATAACAGGAAGGAGTGGTGGAGAATGAAAGAGACTGAACTGTTCTTGCCAGTGAAATCCTGGCTTGAATATGGAGGGAATTCTGTTTTCTCAGAGGTACAGCCTAAGAGGGGAACGCTCCGCAGGGCCGACTTGCTTGGGCTACATGGTCCAGTTGATACGGTGGTTGAACTTAAAACATCACTTTCTCTCGTCTTACTGGACCAGTGTGTAGGTTGGAGGGAACACGCCAACCTTGTTTACGCTGCTGTCCCTGCTCCGGTAAGATACGTGCACGGTCAGCTCATAAGTAACTTTGTGCCAGAGCTTGCGCTTGAGATTATGAAAATATATGGGATAGGTCTTTTATATGTGTCAGAGGAAAAGGTACACAACGTCATCAGAGCAAAGCTAAACCGCAAAATAAAGCCAATTCTACGCGAAGCTCTAACGGAGTATCACTTGACCCACTCACCGGATGCAGGAAGCAACAAAGGCGGTCACGTTACGGCATATCGCACTACCATGCTCAGGGTCAGGGAATTTCTTGAACGGATGCATGACCGCTATGATCATGAACGTGCAAACTTAAGATGCCAGGATGGATGGGTGTCACTGCCGGATCTACTGGAGAGGTGCAGCACGCATTACTCATCGCCAAAAAACAGTCTTGCTGCTGCGCTATCAAATTATGAATCGGAATGGTGCGAATGTATGTTAATCGGCGGGAAGAGGCACTACAGACTTAAGCCAGATTTTTTGTCAAAACGATCGAAGAGTTAATTGGACCTACGCAGCACAGTTCAACTTTTCAAGGTTTAGGAGAGGAAGAATTAACATGAATATAAACGCCATGACGGATAAACAGCTCAACGCAGCGCTTGCCAATTTGACTTCATTTGAAGGTATGGATGAATATGATGAACCCTGCTACACCTATGAATGTTCCGCTTCACTGAAAATTCAAAGTAAGGCCCTTCAAGTAAACGCTGAGAGTTATGTAACAAATTTATCCAACCTGATGGAGGCGAACATATTCTACAGTGTAGAAGGTCATATGGCGCCGGAAGGTATCGCTTGGTTGTTAGATGCAACACCTTTACAGCGGGCTACGGCTGCTTATATGACACTAATAGAGGCATCACATCCTCAAGATTGGGAGAAAGAATTTAAGCCAGTACAGTCAACCAAGAATACATTTGATTTATGGATGGTGTGGGACAACCAGAAAGGCCTAATGTGTGTGGCGGAATACAACAAGGCTTTTGAAGAGTATGAGGGGCAAGTTGAGGCAGTAAAGAACGAGTTTTCTTCTCATGGATCTGAAGGCGAGGGACGCATAGTACTTGCAAGAATTGAAAAGCAATCTTTTGTAAGTACCGAGAACGAGCCCGAGAATTCGCACCATGTGATTGTTTGGAACGAGTATGAGCGGAAAAATTCACCAGATGTTGGGGTAAGTCAGCAGCATATGAAGATTGAAGAGAGAACTATGTTCAAATTCCCACGTCAATCAGATCAAGATGGTCGATGGGTTATCAATTTTAAGTATTTTGATGGATTAGTGAAGGAACTGAATGAAAAAACTGAGCAAATTTTGCTGAAGGTCAAATCGATGACTGCAGGCGGTGAATTGGAAGTGTGTGGAGAAAACAATTGTACAACAGAGGGAAAGGACATAACTAAAATTATGCCCTGGATATGCATTAATTGTAACAACAAGTGGGTAGACAGCCTCCTCATCTGCTGGGAAAACTGTCCGGAGTGTGGCGGTGAATCTCAACATGAATCGGTTAGAGAGTTACGAAAAGATGATGAATGGTACACAGAGGACTGATTAGCCGCTATCTTATCAGTATATGGACACTATTGCCCTGCAATATTTAAACATTATGAAGCCCGTCATTTGTTTGACTGGCTCATCAAGGAGGATAATAAATGAATGATTTAAATTCAAACAAGCCATTTGGTAGCTACGCAGCTCATCAACCAAACTATGAAGATTTCCAGCAACTCGGTAAGCAGGATGACTATATTTTTCAATCGTTAGTGCATCTCGGAAATGCTTCTCATCACGTATCATGGGGATTAACGGTCCTGGAATATACGGATGTACCTGTGGAACTGCAAGAAGAAATACGTCAGCTTCAGCGGGCTATTAGAAACGTACAAGAACAACTCAGAGCACATGAAGATCGAGGGGATGGCCAAAAACCAGTAAATACGAATTCAGAAATTATCCTCAATGCTCGGCCCTTTATTGTAGTACCTGAGAAATAATTGAATCTTTCATCGGCGGTAATTAACATTTGCATACAGGCATGTACGGTGCAGTTACCAGGTACGACTATGAACGTCAAACTTAATGCTCTATATGACAAAGGAGAGTTCGCATGGAATACGCAGTAATGGATCGCGATGGCAGCAAGCACTTGGTGCATGTTTCCGAAATTGAATACCTTCAACGTTCCAATAGTTTGATTGAGATCGCTCCTCACAAAAAGGACGAGTTTCAAATCGTTTTCGGTTTATATAAACCCCAGTCTGGAATTAATATAACCGGTGAATTAGTTAGTATTCAATCCATTATCCAACAAACTATCGGAGAGAAATTGGTCTATCTTCAAGGTCCATACTGTATCCAACTACAATTGGTGGACATTCAAGTTTATCCTGCTTTTCAAAGCGGCGTTCCTTTTGCAGCTTTAGTTGAAGGAGAGATTGAGCTAAATAGAAACACCCTTGCCTCGTTTAAGCACGACGATAATATATCTCTCCAAGATAATATCTTGAAAAGAGAAGGTATTTTCTCACTTGAACGAACGGTAATAGGACGAAATTTCACTCTTGAAGATTGGAAAGCAGTGGCGGCACTAAATGAACCCCCTCAACGTTCGGATCAGTCTGAACAAGATGAGAAACGTATAGATACCAGAGAAAATAGATTACATGAGGTATTGCAGAAGAAAAAACTTAATTCACACACCTTATATGCATATATATTGACACACACCTACGGCTTTGAAGACACCATATGCATAATGAATTCATCTATTGAACCACAGGTCATGGAAATTTTAATTGCTTACATTCAGTTGCAAGCTTCTGACATTGACCCGCATTACGGAATGTCGGAAGACGAGGTTATGGACATAGTTCTCATGTTGTATGACAACCCCGTAGAGATTATTGAATATGATCCAGATATATGTGAAATCGATATTTTTCTGAATTGGGAAACATGGTGTGGATATGATAAAGAGATTATGGATATGGAACTTTTCAGACAAGATGAACTTCAATCCGTCCTACGAAATATCGTACTCGCGAATGATACCAAACTCAAGGAGTAATCAGTTCCAACTTCATAGATACCAAAGGATTCAACAACTTATGTGTAACATGATGACGGGAGAAATTTTCAAATGAACCTTATCAATAAAATTCCTTTTCTAGCATTTGCTTTGTATTACTTAGTTTTATCTTTATGGGGCATTACAGGTCTTATTTTATTTCCAGAAAGAACTGAACATTTGATTCTTATATTTGCTGGTTGTGTTGCGTTTTTCAGGATACTGAAGTTTAAAGAAAGCCTTAATCGACGAAAAGCTTTTCTTGGCTGTTGTGTGCTGGGCTTGATTACTTTATTCATCCTTAATTCTTAGACAATATAGTGTTGCAATCATTGGTGGTTCGATTTTATTACCTATCATTTGAGATAGAATCGGTCTTATAAATGCCAGAGTAAACATGAAAAATGATCGTCTATATTTACTTAATGGGGGATAGTTGGATGGAGAAAGAAGGACTGTGGTTAGTTTACGACAACGAAATGGGTTTAATTTGTATTGGAGATTACGATTTATGTAATGCTGAATACAAAAGGTTTGTAGAAGAAGCAAAAGCCTTTGTCGGAGCGTTGGATCAGGGGATATTAATTGATACCACGGTCGAGGGGATTCACCTGGCAAGGGTGGAGAAGAAGTCACATATAGTTGAAATGGACAAGTGGGTTTATGAATGGAAAGAAGAAAATTATGATTCTACTCCCAAATTAGATAATAATAAGCTGCGGCAGATCACTTGATCTAAAAAATCTTTCGTATGGTTTCATTAGTGAGTTTACCTGCTAGCCCAGAGACTCTCCAGAGGAGACTGAATTAATCAGTCTCTTTTTTGTTGACTTATAATCCGAACGCTATTACATTGAAAGTTAATTAAGTGATAATCAAGGAGGGCTTCCAGTTTGGACACAATTGGTGATCGAGTTCGCATGCTCCGCAGCAGCCAAAAGCTAAGCATGGACGGTTTAGCTAAAGTTATTGCGTATACCCATTCGAGAGCAGGGTAGCAATGTCATAACAGAATATAAAAGCACCACGAGCGCCTCAATCTCCAATATAGAGAAAGATCGACATAGACCATCCCTTGATATGGCTATCGCTTTATGTGAGCATTTCAATGTTACTCTGGATTGGCTTATTTTAGGGAAGGGCGAGTCCACTGTGCACACTCCCCCTGAACCAGAAGTCACTATTGATTTGATAGAATTAAAGGCACTTATACGTTCAACTGTAATTACTGAAGTACATAAACAGCTACAGGAACGCAGAGATACCATAAAGGAGCTATATTAATATGTGGTCACGGTTGGGGTAGCTAGTTAATCTAGGTGTTTTTGTTTTTAGAAGATAGCAACATCTGGAGTCGCTTAAATTTAGCGGCTTTTTTATTCTAGTAGCGAAGGTCCACAATGGCCTAGGAATTTCAAGTTATGAATTATGTTATGACAGCAGCCATATGACGTAATCCCTTGAAAACAGGGAGACAGAGCAAACAGTCTCAAAATCAGACCATGTATTCCTAATCTTTTATTCTTTCAACGAATCCAGTTGTTGACTCAAACAGTATAGAACCATTTTTGGCACATCTCAATTTTTATAAATTCTATAATGTATCTATATATTATAGAAGAGGAGAAGTTATTATGATCAAATTAGTTTTATTTAAGTTATGTAGTGATACTATTAGATTTGCTATTAAAGCAAAGTATGTCTGGGCTTTATGGATCACATTATGTTTATGTAGCTTTATTGTTCTTCTGCGATTTAATGTTAATGCTGCTGCTGATCTAGTGCTACTTTCATTCTTATTTTTTGTTGTAAGCGTAGCCGATCGACTTGTCTATAAGAAAATCACCACCTATGTGCTAATGAACCGATTTATGAAAACTCTTCACATGAATCTCCCAGAAGGTACACTAGATCGTCACGAACTTAAATCAATTGTTTTAGAACTTATAGAAGCACTCGAAAAGGGATCTCGAAATACAAAAAAAACGTACCGCATGAAGACTCACCAACGAATCTTAGATCAGCTATTAGATGATAAGTTTCAAGATATAGTCTCAGTAAACTTTGAACAGACCGGAACCGGAATAATTTATGAAAAAGTTGTGATGGTATCATATTCAAGGATATTGAAAAAGAAATACAAGAAAATAAGAACGCTCTTCTTATTAGCTCCAGAAAACAAATACGAGGTGCAGTTGAAATTCTAAAAATATGTTGGTTGATTGACCTTCAACGAATCTCTCATAATGCAACCGGCTGACCCAATCATAGGCCAGTATTAATATAGTAGGGTACGTGCACACAAGCACATGGAAGACTTTAGTAACTGAACGCTTTCGGCTTTAAAAAAATATAGTTATCAGCTAAATTGAACCAAAAGGCCCCTTGCTATAAGCAAAGTGGCCTTTTGGTTATCAGGATGGAATTTCGTTAGTTTATTTCAATGTTAACATCAGGAATACTTACAACTGTTCCACCTACTTGCTCAGTGTAAATTCCCACTTGAGAAGTACCGCCTGGAGCATATTTTTTATAAACCAGATTACCAGCCGTATTTACACCTACCGCGTAATTGGTCATATAAATGGTTGTATTCCCTGGAATGGTTTTTGATACACCATAGGTCTTACCGGATGAATATGTTTTGGCATCTGAAAGTTGAATTCCCATCTCAAGACTCGTTCCAGCCAAGAAACCAACTTTTAGTTGAGCAGAATTTTTAATACTGCTTGTTACATTCCAAGTAGCTGTATTGGTCGATTGTTGTGTATATGTTGCTGTTGTGTTACCAGGACTAGTATTTGCTACACGGAATGTCCCCATATTTTGATAACGCCAGTTTTTAGCGACACTGTTTGGGTCATATTTCTCAAAAGAATAAATATAACCATCATTTGGCGGGGCCATAGTCTGAATGCGCTTACTTAAAGGTGTAACTTCTACTGTGTTACCATTCATATCTGTTTCCCAGGCTCTATTCTCCGGGATTTTAAACTCACTTTGTGAAATGTTCTCATCAATTTTCTTTTGTATATCGGCGGGAATTCCGTCTTGTGCAAAAGCTGCTTGTGGTGTCAACAACGTAAGAGATAGGACTGAAAGGATAGACAATTTCAATAAAGTCTTCTTTTTCATTTAAATACCTACTTTCGTGTTTTTTCTTTCTATCATAATTTACTATATTATATAATATATGTCAATGTTTGTTTAAAAAATCCACAATTTCATGCATTGCGTTCCTCATTGTAGGGATACTTGCATCCTTTTCCGTATTTACAAGAATAGAAATTACAAGATTCTTGTAGAGATATGTTGCAACATCGGTTTTGCTAGACAATTCTGTATTAGTTTCCTCGAATCCCTTTGATGAATCCCAAATTACTAAGTCCTCATCCAGATAATTTTTTGTGAAACCTATTCTAATTTGAATTTGGGTAGATTGATCTTTATTTTCATACATGAAAATTTGTTGAGTGGGCCGCATATCGGTTTTGTTACCTTCCACAGTTAACGACTGTTTTTTATCAAAAGTTAGTTCCTCTTCTACGAGGACGAGGCTCTTGATGAGGGGGGTATTTTTAATTTCATAATTGGGGATCTGGACCTTCTCAGCAAAGTCTTGTACTAAGGTAGTATATTGCTCGTAGCTGAAAACATCTTTATTGTTCTTATCATTGTCTACCACGTTGCTTATAGATGGTTCATTCTTTACTTCAGTGGAATTAGACTCACAGCTGATAACAAAAGTGCATAGTAAAACAAGGCAAAGAATCATTTTCTTATTCATGGGGCAGCTCCTTAGGTTATATTTGGATTTACTCATACAATATAGCCAATATTTACGAAATAGTCATGATATTTTCATTTATACAAATAAAAACACCGCTTGAGTAGAAAAGTTTGTTAATTATTTCAAAAATTTTAATTCCGTATTCGTTCATCCTAATTGAAAAACTCTTCTTGACGAGCATCTTGGACCATTTGCAGCAAATTGTACGTGTTTTAAATGCTAGTCCTGTCGGATCCATCACAATACCGTTCCAGGATGTCAAAGAGACTGCATGGTGTAGAGATGAACTAGATGTAACTATTGTTAACGGTATCGCAAAAGAATTTAATAGCAATGAATTCAGACCGAATGCTGTAGTTAATCGAGTACAAGCAGCAGAGTTGCTGGTCAATGTGTTGGTTAAGGAATGCGTAACGCCGCCACCTACAGCTCAACACTTCTCTGATGATTCGGATATTGCATTTCAGTATGGGCATTGGATGACAGAAATTCGTAAAGGGTATCCGGGCATTTCTTTCTATCACAAAAACGGACTGACACGTGCTGCGTCAGTTGTAATGACCTACTGTTTACGTGATCATTTAAATTCATTTCAAAGTGAATCAAACAAGCATCACAAACAAATGACTGATTAGATTGAATGCGTGACACTACAACAGGAACGCCAGGTTAAGCAATACTCTCTAAGGTTGATTCGGAATTTTAAAAATATCACTGGAATCGAATGAAACATTTACTGTACATAATTCTCAATCAACCCAACAATCTAATATGGAATCACTTATACTTCCCATGCTAAGTTTAGGGTGGAGGTTTTTGCTTATGCTAAATAAACCATTAAAACCAATGTTATTACAGCCATTAGTACCTGGTGAGATTAAAAAAGATTGGAAGTCCAGCATTAAGTGGGACGGATTTAGAATATTAATTCACTACGATTATGGTAGGGTACGTGCATATACAAGACATGGAACTGAAGTAACTGAACGCTTTCCGGAGCTTCAAGAAATAAAATTATCAGTTAAAACGGCCATCCTGGATGGAGAATGCATCGCTTTTGATGTTACTCAGCAAACAGATCAGCCACCGAAAATCTGGTGGGACGATGCAATGACCCGTTTTCACACGAAAAAGTCTACCGCCGTCAAATCAATCTGTAAAACCTTAAAAGCTCATTTTCCGATATGGGACGTCTTGTGGGTCGATGGCCAGTCGGTAACAACGATGACATTTGATAAGAGGCGTGAACTTCTTCAGACGTTGTTAACCCCATCTGAGACAATATCCATAACACCTTTATATGATGATGGTCTCCAGCTCTTCTTAGGAGTAAAACAACAAGGCTTAGAGGGCATAGTTCAGTACAACAGTGATGCGCCATATTTTTTAAATTCAAGACCCAAGAATGTAATTACAAAAATAAAGGCATATCAATATGTAACTTGCCAGGTCTCAGCAACTCGAAAAGGAGCATTTGGCTGGGGACTACAATTGAATGGTAAATACGTGGGGGTACTTGAATTTCCACCACATAGAGATATACTATCTAAGTTTCATCATGTTTCTAAGAAACTTGTAAGAAATGAGAATAAGAATTGGATTTATCTTGAACCAGTTTTAAGTTGCAAAGTTCGATTTCAGTGCTTTACCAAAGATGGTAAACTAAGATCACCAATAATAGAGGAACTAGTTGATTTGACTGTAGCATAACGAGGTGCGGAAGCCTGTGAGACTAACAAATTCCCACCTGTACCTATAACGAATTCTATAGTGAGGTGTATTCGTATGTGCGGCAGATTTACAATTATAGATCCCATTGAAAGCATAATGGAACGATACTTGGCTTCAGACGTTAAAGGCTTTGATTATCGTCCAAATTATAATGTTGCCCCTATGCAGTTTATCCCGTCAATCATTGCAACCAGTAATGGTAATTGCTTAGGCTCACTCCGGTGGGGCTTGGTACCTTCATGGGCTAAAGATGACAAAATCGGATCTAAGATGATAAATGCACGAGCTGAGACGCTAACCGAGAAACCTGCATTTAGGCGGCTGGTCAGTACCAAGAGATGTATCATTCCCTGTTCAGGTTTTTATGAGTGGAAGAAGGATGAATCCGGAAAGCAGCCAATGCGAATCTTAATGAGAGATGGCTCCATTTTCTCGCTCGCCGGTCTGTATGACACTTGGTTGGATCCGGACGGAAACAAGTTATCAACGTGTACCATTATCACCACGGAACCAAACAGCCTAATGGCCGAAATCCACAATCGAATGCCGGCCATTATAAGGCCACAGGATGAATCCGAGTGGTTAAATAGAGAAACGGACAATAAGAGTGTTACAAGTCTTCTCAGAACGTTTGCTGCAGAAGAAATGCGTGCATATAAGGTGGATTCTTCAGTGGGTAATGTAAGGAACAATAACAAAGATTTAATCCAGGAAGTTTCTTAAGAAAAGTATCTAGCATATATGAAGGGAGTATAAAAGTAGTACATACGCCGACCTCGTAAGATGAGATCGGCGTATTTTGATTTGACACACTGTTAATTTGAACACGAGTGTAGAAGACATAAAGTCGCCACTATTGAAACCCAACTAATATTACTCTCGGAAGTTTCTGATACCTTTAAACGAATGTTCGAGGAGAACTACGTAAATGGTGCCCAGTAAAGGAATGTACATGTTAGTTTGAACAACCTGAGTACAGTTGAAGTAGTTCAGCTCACTAGTTTGCGAGACCAGTAACAAAGCTCTTACTGATCGTGTTTAGTGAGAACATTTTCAAATTAAAAGAGGGAATTTCACCATAATTAATGATATGTTTATACACATGCTACTCAGATAATCTCATAACCATATTATACTTTAGTAGCTGTATACAAAACTTAGAATTGAGGGCCCGACATGTATATAAAAGAACTTAGAATTTGGAACTTTAGAAAATATGGAGTTATTGATGCTGAAGAAATCTTACCTGGAACTACGCTACATTTCCATCCGACGTTCAACCTGCTTATTGGAGAAAACGATTCCGGTAAAACAGCAATTATAGATGCAATTAAGCTTACTCTGGGTACAACAAGTGATGATAACCTGCGAATTACAGACGAAGACTTTTTTGTTTCTAAAGACGGGGTAAGTGCGACCGAACTAAAAATTGAATGCTTCCTTTCCGGGTTAACAAAAGAAGAAGCAGGCATTTTTTTTGAATGGCTGACTTTCGATCTTGATGGTAATTATGAGTTGCAAGTGAGGTTAGTCGCCAAAAAGCAACCGGCAGAAGCTGGTATAGCTGAACGGATAGATAAATACATAAAAGCAGGTCCTGAGATTTCATCTTCACGGCTTGAGGGATTGGCAAGAGAAATCCTGCGAACAACATACCTGAAGCCTTTGCGAAATGCTGAAATTGAACTGCAACCAGGTGTTCGCTCTCGCTTGGCTCAAATTCTAAGAAACCACCCTGCTTTCTTCAATAAGGATCGTTCAACAAAGCATGAGTTGGAGATAACATTTGAAGAAGCTAATAAACAGGTAGAAGCTTTTTTCGTCAAGCCTTACAGTGATGACGATAACAAGACGATTCAGATACAGCTTAAACAATACCTGACAGAATTTTTTAATAAGCCCGTAGGGGACGAACCAGAGCCTAAATCGATGTTCAAAATCACGTCAGTGAAATTAAATGAAATCTTAAGAAGACTAAGCTTGCTGCTTGAAGAAGTACCTTCCGGTTTAGGCAGCTTAAACTTACTTTTTATAGCTGCGGAGTTACTGCTTCATGATGACGATCTGGCCATCGGACCCAACCTGACATTAATAGAGGAGATAGAAGCTCATCTTCATCCCCAAGCTCAACTACGTCTGATAAAGTATTTACAAGAAAAAGTAGCCAATGAGTCTGAAAGTGTGGGAAATCAGTTCATTTTGACTACTCATAGTCCTACACTTGCTGCTTCTACCCAATTAAAGCATGTCATTTTGCTGTACGATGGGATTGCCTACCCCATGGGATCTGAACATACGGACCTTAACACGGATGACTACGAATTCCTTGAACGTTTTATGGATGCGACTAAATCGAACCTCTTTTTTGCGAAAGGAGTAGTCTTTGTAGAAGGAGATGCTGAAAATCTCCTACTCCCAACGATTGCGAACCTAATTGATCGCCCTTTACATAAATTTGGAGTATCCATCGTCAATATCGGAAACACGGCATTTAAAAGGTACGTGAGTATTTATTCGAGATCTAAATCTTGGCTTGAACAATATCCTGATGCAAAGATGATGATGCCAGTCTCAGTGGTTACGGATCTTGATGTGCGGCCATTAGCCTATTATGAGGACAAAAAAAGAAAGAGTGATGAGGCTCCTACCCTGCGGGACATCTACATTATAAATGAAGATAATATTGATCAAGTCGCTCATGAAATTAAGGTAGAACCAGAACAAATCAGTCATCTATTGAACCAAGCTTTCGGCACGCAGTCTAGTTTCAAAGAAGAAATTCAGAGTTACGCTAAGGTCGGGGGAACCACATTAAAAAGTATTATTGAACTAATCAAGGAACCTCTTTCTGAGGACACAATTGAATCATTAAGAACACATAAAGCAGAAAGCCTCATTGAAACCTACGGTATTATGCAAGGAAATATAAGTCTTTGTTTTGCGAAAAAATGGACCTTAGAATATGAAATTGCCTTAAGCGGCTTAGGAATGATGCTAGCTGAAGCTATTCATACCATTCAATACAAAGGTTTAACTTCCACTGAAAGAGAAATAAAATTTGAAAAGTATAAGCAATTACTCGAAGAACTTCCATTGGAAGAAAGGGCTTATCAAATTTATAGACCATTGCTAAAAAAAAATGTATCCAAAGCAACTGCAGCTCAATATTTAGCAGTTATTCTGCAAAAAAATTCAGTAGAAGCGAAAAGGAGTCTATTAGAGGACGGAACCCTAAGCTATTTAAGAGATGCCATATACCATGTCACTGGAGGAGCGCCGCGCGATGCTAATCAATGATGTAAATCGAGGAAGTATAGAGTGCCTGCTGTTAGGCCATAGCAGAAAATTTCAACCTGCACAAATTGATGTCATAAATTCAACTCATTCAACGAGTATCATGGCTTGTCCAGGAAGCGGGAAGACTACTGTTCTGATTGCTAAGATTGCTTTGCTTTTAGAAAAGCTAAAAAAAGAAGGATCGAGAAAAGGGATCTGTGTGATTACGCATACAAACGTCGCCGTTGAGGAGATAGTCAATAGTCTTGAAAAATTTGGGATAAGTGATATCACTTACCCACATTTTGTTGGTACCATTCATGAGTTTTTTAATACGTTCTTTTCATTGAAGGCGTACGGACTATACACTAAAAAGGATACTTATTATTTAATGGATAATGAGGAATACAAAAAATATTTTGAAAGATTCTTTGAGTATCACAAACCTGGGTATTGGAGCTACTCAATTCCAATTAATGCTGTAGATAAAACAGACATACACATTGATGAGGATAATCAACTTCGTATTATATCCAGAAGAGAAGGTAAGGAGTACAGCGCTCCTGTTATTAATACGATTCAGGATATGTTTTCTAGAGGTTTTGTAAGGCATTCCGATACTGTAGAGCTTGCTAATTGGTATATCCGCAACCATAAAGAAGCTATCCAGAAAGCATTCCAGAACCGCTTTAACTACTTCTTTATAGATGAAGCGCAAGACACCAGTATTGAGCAATATGACAATCTAAGCATGTTAATCGAAAATAACGAAGAAGTCATTGTACAGTGGTATGGAGATTCGTATCAAGCACTCTATAGTCTATATGGTAAGGAGGATGCATGGAAGCCAGATCTTGAAGAGAGTCTCCAAATAAATTATAGTAATCGGTTCGGAGAGAACATAGCCAAGATTCTTAGAACCACATGTATCGAGGAATATATGCGTTTAGAAGCGAATGATGCCATTCATTCCGCCATTCCACACCTTTTTATATATAATGATGGGAACAAAAACCGATTATTAAGAGTTTATTCTCAAATTGTTTCTGAATTTAAAGCTGCTTCTCCAGAAAGTGTTCACATCAAAGGAAAAATAGCTGCGGTTTGTCATCATCATGATTCCCTCGAAGGGTACTCAGAGATATATCAACGCTCGAAACTCAGTAAGCCTTTACAGTCAGAAATGCAGGCTTGTTTACATGAATGTCATCAATCACTATTAGTCGGATTAAGAAGGAATAATGTAAGGGAAGGGAATGAACGAAGTGAGTACCTGAAGAACATTTCACAGTTCTTAAAAGATAAATATCCATCAAAGTATTTTAATATAAAAACACTTTGGGCGAAGTGGATTAGAGCCATAGTAGAAGAAAACGATGACTCGATGCATTTAGTTGAGCTTGAGATTTTATACAGAGATTTATTTGCAGTTGTACTGAATAAAGAAAATGATGGTGAAATCAGCATAACAAGTATTAACGAGTTGAAACCCCGTTTAGTAAAGATTCTTGAAAAGAAAACGCAGATGGAGCCTGCCGAAATAGTAATCACCCCTAGTTTGGTAGAATTGCCGGTCGAATTAAACACGATACATGGTGTAAAAGGTGAGACCCATTACGCTACTCTTTTATTGGAATCCATAAGAGATGGAGTTTCAGACATGGAGAAAATCATCAGTTTTCTCACGGGTACACACCAGTCAGAATTGATTGAAAACTCACTCGTGAAAGATACTTTGAAATTGGCTTATGTAGCGTTAAGCCGGCCGCGCTATTTCGCAGGAGTAGCGATGCACGAAGAAAATATTTCTCATCAAAATGTTCAAGAGGCATTAAGACATGGTTGGAAGATTGTATACGTTGAGGAACACATATGAACTAAATGGAAATAAATTAGAATAGACAAGATACCTATTATTTTTAATCTTATTATATTTTTATATACATGCAGGGCCAACTACAGTATTAGTATCCCTTCAACTGCATCGTCATGGGAATTCGAAATTAATTCTTTTTTAACAGATGATCAAATGAAAAACGCTGTAAACAACATGGATAAATAATTTGGAGGGAGTGACATGAAGTTGCCTACCAGACTAGAAAAAATTACTAAAGGAACAGATCAAGTTCCGTTAAATTAAGACAAAAGGGCATATTTGCATGAAAGTAGGGAACTTTATGTCAATGTACATTATTGATAGCGATAATGCCCGGCTAGTTTACGAAAATAATTAGCAGAAATGAGCATTGTGCCGGGGGTTCTTGAACGTGCTGTAGAAGAATATGAGGCAGCAGGTGGAGATGGATACAACGATTCGTTAGAAACGGAGGATTCATTGGATGCCACTAGCGGCCAGGATGAAGAATATCACAAAGAAAGTGATCCTTCAATTGATTATGACCCTAACGAAGAAGATCCAGAAGCGCGCTGGGATGAAATTCTGCGTGACCGCTTGAAATCGAGTAAACGGATAGAATAATGGTTACTTACATTCAGATTCGTGTCCCGCAAGCCAGAAGATGATTATCAAATAGTATTGTATAAAAATTTGTCTATGGGTCATAATATCCTTAGAATGATATATGAGACTAAACTCCCGATGATAATTTTTTTATCTGAGATGTATAATTAATCAAATAATGTGTTAGAATAATACCATCTAAAAGTACAACAATTGTAGCCAAAGTAATGAGTGAGTATAAATTATCTAATCAAAAAAGCGCCGATCTCAGAAGACGAGATTCGGCGTATTTGGGTATACAAACATTTAGTCAAAATACGTGCATTTATGCCCTTTGTCTTTAATTAACGGAGCAAATTTGGAACTTGGTAGGCAACTTTATGATGTCATTCTCCAGTCTGGTAGGCAACTTTATGTCATTCTCCAGCCTAGTAGGCAACTTTATGTGTCATTCTCCAGTCTGGTGGGTAACTTTATGTCAATTTTCCAGCCTGGTAGGCAACTTTGTGTCACTCCCTCCAAATTATTTATCCATGTTGTTTACAGCGTTTTTCATTTGATCATCTGTTAAGTGCGTATAAATCATTGTAGTTTGTATTGAAGAATGTCCTAATTGATTTTTTAATTTTGGGACATCATTATTCTCAATATGATAACGTGTGGCAAATGAATGCCTCAAAGAATGAACCGTCAAAGCCGGCTTTCCAAAGGCTGTTGCATATTTCTCAACAAGTTTTTCTATAGAACGTTGTGTTAAACGTCTATTTTTACCTTTGCGTCCTACAGGTGCTGCAATAAACAAATATTTTTCATTTTTTTCTGGGGTATATCTTGTTTCCCTTACCTGCAGGTAATTCTCAATATCTAGGGATGCTTGGCTGCTAAAGTAAACATATTGCTCTTTTCCCCCTTTTCGAGTTACTCTTACAGATGATTTCGTCAGGTCTAAATCCTCAAGATTGATTCCGGAAACTTCTGATAATCTAAGTCCTGATCCTAAGATTAATGAAATTATTGCCGTATCTCGTTCACGATTAAACTGATGGAAATTCATGATACGTTTATTTGTTTTGTTTAATTCGCCATAATCGTATGCTACAAACACTCTAAAAGCTTCAAAATCATTTTCTCTCAGTATTTTCCCTTCCATACGATTCGCGATCGTTTCCTGACTTTCTTTTACTGCATTCAAGTCCATTTTAGCCATAACATTTCGTTGTATATAAGGCTTTAAATCAATTGTTTCGGCTTTATTCTGTAAGTAATCAAATAAGGACTTAAGAGAAGAAAGCTTACGGTTTATTGTTAGCTTATTATTCCCAAGTTGATACTCCAAAAAAGACAAAAAGCTTTCTGTTTCACGTATCGTTAATGTTTCTAGCGTGGATAATTCAATTTCTGTTCTTTTTTGAACTGTGGTAAAGTTCTCTGTAATCAGCCAATCAAAAAAGATAATATAATCGTGGCAGTAATTAAGAAGTGTTGAGGCAGAAAGCTTACGCTTCTTACTGTCAATAAATTCAGTAACATACCAAGGTAATTCACTTAACTTATCGTCAATTCGACCCATAAGGTGTAATTTAGCTTGTTTATCCAAAAGCAACCACCCCCAAATGAATATAACTTCTAAGTAATTATTCGTCAAATTATTATTTTACGTAATTATATGAGATTATTTGATATCGTTCTTACCATACCATATATATCCATACCAGCAGCCGGGTTGGTTTGGGAAGATAATCAAGGATAAATTTAACATCAAATTAAACATTATTTCCGGCGGGGAGCAAAATTCCGGTATATTTGGCGCAGCGACAGCAGTAGAAGTACCACCCATGGATGCATGAAAAGTCACTAGGATAGAGTACGTTTTTACCTTTCATTAGAGTGAGAATAAAGCCTTCATCATCAAACATAACTGCAAATGCGTTTCCCCTCGTACCTTCACATTTCATACCAAAATAAGTCTCTAAAAACTCGCGAGCAGCAGGAACATCAGTAACTGTTAGGTTCAGATGATTTAATTTCATAATTACACCCTTTCCTACATATTTTGTACGTCCTCCGTAGAGCTTTATCTTCAATCCAAATAATACCACATAATGGATCCGTTCTGTAGCGACAACACCGGCACTGCGAAGTTTCTGCAAATGTTGAGATACGGTTGATTGGGGTAGATCAAGACATTCCTGCACATACTCAAGAATTTTGTCCAGAAAAAGCTTTAATTACTCTTGAGAGTTAGTTTAATTTTTAAATGCTAACAGCCTTCTCCCGATACTCGGTGAACCTCTAAGTGTTATTGAGGTTTTAACTACATATGCTTATATTTAGATGATCATCTAATCGGAATATGTTCTTGTCCTTGTCCATTTCGGCAATCGGTACAAGTTCTTGTCCTTACCTTGAGACAAGAACTTGTACCGATAACATAAAAAAGCCGCTAAAATAGCGACTTCAATGGGAATATGTTCTTGTCCCTCGCCATCTGCGGTCTGCTGCCACAATGTGTGCATAGCGAGAGGTTTGAGGATCTCTTTTCATTTTTTCATTTAATTACCATTAGAACTGCTGAATGTAGTCAGAATATTTCCATAATAAATTTCCCACTACAGTTATTCGTAATTTCTGATTCAGGTGCTACAATTATTTGGGTTATGTTTTGACAGCTACATGCTCTTGAATTTCCGGGGTATACTGGAAAAATGTACGAACCATCATTATAGAATATATGAACTAAAAGTGAGGTTGTATTCTTTTGATCATTATATATGGTTATTGATGTATGTAGTTCTTTGTTATTTATAGAGGACCAGATCGTAAGGTTCTCTAATCCCGTCTTTGGATCAAAAAATATTTCTCCACTTAATGAGATTTTAGCCCCTCCATTCGCTTTCTTTACTGGGTTATCATTTTTTTCTTATTTCTCATAGACAATTGTCTTAAACATTCCACCAATTGGTTTAGTGAAGTTATTGGATATATGATGTGGCATATGGCAATGGAAGGGCCATGTTCCTGGGTTATTCGCGCAAAAGAGTAAGTCGTATGTCGTTCCACTCGAAACTTCTATCGTATTTCGAAGTAATCTGGCGGAACTTGAGATTTCATTACCGTCTGCAGCTGTGAGAAGAAATTGATGTCCATGAAGATGAATGGGATGTGCATTCATTCCTATGTTCCCAAGACGAATACGAATGTTTTCGCCATATTTAACTGGTAAAGAATTAGAATATGGAAAACAACGCCCATTCATTGTGAAAAAATTAAAACTGTCCGTTAAGGGGTCTAAATCGTAATCTCCTTTCCTCAATTCACCCTTAGGCAGGCCTTGAAGATGAAATTCCTGAAGCATGATGAAGTAATCTCTATGAATATAGTCATTACATCCCGATTCTATTATAAATCCACCCCCTAGTCCCATTAATTCTTGAGTAACTGTATTGTGATGAGTATGATACATATGCGTTCCCGGTGCATTCATAATCTGAAAACAATAATCAAAGTATTCACCTGGTCTAATTTTGGGTGTTGGTTCAACTTCAGGAACACCGTCCATAGAGTTGGGGATATCCAGGCCATGCCAATGGACACTGGTTGCCTCCGGTAGATGGTTTATAACCCTGATCTTAACCCAATCGCCTTGTTTAACTCGTATAGTTGGACCCGGAATGGAACCGTTATACCCCCAGCCCTTCATTTTTATTCCAGGCAATAGTTCTCTCGTTACAGGCTCCGCAACTAACACAAAGCACTTCATTCCCTCTTCGACGGTAAAGGGAAGATCCGGGATATCCGGTGTGATAACCATAGTACTCCTCCATCCCAAATGGAATTGTTTACAATGGAGGATATATATGAAATTCGAGGCTTGTGCTATTACTTTATTTCCATAGCCGAATACTATGTCTAAGATGAACCTTAGTTTATATCAAATGCTTGCTCGCTAGTACATCCAAGGACATTTATGATTTTCAGCCTACGTTGTTGTTCTCCGATATAGTTATTTCTGTGTTGTGTCGCAGGAGCCTAAACGATATCCCCTAAGTGACTTCTTCTTCACTTTTCAAGTCCAAACAAGAAAAGCGTGCAACAATCGGAATTCTGCCCTATCCCCCAGTTCTTACTAACAACTCTTGCTATCATATGGTCACTATAAATCAATTGAATAATATTTTTGTTTTTATTTGACGGCTCATTTTGCTGGATTGCTACCCAGTCCATATTCCCTATCATAGGCATCAAATATTTCACGAGCAATGGGTGCTGCGCTACTTGATCCATACCCCCCTTCAGGTACAACCACGGCTACTGCCAGTTTTGGATTCTTACGAGGTGCAAAGGCGATAAATACGCCGTTCTCAACATTAATCGATTGACCATTTATATAAATAGTCTGTTGAGAGGTGCCTGTCTTTCTCGCGAAATCATAGGGAAACCCACTGAACGCGGCATCTACATTGGTAGACATTCCACGTTGAATGGTGCGCCAGTATCTGTCATCATAATTTGCTGTATTTAGTGTTTTTGGTTTAATTTTTTTAACGACATTACCTTCAGAGTCACGTATTTCTTTTACCAGGTGTGGTTCAAGACGTTGTCCTTTATTCGCTAACATCACGGTATACTGTGCGAGCTGCATTGTTGTATATTTGCCTTGTTGTCCAAATGAAGCAAAAGCCAAGCCTGTGAGTGCAGATTGATTTTCTTGGTTATATTCAATTCTGCCTCTAAATTCTTTGGGTAAATCCACTCCAGTATCCACGCCTAAGCCGAATTCTTTCATATATCTGTCCCATACTTTAATACCTTCCACATTATACTTGTTCCAAAGCTGCTCACCGATCATGTCAATCATAAAAGCATTTGATGATTTCGTGATTGCTGTCTCTGGATTTAAAAGACCATATACGCTTCCTGAAGAGTTTCTGACTCTGGTACGATCTTTACCAAACTCCGCGTATCCGCGATCCTGATATGTTGAATTCGGAGCAAAAAAACCTTCATTTAAGCCAATCAAAACACTTAATGGTTTTATTGTTGACCCCAATAATACGGTTGACTCTGGGTGCTTTCCGGTGTCGTTTGGAGGAAAGGATTCAACTGTACCATTTCTATAGATGTACTTAATCTTTTCATAATCCCATTCCGCATTCGGATCATAATCAGGCATACTTGCCATAGCCACGACATTACCGCTATCTACTTCCATTGCGACAGCAAAAGCTGTTTTTGCATTAGTATGAAGTTTTCCTGAAACTGGAGTCCGCTGTAACCAATTCAACTGTTCTTTTATAGCTTGTTCTGTTTGAACTTGTACGTTTTTGTTGATGGTCGAGATGATATCGTATCCTTTTTCTGGAGGGAGCATGTTTCCTCCCTCTTCAGGCAAATTTAACGCATTAATGGGGATCTCTTTAAAACCACTTTGTCCTCGTAACACGTCCTGATATTGAAGTTCAAGACCATCAACACCAACATTTTCTAGCTCAGAGTATACAAGCCCAGGATTGGTTTGAGTTGGATTTAAACGATCAATTTCTTTGTATTTTGCTAGTGTCTTTGATGTTTTGAATGTTTTCATGTAACCAATAGCTTGAACAGCCACGCCATCCTTATCATATTTGCGTTTGCTTTCTTCCACTACACTCAATCCAGGAATGATATTTCTATTCTGAAGAAAGTAAGCGACTTCTCTATCAGATAGGTCACTCTTGATCAATCTCGGAGAATAACCTTGGGTCTGTCGATATTCCAGATCCATCGCATTCAAAATATCATCTACCGAGAACTCTTTACTCCCTGGATCTTTAAATTCCTGAAATACTTCATACAATTTTTCTGCAAATTGACCAGCTTCCTCACGATTGGGATTTTTAGGCCCCCCCTCCTGTTGACTATAATTTTTATACAATGTGATGTATAACGACTGAATGGGCTCGGAATATGCCAATTTTATTTTACCTGATGAATCATAAATGGAACCACGAACGGGCAACAAAGGACTTGTTCTGGTGACACTTTCACTTTGTAAACGGCTAAGCTCGGGGCCTTCTACGAATTGCATATAAGCGAGACGAATGATGATAACTGAAAAAATGACAAAGGATACAAAAAAGAAAAAGTTAATGCGAAACTTAGAACTGATTGGTTTTGGTTCTTCTGCATCGTAATGATTGTTCATCTGATAATACTCCTCTTGGTCGTTCTTAAGTAACAGTGTAAATTTTAAATTTGAAGGAAGTGTGTTTTTTTGTTATATCAATACAACCAAATTTCAAATAGCTGAAGGCAAACCAAAAAAGCTCTACGAGGACGTAGAGCCTTTTTAGTCACCTTATTGAATTGTATTTATTCTTTATATCGAAGATATATTCTATAGCCGATAAAAACCAGTAATAAAAATGAAGCATACATCAAACTGACTTGTACTAGTCGTGTTCCTTCATTCCATATTTCATGCCCTATATAGGCAAAGGTCATCATTGCGGGGATTTTACCTAATAAGGTTGCGAGTATGAAAATCTTAAAATTTAAATGGAATACTCCTGCGTAAATATTGATTGCCGCAGCTGGTAAAATGGGTATGATGCGAGCTGATAGAATCATCCAAAACAGGCGCTGGCTACTCATCGCATGTAGTTGATCTAGAGATGTAAATCTCTGGGTAATCCTTCTTCCCCAAGAATAAAGTAAGTATTTTGCCAATAGATAGACAATAATCGCAGCTAAAGTGGATATGGCCACGTTCATAGTACTGCCCAATACTACACCATATTTAGCGCCGATCACTCCACCTACAATGCCAAACGGGATCACAGGAAACATAGCAAGAATAGTAATTACAAGAAACATCAGAGGTAAGCTAGCCGTATTATCCCCAGCTATCCATGCATACAATAAATCCCGCTTCATGAAAACAAGCATAAATACAACCAGGTTAATACAGAATATAATCCATTTTTTCAACCTAACATTCTCCTGAACGAATTTCTAGTTTACAAGTGAGTTTTGGCAATGTTTTTCTAACGTACACATAGGGGTACCCCTGTTACTGATACTTTATATAATGTAAAACAAACGTACCCCTATCTTTATATTATACAATGATTTTATCACGTCAGTTTTTAAGAATTACGTATTTTCACACGTTGTAGCCGAAGTGCATTAAGAACAACAGATACTGAACTTAATGCCATTGCAGCACCAGCTACCCATGGAGCCAAAAGGCCGATCGCAGCTATTGGAATACCCAGCGTATTGTATCCGAGTGCCCAAAATAAATTTTGTTTAATGTTAGCCATAGTTTTACGGCTCATATAAATAGCGTCAGGGATACTTGAAAGATCGCCACGCATCAATGTTACATCAGCAGCTTCCATAGCAACGTCTGTTCCTGTACCAATAGCCATTCCGATGTCTGCCATAGCAAGGGCCGGAGCATCGTTTATACCATCTCCTACCATCGCTACCTTTTTACCTTGTGCTTGCAGTTTTTTAACTTCTTCCGCTTTACCTTCAGGGAGAACTTCAGCCAGGACGTGGTCAATGCCAACTTGAGCCGCAATCGCTTTTGCCGTCCGTTCGTTGTCCCCGGTAATCATAATGACCTGGATACCCATCTCCTTCAAACGGCTGACAGCAGCCTGAGAGGTTTCTTTAATGGTATCTGCCACAGCAACCATCCCCGCATACTCTTTATCAATAGCGACAAGCATAGCTGTTTTCCCGGATTCCTCTAAAGTAGACATCATGTTGTAAGCTTGTTTTGCTTCTACATCGAATTTATCCATTAGACGACGTGTACCAATTAATAACTCTTTACCACTCACAACAGCCTTGATTCCAAAGCCTGGAATGGCCTCAAAGGATTCTGTTCTGAGCAGTTCAATATTTCTTTCCATAATGCCCGCAACTATAGCCTCAGCTAATGGATGTTCTGAATTTTTCTCAGCTGCCCCCACAAGTTTAAGGAATTCTGTTTCATCGCCCTCGACCAAAACATCGGTAAGTTCAGGTTTACCTTTTGTTACTGTACCTGTTTTATCGAGAATAATTGCATCAATTTTATGGGTCTGTTCCAGATGTTCTCCACCTTTAAACAAGATTCCAAGTTCAGCTGCACGTCCAGAACCAGCCATAATGGAGGTTGGTGTAGCAAGCCCAAGTGCACAAGGACAAGCAATAACCAGAATGGCAATTGCTTTTTCTAAAGAACCAGCAAAATCACCCGGTGTTACTCCGAAGTACCATACCAAGAATGCCACTACAGCGACTCCTACAACAATCGGCACAAAAATCCCTGAGATGACGTCTGCTACCCGTTGAATAGGAGCTTTTGATCCTTGCGCTTCCTCGACAACTTTAATAATTTGTGCAAGAGCTGTTTCTTTACCTATTTTTGTTGCTTTCATTCGAAGCACACCGTTTTTGTTCATGGTTGCTCCGATAACAGCATCCCCCACTTTTTTTTCTACAGGGAGACTTTCACCAGTAAGCATCGATTCATCCACAGACGAGAGTCCTTCCAGAACTTCCCCATCCACAGGCACTTTACTCCCTGGTCGAACAATTACAACATCACCTACAATCACTTCTTCCACGGGAATGGTCAATTCTTGATCTTCTCGGACAACTATCGCCGTCTTGGCTTGAAGTCCCATTAGGGATTTAATAGCTTCTGACGTACGTCCTTTTGCCAGGGATTCGAACAGTTTCCCCATAACCACTAAGGTAATCAACACGGCACTTGTCTCATAGTACATCGCAGGTCCATGATGTACGCTACCGCCTTCAATTGCCCAAACGATGGTTAAATACAGACTGTAAAAATAAGCAGCTGAGGTCCCTAATGAAACAAGAACGTCCATGTTTGCACTGCCATTGCGTAAAGCTTTATATGCACCAATATAGAAGGGTCTTCCGATATAAAATTGAACTGGCGTTGCTAATGCCAATTGGAACCATGGATTCATAAAGAGATCTGGTAACCATACCCACGAAGTAAATGAAAAGTGACTTACCATTGCCCAGAGTAAGGGAAACGATAAAATCGCAGAAATAAGAAGTTTTCTTTTTTGTTTTGATAATTCTTTTTGTCGACGTTCAGCTGGGTCGCTTTGTTCCTGTTTCGGTACAGCTTGATAGCCGAGTTTCTCTACTCTCTTTTGCATATCAGTCACAGAAACATCTGCCGGATTATATTCGACATGAGCAACTTCCATGGCGAAATTTACGGTGGCCGTGCTTACGCCAGGTAACTTATTCAGAGTCTTCTCGATTTTTAAGGCACAAGCCGCACAAGTCATACCGACAAGTTCCAAATCAACGGCTTCCTTAACTGTACTGTAGCCAAGCTTCTCAATGCTTGCTTCCATCTTACCGATGTCGACTTTACTTGGGTCATATGTTACTGTCGCTTTTTCCATCGCAAAGTTTACGTTAGCTTCTGATACACCTTCCAGCTTGTTCAAAACCTTCTCAATTTTTAAAGCACAAGCAGCACAAGTCACACAAGTCATACCTGAGAGTTGAATTGATGTTTGTGATTTTTTCTCTTCAATTGTTGACACTATATATACACCTCACCTTTTAGACTTCATATCCTTGCTCTTCAATAGCCTCTTTAATGGTCTCTAGAGTCACCTTATTTTCATCATATACTACGGTAACAGTGCCATTTTCAAGATTAACATTCCCTTGAACACCGAGCGATTTCAAAGCACCTTCGATTGAGTTGACACAATGTACACAAGACATGCCATTCACATTTAACACTTCATTTTTCATAATTCACTTCTCCTTATATATGAGATTTTTATTTCAGTAATATTAACTTCACTTCATGTATAAAGCATACCCCCCTACCCTATATTTTGTCAAGCGCAATACCCGAAAATTTTAAGCCCATTTTATTGTTGATATGTAATTATGTTATTCTTCCTTTTCAAAATTCGAATTATTTCTTAGGAATTTAATAAAAGGAGTTCTCTCAGAATTTATGAACTGATTCTGAGAAAACTCCTTCTGTGCTACATTTCTTTTATTAAGCGGCCATTTCACGACACATTTTTGCACAAGCAAAACACGCTTCTGCACATTGTTGACAATGCTCATGATCATGTTTTTTACATTCGTTCCCACAAGCTTCACAAGCGTCTGCGCAAGCAAGACATATCTCTTTAACATATTTGCTATTGATCGACATGGCATGAGCGGCAAATTCACAGATATCCGCACATTCACGATCCAAGCGAATACATTCTTTCATCATTCCAATATGCTCCTCATCTAAACAAGAAACATAACAATGATTACATGCAACCATACATTTTAAACACTCTTCAATACACTCTTTGTACTTTTGATGTGACATTATAATTCTCCTCTCGTATCTAAAGTAGTAGGGTAGTCCCTTATTCTATATTTACCCCATATAGAAATTTCTATTCATGGCGGCATTTCAGAAGATAATCTACTACTCTAGAGTGTGAAAGAGGATAATTCTGTGCACATTTCACAATCGATGGAGTGAACCGAAATATCATTTAGGGTTCTTATCCAAGAAGTGTTTTTTCAATTTCTTGACGATTGAAGACAAATCCGAAATAAACTTTACCTTCAATGAAAATTGTAGGGACCAAATTTTTACCTGTTCGTTCGCGCAGAAGGACAGCATTTTCTGGATGATCAGCTATACTAAACTCTGTATACGGTATTTGATGATCATTTAAGAATTTTTTGAAATTTTTGCAATCTTCACAAGTTGGCGTTGTAAATACCTCGACATGCATACGCTTCACCTTCTTCTAACTTGAAGTAATGATTCAAGAAGATCATGTTATTCGACTATGTCGTAGCCTTGATTTTCAATTGCTTCTTTAATATCCGAAAACTCTAGTTTGGTTTCGTCAAATTTAACTTCAACCTTACCTTCCGCGAGAATTACTTTTCCTTCTACGCCTATTTGATTTAAGGCACCTTCAATTGAATTTACACAATGCCCACATGACATACCTTTTACTTTTAGTGTGACATTTTCCATTTTTCATACTCCCCTTTAATTGAGTTTAAATATATGTTATTTCATTGAGGCATGAACTCTTTTGATTAATTCATTCACTACTTCAATATGCTTTGTTGACTCCATTAAGTGCACCTGCAGCGGATAGGAGCATTAGGCCTCAATGATTGTTTGTCATTGGACCATTAACTTCATCCTATATTGTCCAAATGAATGACTTTTAATGTACATCACCTCCTTCATTAATACCATACCCCCCCTCACTATATTTGTCAAAGTATTTAGCTGTAAACAAAAAAAGAGTTTTTGCAAACCCTCTTTTGTTTACAGCACTATTTGATTAATTTATTTATGGTCACTAACAATTCATCTATAACTTCGTTTTCACCTTCCTGAATTCGTTCAATTACACAGCTTTTCATGTGATGCTCTAACAAAAGTTTTCCAACACCGTTCAAAGCCGATTGGACTGAAGAGATCTGATTCAGCACATTATCACAATAGGTATCTTTTTCGATTAATCCTTTTAGCCCTCTAACTTGTCCTTCAATTCTGTTAAGTCGGTTAATTAAATTATTCTTTGTTTTCTCAGAATGATGGCTCCTGCGTTCTTCCGTGTTGCATGACTCATGCTCTTGAATTAGGTCTCCCATTTTCCGATCACTCCTCATTATTTTATCTTATATTATACTATAGCCCCCCTATACTATACAAAATGAAATTCATCTACATTATTTCTACATATATTTTCTATACTATTATCGTTATTACCAATCAAATACAAAACGGTGGAGGAAAGAATATGAAATTGATGCTTTTAAAGAGGTTTATCGTAATTGGTTCTTTAGCTATTCTCGCTACGGGATGTACTAATGCGATTAAAAATAATGCAATGGAAGGAATGGATCATTCAAACACGAATAATCCTACTTCGGCTGGTTCCAGTCCTGTGAAATTCACATCTAGTACTCCAGTGGTAAATGGCAAAGAATTTACGATCACCGCACAAGAGAGCAATCTTGAAGTTTCCAAAGGTAAGATATTACCTGTTTGGACTTTCAACAATTCTGTCCCCGGACCTCAAATCCGTGTAAAGGTTGGAGACAACGTAAAAATCAATCTAAAAAATGAGTTGAATCAGCCTGTCTCCATTCATTGGCACGGCTACCCCGTTCCGAATAACATGGATGGCATTCCTGGCGTTACACAAGATGCCGTTGAACCAGGTAAAACATTTACGTATACGTTCAAAGCTAATGTACCAGGTACCTATTGGTATCATTCTCATCAAGACAGTGTAAACCAAGTGGATAAAGGCTTGTACGGTTCCCTTGTTGTTGAGGAACTGAAAAATGACTATGACCGGGACTATACTCTCATGTTAGATGAATGGATGAGTTCCAGCGACATGAATACGAGTGATTCCGACAATATGGGTATGAAAGAGATGAATCATAATGAAATGAATATGTCCGGATCGGATATGAACATGGACGAGAACACTACGGGTATGGGCGGACATGATATGAGCATGTATGACCTATACACGATAAACGGGAAATCAGGTACTGCCATTGATAAACTCATGGTTAAAGAGGGCGATAAAGTTAGAATTCGCTTAATTAATGCAGGATACATCAGTCATCAAATGCACTTACATGGCCACAATTTTAAAGTAATAGCGTCGGATGGACAGCCCCTAAATGAACCCGAGATGATAAAAGATCAATTACTTTCTATAGCTCCTGGAGAACGTTATGATATTGAATTTACAGCTGATAATCCAGGCTCCTGGCTACTTGAAGAACATGGAATTGAGTCGCCGAAACAAAATATGAAAGCCGTTATCCAATACGAAGGTTCAAAAGTTCAAAATGACAATTCCAATGCTTCAGCTACGCTTCCTGTGTTTGACTTCGAAAAGTATGGTAACATGTCAGATCCATTATTTTCGTTGAATGAGATATTTGATCAAAACGTGACAATGAATTTAAATACGGAAATGAAAGATGGAGAAATGGTGTACACCATTAACGGAAAGGTATTTCCGGATACAGATGTCATAAAAGTCCAGAAAGGTGACAAGGTCAAAGTTACTTTTGTGAATCAGTCCAAAACGGATGACCATCCTATGCATCTCCATGGACAGTTTTTCCAAGTGCTAAGTAAAAATGGTCAATCCTATCAGGGGTCAACGATCATAAAAGATACACTAAATGTTAAACCAGGGGAAACTTATGTTGTTGCTTTTGAAGCCGATAACCCTGGAAATTGGATGTTCCATTGCCATGACTTGCATCATGCTTCCGCGGGAATGGTAACGGAAGTCATGTATACAGATTATGAAAGTAACTATACACCTGATCCGAGTGTGGAGAACGTAGCGGAATAAATAAGTAGCATTGATTTACTCTTTATTAAGATCTGCTAATAATACGTTAAAAGATAAACAGAAGAAATTATAATGCGGCGATCTTTCCCGGAATGTAACCGAGGATTGGTTGCCGCATTTTTTTAGAAACACCTTAATTGTAAAAAAGCGATACTGTTGCGCTTAAATGCATATCATTCTCTTCTATTAGCTAGCATACCAAAATCCCCCAGGTATAGAGAACTCATTAAAATGAACTCTAATCCGAGGGGACGATATTTCAGAACTATATTGGCGACGTTACTGACTTTTTTATTACAATATCATTCTATTGGAAGATGGACCTGAAAAGGAATACGCACGATCTTCAATATATATTTGATGCCATAAGATAAATACAAGAATGGTCCACAATTTACGGCTTGCATCCAATTTCCCTTCCTTATGGATCTCAAGTAGCTGCAATACATACGTTTTATTGATCCATTGATCTACGTCTGCTGTCATAATCAGATTCCTAGCCCATGAATACCATTCACTTTTTAACCATACTCTCGTTGGGACAGGAAAACCTAATTTTTTTCGTTGCTGTACATCAGGTGGAACCACATCTTTCATAGCATCACGGAGTAATAATTTAGTTGCTGTGGGTGTAACTTTATACTTTGTAGGGATGGTAGCAGCTAATTCAAATACTTTGGTATCTACAAAGGGAACGCGAAGTTCCAAGGAATTTGCCATCGACATTTTGTCTGCTTTCATTAGGATATTCCCACGTAGCCACGTATGAATATCAATATACTGCATCTGTGTGACTTCATCATATAACTTCGCTTGTTCATAAAGTGGCTTAGTCACCTGCTGGGTTGGTTTACATACTCCCTGCTCCGATAACCATGGTGCTAATACCTTGCTTTTTTCATGATCCATAAAAATCTTCGCATTTCCAAAGTAACGTTCTTGCAGAATAAGACTCCCTCTTTCCAAGAATCCTTTGCCTTTCATGCCGGTAGGCATTAATCGTCCAAGATGTCCTGCAAGACTTCTCCATGGACCTGGAAGACCCTGAAACATGCGGAGAGCATAGGGTTCCCGATAAATGTTGTAGCCACCAAAAAATTCATCTGCACCTTCACCTGAAAATGCCATCTTAACATGCTGACTAGCCAACTTCGATACAAAGTAGAGACCCACGGCTGATGGGTCTGCTACTGGCTCATCCATATGCCATATTAGAGAAGGTAGTATATCTATATAGTCGCGGGCATTAATCCGAATTTCATGATGCTCAGTCCCTAAATAGGCTGCTGTCTTCCTAGCATCATCCAATTCACTATAGCCCGGCATATCAAATCCAACGCTGAATGTTTGGGTTGGCTCCAAGCGATGAAGTAAACCTACTAAACTGCTTGAATCAATACCACCCGATAAGAATGCTCCCCTAGGGACATCTGAGTTCTTATGAATACGAACAGATTCCGTTATTACTGATCGTGTTTCCTCTACTAAATCGGAATACGACCTACTTTCATGGGGCTCAAACTTCACTTCGTAATACGGTCTGATGGTCATTCCATTATTCTGTACAATCAAATAATGGCCTGCTTTCAGTTTATGGATCTCTTTGAACATCGTTAGAGGTTCAGGTACATATTGAAATGTGAGATACTGATAAAGAGCATTTTCATCCACTTCCCTATC
This sequence comes from Paenibacillus sp. 11B, assembly GCF_030487755.1. NCBI lineage: Bacteria > Bacillati > Bacillota > Bacilli > Caryophanales > Paenibacillaceae > Paenibacillus > Paenibacillus sp. 11B. The sequence continues at coordinate 65,595 of NZ_JAUKNS010000010.1, read as the reverse complement.
AATCCTACCTGAAGCCAGCAACGTTTTAATTTCAGAGCCAATCATGTATCCGGAGGCGGTCTCACTGTAATAAACAGGCTTGATTCCGAAATGATCCCGTGCCGCAAATAAAAGATCACTCCTTTGATCCCATATGGTGAACCCAAACATGCCTCGTAAATAGTTGACACATTTAATTCCAACGTCCTCATAAAGCCTCAGTAATACTTCGGTATCGGAATCTGTATAAAATGTATACCCCTTCTGACTCAACCAATCCCTCAACTCTTTATAATTATAAATCTCTCCATTGAATACCAACCAAATATCTTTGTTCTCATTGGTCATGGGCTGTGCCCCGTGCTCAATATCCAGTATACTTAGTCTCCTAAAACCCAGACCGATATGATCATGGATATATATCCCTTCATCATCTGGGCCACGATGAGCTATGGAGTCGGTCATATGTTGCAGAATGTTTGCATCTACTGGCATACGATATTTGTTATATAAACTTACAAATCCACACATAGGGCTATTCTCCTCTAATCAATATAAGATTAGTTTAGCTTTTATGTATGTGGAATCTGTGAAAGATTACCGTCCATATCATAAATCACAGTTTAGATAAGTTATTTACTTATTTATTAGTTTAGTTCACTGGAGAATGGTTCTATCTGTTCGAGGCAAGTTGCTAAACAAAATGGACAAACCCGTGAATTACCCACGGGCTTGTCCATTTTAATGACTATCGTTAACCATTTTAAGATAGTTCTGCTCGCTAACCACTCTACGAGCTGTTACATATTTGGTTTTATAATAACTTTCAGATAAGCTACTAATTCGAACACCCTTACTGCTTGATGAATGTGCAAATTGATTGTTACCTACATAAATTCCCGCATGTGAAATGCTGCGACCATTCGTATTGAAGAAAACGAGATCCCCTGGGCGTAATTCTTCTTTCTCTACAAACGATCCCTTTGCTGCTTGCATACTAGAGGTGCGCGGCAAATCTAGTTTAAACTTATTAAAAACATACAGGATAAAACCGGAACAATCAAAACCAGATGTTGTTGTCCCACCATAAAGGTATGGCGTTCCAACCACTTCTTTTATTTCTTCTGTTAGCTTTGCCTGACTAGCAAATGCACCTGTTGCTGTGGAGGTAAATAAAACTGCTGCTCCAAGAACCGATAAAATGACTTTCTTCAAACTTTTGTTCCTCCCTTAGATGCCTACGGAGTTAGCTTAAGGATTCGGTTAAAGGCTCCCTATATTCTTTTCTTACAAGAATAATTCACCCAACAAATGGTTCCCCCGTTTTCAATACGAAATTCGGCAAAAATAGTTAAATATTTGTAACCTATAGAGTATTATATTGTTAAATTGTGTGGATTTAATGTGGAATTCTCGTATATCTTATTCTAAAAAAGAAACGACCGTCTCCTGCTGAAGTTAGGGAGCGATCGCTTCTTAGCACATGTTCTTTTTGTATTGCCGAATTCTAGTTATAAGTTCAAGGCTCCTCTACACTATACAACCACTTATACCCTATGCCCCAAACCGTTTGAATGGGGTTCTGTTCCAATCCAGCCAACTGCAACTTCTCCCGGATATTTTTCACATGGGTGTCTACGACTCGGTTATCCCCAAAAAAGTCACTTCCCCAGAGACGTTCAATGATTTCATCTCTAGAGAAAACTCTTTGTGGATTCTCGGCCAATATAAGCAATATATCAAGTTCTTTTTGGGTCAAATCCAGATTTGTGTCGAGTACCATAACCTGTCTTCGATCTGGATAAATAATCATGTCAGTATACATGATTTTTTTACCGATTTCTTTAAGGCTTAAAGACTGTGAAGAGCGTCGAACAAGCGCAAACAAGCGAGCAATGAGTTCATCAGAATTTACAGGTTTCACCATATAATCATCAGCACCGACACCTAACCCATGTACCTTATCCTTCACATCCCCTCGAGCTGTAAGCATCAATATAGGTGTTTCAGTAAACGATCTGATTTTTTCACAAAGATGCCATCCATCCATATCCGGCATCATAACGTCTAATAAAATGACATGATACGAATTTTTCTGAAGATAGGACAGTCCTTCGGTTCCATTATGAGCTTCCGTAATATCAAAACCCTCTTTAGTTAAATAAATTCGCAACAGATTTCTCATGTTCCATTCGTCATCAATAACTAATGCTTTCAATTTATTCATATGGTCATCCCATCCATTTCATTAATCTTTAGTAATATGCGGTTTCTGACCGTAAATTTGAACGATCATTAGCTCATTTGTTTCACATATTATATTTTGAAGCTGTGTGATTTTAATGAAGAAGAGGTGATGGACGGGAACATCACTTTAAATCGCGTCCCCTCTCCAATTTTACTTTCCACATGAATTGTTCCTCCTTGTTGTAAAACAAGACTTTGAACAATGGACAGCCCCAGTCCTGTTCCTCCATATGCCCGGGATCTGGATTTCTCAACCCGGTAAAAACGTTCAAATATATTGGGAAGTTCTTCTGTTGAAATTCCGGGCCCCGTATCGCAAATGCTTATTACAACCCCTTCTAATTCAGAAGTTAAAGAAACTTGAATATACCCCTCGGCTGTGTAACGAATGGCATTATCCAATAGATTCAAAATAATCTGTTCCAGTCGGTTAGAGTCTACAAAAATATGGGGTACGGGACTCAACTTACTTCGAATCGTAAGATCTTTTTCTTGGGCTTTTAATTGAACCTTATCTATAGACCTTTGAATAATCGAAGTGGGTTCTACAGACATCAGTTTCAAGTCAATTTTACCTTCTTCCATCTTAGACAATTCAAAGAGATCATTTATGATTACATTTAAACGTCGTGCTTCCTCAGAAATGATTTGTAGATATTTTTTCTTTTCTTCATCATTTTCCACAAGATCTTTAGCCAATATGTCTGCATACCCTTCCATATAAGTAATGGGTGTTTTCAATTCATGAGAGACGTTGGCAAAGAACTCCGAACGATTATCTCGATATTGTTTTAATTCTTTAGCGAGGTCGTTTATGGCTTGTGACAATGAACCAATCTCATCTTTAGTTTCCACAGGAATTTCAAGATTCAGTTCTCCTTTGGCAATTTGGCGAGTTGCACTTTCAATTTTTAATAATGGATTCGATAATCTTTTGGATAGAAAAAATATGCAACCCAACGCCAATAACAGTGCTCCAAATCCAGTGATAAACAGTAAATTTCTAATCGTTTGGATCGAATCTTTCATATTTTCTAGAGAACTAATCACGTAAATCCCTTTGACCGTTGGATTAGTGGTTACGGGGATACCATGAAGCAGGTAAAGTTCGTTATTAAAAGTGAATTCTCTTTCCACCTTCTTCCCTTCTAACAATTTGCGATTATCCCAGATATAGTTAGGATAAATGGAGGCGTCTGAAGTCTTTGATTCAATGAATCTTCCTTGTGAACTCAAGATGTACATCTGGACGCCTGTAAAATCAGCCATTTGTTCCGCACTGTTGCCTTGCTCCTCAAGCATAGTAGACAAATGTGCTGCTAACTCATTAGCTTCATCGTGTACCTTTGATGACAAAAAATTCGTGAATATGAGGTTAAGTACAATACTTAGCAATATTAAAATCCCAATAAACAAGCTGAAAATGGTAAAGCTAAGTTTTAAATGAATTTTATTCCACACCGAATATATCACCTTTTGAAATCATATTAGGAAAACAAAACAGTCGCCATTATGGCGACTCATAAAATTTATTTTGACTCAGAAAGGACGAATTGTTTTTCACGCTACGTAGTATGCACTTCATTTGTTATTAGACGGTTCCCCACTTGCAGTGCTTTAATTTTATTTTTGCCAAATACTATAGAATTAAAGCATTCTCTTTAATTCTTCAGCAGTGATTCTCTTCAAAAACTTGCTGAATTTTTCTTTACCTTTTGCATGAATTTTGTAATAATCGATTATTTTCATTACCTTTTGTGTCACTTCCGCTTCCGTTAAACCAGCTAGAAAAAGTTCAGCCAAAGAAGCTTTGATTCCCTTTGGATCTCCACCTATATACATATCGAATTTGTCTTTCATTTTAACGATTCCGATATCTCTCAAGAGGGGTTCACTAGTCCCGAGTGCACAGCCAGCATATCCGATCTTCAGAGGTGTCGGTGTCAATATCCCAGCTATAGCTTGATTTAACTTTTGAGCAATGTCTAGTCCGGAATCTTCAGCCCCTCTGCAGAAATTACAAGCGATCAAGGCCTTAGTTGCATAACCTGCAGGGTTTACCTCAAGTCCAATGCTTCGAAGATTGTCAGTTACGACGCCTTCCGATTCAGCCGATATTTCAATATAAAATTGTTTAAACGGAGTCATCTCGGTCTTTTGCTCTGGACCCATAAGTTTACTGATAGCTGAAAGTTGTACTGCAGTAAACAAGCTTCCTCCTACTTGAATCGGTGGGGAAACTGCAATCATCAATCTTTCATTGTTCACTTCTTTTTCTCCTTTAACCGAATTAATGTTATAAAGAATGCGTTTAGTTTATTGCCCTCTTCATGTATTTCATATGACTGAATCAAAGCAACTCTTACTTAAGTCCACCGTTGCATTTGATGACTTTAGAATACCCCCCTATAGTATAATTATCAAGCTTTTTCTTTATATATACAATTTGATTTAAATTCTTTTTCATAATAAAGGAGCTACCTAGGTTTATTCTTTCACGATTCCCCTAAAGACCAGTTCTCTCCACCATCATTGCTTTCATAAACCGAATACTGATCTGTCACAATGATGAGCCGATTGGGATCTTGTTTTGAACTTTTGATCCCCAAAGGCATCTCACCATTTAAGTCTACGTCGAGGTCAGACCATATTTCCAAATCAGTAGATTTTAAAAATCCACTCTCTGTCATGATAATCGTTCCTCCATCGAACAAAGACAGTACTCCGTATGCGGGCTCGTTTGTAATCTGGATTTGTTCCAAATCTCTGCCCTTGACATTATAGCGAACCAGCCCTGATTCCGTTGCAGCCAAAATGGTCTCTTTAGCCGAAGGAAGTATAGAAATCGAATACGCCCCTTGGGGGATACTTCCGATTTTGTTCCACTGTTTCCCACCATCCTTCGTTTGATACACATTGTTGTCAGCACTAGCCAACAACGCAATTAATCGACTTGAATTCCTCGGGTCCATCGCTAAGTAGTGCACATCCGGCTCATTGGGTTTTGCTTTATTTGGAAGTCCATTCTCTGCAGTTTCCCAGGTCTCCCCACCATCATTAGAACGTTTCACAAAACCATGGCCCGCGACAAAGATGTTCATGGGATTATTCGGATTCGTTTCAATTGCCATTACATCACTTGTCATAAGTTCTTTACGAGTTCGCTGCCATTTTTGATCTATAAATTCATATATACCATTATGAGTTCCCATCCATATGGTTGTATCATCATCTGCAAAACTAAAGATATGCGGATGGGTGGTGGACTGAGGTGTTAATAGATCCAAATTTGCAGTCCTGTCTTCTCTACTCTCCCCCCAGAAAATAAAACCGACAATCACTACTAATGATAATGCGAGATAAAATCCAACACCCAGGGATAGCCCTTTTTTCTTTTTTGGCATGGGTCATTCTCCTTGTCTAAAATAATTTTAGGTCAGTATAGAGAAAAATTGTGAAGATTCTGCGTGTTTTGACGAAAATATAAAGGAGGACACCCTATATCTACAAGATGTAATAGCTTAAATATACAAGCGCATCAATAGCCAATGGTCAACACGATTTCCATGTATCAGCCCATGATCAGCTTTTAGTGGGGGAAAATCAATAAAAAAACCCAATCAGCAGAGCTAATTAGGGTGAGTGCATACTTACTGTTATGAGAGGGTTGAGCCATGGTCTTCATGCCAGATTTGATGGATTACATCGGCCAAGATCGAAATCGTTCTATAATTTTCTTCAAGTACATTTTCTACACCACCGATTTCGATCAGGGCACTAGATTCAGCAAGCGATTGGTTGTATTGTCCGTTACCGCTAGAATGATCTTTTGAGTATATCCCCTTTGATATTCCGGGTATTTTCTTGTTTAATTTATTCTGTAATTTGGTGGCAAACTCCATCGTTTCTTGCCAATTGGGATTTTCTTTTCCTACGACAAAATATAATTGTGCATAGTTAAGTTCATCAAACTCTATGGTCGTCTGATCTTTGGGTTGTGAATCACGATGGATATCAAAGACATAGTCAATGGATTTATGATTAGACAATTCTTGGCTCAATGTATCCTTCGAATAACTATACGATTTAGCGTAATCGAAGTTCTTAACTACACTTGGATAATCAGCAGTAGATTGAATCACATTCATCCCCTTTGCTGTTAGTTTTTTAGTGAGGTCCTCTCCTAGTAAGGTGACATTAATATTAGAGTCAAATGCTTCATCTGCAGAGGTTTTGCCTTGCAGCTCCGGCAACCAAGATTCACGGTTATGAGTATGATAAATAAGAATTTGTGGTTGTGTGGATCTAGAACCACTTTTTTGCTGGTCTTTGTTTTTCGTGACGGTTATATTATTTGGCTTCTTAGTCACATGCTCATGGTTTGTATTTTCATTTTTTGTTTTAGTCGTTGATTTGGTTATCTTATCTTTAGAAGCCTGATTATCCTTACTCAGTTTGGTTACTTCTTTAGATTTTATTCCGACTGTTTGATCTGAAGTAATGTTGTTCATCTTTACCTGGTTGCGTGGAGGTAGGCTTTCCTCTTCAGGAATGAAGTCAATGTACATAGGGATAACCTTCAAGGAAATTATGAAGGATGCTAGAAATGTAAAAACGACTAACTTACTCCTTCTTCTTCTACGTGCCATTTCGTTCCTCACTTCCTTTTCGTTTTGTCTCTACCATTTCTATTCGCTTTTTCATAGAATAGAACAAATGCCCTTCCCTTACCCGCAATAAAAATAGGAAGGCCTTTGAAAGCCTTCCTTTGGATTTATATATCGATCTTATTGAATTAATTGCCTGTTCTCGACCTCAATTTTTTTACTTTTTCTTTTCATGTGTATACCAACAATGGTTAGCGACTAAGAGGCTAGATCTTCTGAAAGATATTCTTTAATTTTTTGAGATTTTGAACACGACAGTCTATAAAGTATGTAGTTTAACTTCGCTACATATTGCAGCATAAGAAAGAATGACGTCATTACTGACGTCATTCATCATAAAGAGCTATTTTGTAGAAAGTTCACTCTCTACTAACCATTGGTGATTTTTAACCGGGTTTCCACCGGTTGCTGGTGTATAATCGACCATATAAACCGTTGTTCTCTCAGCTGAGTCAATAGTGGCCTCAGCACCCATCATGCCTTCCATATGATCAGCTTCAAGGGTAACCTTGTCCCCTTCTTTTAAGGGCTCACTGCCTGCATCTTTGATTTCTTCTTGAATAACCCACTTATGATCCGGTATTGGGTCTCCTCCAGTAGTCGGAGTAAAAGTTACTGTGTAGGCTACCGTATCATATGCGCCTACTACTGTTGCCTTTGCTCCGTTCATACCCTCCATGTGATCAGCTTGAATGACGACTTCGTCTCCAACTTTATAAGTAGGATTCTCCGCATCCTTTATACCCTCCGGAACCTCACCCGATCCTGAATGATCCATCTCACCCATATTCGAGTGCTCGCTTTCTGTAGCCGTGTTGGAATTGTTGCTGTTTTCCTTGTTCCCACAGGCACTCAACACCAATATAACTGCCAAGCTAAGTAAAACAAGTGATTTTTTCACTGCTTTCACGCACCTTTACTTTTATTTTTTTGTACTTATGGGTGGGTGTAATCGAGTCACTTTAACATTTTACCCAAAAACTTTGAAGATATTGTGAAGATACTCCGATTGATTTGAGCATTTTAACAACTTCTTTTCAAGAATGTACGCTGAGCAAATGCTAGGAACAAATTGCATTTCTAGTTTTTTGGAGATATTATCCCCTTGTTTAATTCAACTATCCTGGCCCGTTAGTTGAACAAAAACAGCCGATCACATTGATCAGCTGCTTTCTTTGTTGTATTGAACTAACGTTTCCCGGTAGTAGAACAAAAGCAGCTCACCCTCTTGGCCGACGGCCTCCTTGTTTTAGTGAGCTATCGTTCCCCGAAAGCAAAATCCGGACGATATTGTTTCCTAATTCGACTTTATCAAATCTATTTGGAATATATTTTTTGTAATAATTCCTTTTGCACAGGCTTAATATTGATGATATTTCTGATTTCTTTTGCCTTTGTTTCAGCATCATCAAGTGTACTTGCCAAACCTAGTTCTAATAGTATACCAGCTGCAACGGTCCCCGTTCTGCCCTTGCCTCCTCCACAGTGAAAGGCAACTTTCTTGCCGGCGTTATGAGCTCCAACAACCTCATCAATTGCATGTTTAAAAAGCTCGGCTTCATTTTCTTTTGTATTGTCATCAAGCGGAACTTTCACCCACTTCACATGATCCGCAGGATACGCGCACTCTGTTGCTTCTTCCCGCAGATCCACCACGACTTCAATGCCTTCGTTAAGAACCATTGCCTCAACGTCTGCCGCTCCGCCCATAAAGATTTTGTCAGCAATGAGTGCATGGTACTTTTTCTCGGCATGATTCATTTTACTTACCCTCTTTCAAGAATTGCTCTATACGAGCTTTGATTGAATCACGGACATCAGCGAATGTAGCTGTGATTTCTTCCTCCGTACCTGTCGCCTTTGCTGGATCATCGAAGCCCCAATGCCATCTTTCAGCCTTGTCATTACGTACAACGGGACAATTATCATTGGCATGACCGCAAAGCGTGATGATGTAATCTGCTTGTTTTAAAATCTCAGGATCAATTACATCCGATGTATGATTTGAAATATCAATTCCAGCTTCTTTCATGGTTTGAACAGCACGGGGATTTAAGCCGTGAGCTTCTAGACCAGCACTTCTCACCTCGTATTTATCACTTCCAAGTGCTTTCAAAAATCCATCGGCGATTTGGCTTCTGCAAGAGTTTCCTGTACACAAAAAGTAAACAAGTGGTTTGTTGTTCATGTTTATTGATCTCCTTTATCTTCGGTTTGGCTAACTTTTACTAGTTCATCTTGAAATTTCGCTTTGCCCATTTTTGTGTTAATCAAAGCTTTTACCAACATAGCGATAACAATCAATACTACAGTGATAACCGCAATGATTAACCAAACATTTACGCTTGTTGCATGGATCAAATGAAGCCACAAATATAGTCCTGTCAATGTGATAAAGAGCGTTGGGATAGTGAGCACAATCCCAATTTTAAAATAACTCCCCCATGTGATTTTTACATCCTTACGGGACAGTACGTGTAACCATAATAGTGTTGCAAGCGAGCCGATCGGTGTGATTTTTGGACCCAAGTCACTGCCGATAATATTGGCATAAATCAGTGATTCTCGAATCACACCTTGCGTATTGGTCGCATCAATAGCTAGCGCATCGATCATCACAGTGGGCATATTGTTCATGACCGAAGACAATATCGCAGCTAGGAATCCCATGCCGATTGTGGAGATGTAGAGCCCCTTGTCGGCAATGGCTTGAATGACTTTCCCAAGTTCATCCGTTAATCCCACGTTTCGTAGTCCATAAACTACGACGTACATACCAATTGAGAAAATCACGACTGCCCATGGAGCCCCTTTAATGAGCTTCCACGTTTGTATTGCCTGACTGCGGCGTGCAGCCAAAATAAACAAGATTGCAATAATCCCAGCGATGACAGACACCGGAACTTGAATGAACTCGCTCATCAGGTACGCGACAAGAAGCACGGCTAAAATCACCCAAGAGAATTTGAACAGCTTCTTGTCTTTGATTGCATCAACTGGCGTTTTGAGCTGACTGACTTCATAGTTCCCTGGAATACTTTTTCTAAAAAACAAGAACAAGACCAGAAGACTCGCTAATATTGAGAAGAAATTAGGGATAATCATCCGACTTGCATACTCCACAAAACCAATACCAAAGTAATCAGCAGAAACGATATTGACGAGGTTGCTGACTATAAGTGGGAGCGAAGTTGTATCTGCAATAAAACCACTTGCAATAATAAAAGGCAAAATCATCTTTTGATCAAACTTGAGCGCTCGAACCATGGCAAGCACAATAGGCGTTAATATCAGTGCGGCACCGTCATTCGCAAAGAACGCTGCTACCCCTGCACCAAGTAGCACAACATAAACGAACATCAGCTTACCATTGCCTCTTGCGAGCCTTGCCATGTGTAGAGCAGCCCATTCAAAAAAACCGATCTCATCTAAAATAAGTGAAATCAGAATAATGGCTACAAAAGCAAGCGTGGCATTCCATACAATTCCTGTAACCGTACCCACATCGGATAGACTTACGACCCCAAATAGGAGAGCGAGAACAGCTCCAGCAGATGCTGACCACCCAATATTAAGTCCCTTAGGTTGCCAAATCACAAAAGTGAGTGTAAGCAAAAAGATTAAAATTGCAATGAGTGTCATGCTTCCTCCTCAGGACCACAGCAGTTTTTCAATCCTGCTATGTTGTCTTTCATGGAAGGCAGGTACGGATACACACATTGAACATATGCTTTCGCTTCAGGATTAAGGGAGTAGTAAACCCACTGCCCTTTTTTCTTTTCATTAAGAAAACCAGCTGCCTTCAGTTTTCGAAGGTGCTGACTGGCGTTTGGTTGAGACATCCCAATAATGTCTGTGATATCACATACGCAAAGTTCCTGTTCCTGAAGTAGCGCAATAATGGTCAACCGCGTTTTATCAGCTAATAACTTATATGCCTCAGCCATTTCCTGAATTTTTTGTTCCATATGTACCTCCCCTGTGATTATCTTCGTTGGCTTCATTTAATGATATAATCATATAATAAACCAATTATATAATCAATTGCGAATATATATAAAATTATAAAATTTCAATTCACGAAAAAGCCGGTAATAAAATTACCGACTTTAACGTCGCTATCTTTGCTCTCGAACTAAAAATACACATTTTGACTTAATGAAAGAGTGACCGTCTTCCATCTTTAATATCCTTCGTCTGATACTCAATGACTCCCCTTCATTTTAGTTCACAGCTTATACCATTTCTAAATCCAATACCTCACAATTTTTTCGCAAGCGCTAGGACCGCTTTCTTCGCATCTTCCCTTGCACCTCGAATCGTCGCCGAAGCAAATGATGTCTGCCAGGGTATACCTACAAAATGAATATTTACATCGATTTGTTTTAAGGGGTTACCCAGGGAATCAAGAACATTCAATCCGTTAAGATATTCAAAATTTGGAATATAACCTGTAGCAAAAATAACGGCATCCACATCTTCACGAGCATCATCTGACCACACTACACCTTTTTCCGTAAAAGCTTTAAACATATTTTTAGTGTCTGGCCTATTTTTATCAATTGCATCTTTATAAAAACATTATCAAGGACACCTTCACTGTTTTTCTGCAGTAGGCGTTTACCCCAAGTCGATTGATCGAGTCTAAGTATGGTTAGCCAAAAATGAATATCTTTCCCCGCAATGACCTGCGGCTTAAATTTGATCGGACTTCTGGATGCAATTGTTACATGGGCCGCCCGGGCAAGTTCAACGGCTATTTGGACAGCTGAATTCCCTCCGCCCACAACAACGATGCGTTTGTTTTTAAACTCTGCCTCATTTCGATAGTCTTTGGCATGAAGCATTTCCCCCTTAAATTGATCCATCCCTGGAATGTCTGGAATACGAGGATTTACAAATGCCCCACTTGCGCAAATGATGGACCGTGTAAGAAACTTTTCTCCGCTCAAGGTATGGACCGTATAGATATTGCCTTCCTTATCCACCTTGATTACTTCTTGCCCTGAGTATATTGGAAACTTAAATGTAGCCGCATAGGAATTTAAGTATTGAACAACCTCATCTCTGCGCGGATAATAATTTGCACCGCCTGGAAATATAAGTCCTGGCAATGAGGAGTACGCTGCGGGTGAGAACAACGTTAAGCTATCATAATAATTTGCCCATGATCCTAAATGTTCTTCACTTTTTTCGAGTAGAATAAAGCTCCGTCTAGCTTGCTGTAAGTAATATGCTGCTGCCAAACCTGATTGACCACCGCCAATGACAATGCAATCATAAATAATGTTTTCCATTTTGCCCTCCTTCTATAAAAAAGCTACTGCATCACGTTAAGGATGTAGTAGCTTTGAATTCTTGTTTATCCGTAGCAAGAATTTGATCCTACCTTTCCGATTTTGAAGGAGAGCAGCAATTCGTAGAGGCTTCCTCCACTTGTACGGGTTCACAGCAGCTATCTGCACCACTAGCACCCAGACTGCAAACACCTGTCTCCGGCAGTTCCAGCTCTACTTTTTGTGCTGACTCCATATCTCCCACTAAAGCCGCGGGATATTGGGGACTTGGAACGGACCCGTTGCCACGATAATTTTACGCGCCTCCATGATACTATCGGTTGATTCTACTATGAAGTGATTATCCTTCTTCCAAAGCCGTTTAATTAGACAGTTCAGCTTGATCGGCAGCTCCATGTAATTCGCATATGATTCAAGATAACTGGCAATTTCATCTTTACTTGGTAGGCCATTCTTATCCCCATTCAACATCATTCCAGGTAATCCATCATACATACGTGGCGTAAAGAGATGGAGCGAGTCGTAGCGACGTCGCCATGAATCGCCTATTGATGATGTAGCGTCCAGAATCATAAAGTTTAAACCAGTCTGTTTTAAGTAATACCCTGCGGCTAATCCCGCTTGTCCTGCACCTATAACTAACACATCGTACATAGTTATCCTCCTTTAATTAAGTTAATATAGACCATCAATCAAACTTTGGTTTGATTGAATAATTATAATATGGTAAGGTAACAATAATCAAACAAGAATTTGATTGAGTGGAGGTATATTTATGAAGGATAGTTGTGAAATTTATTGTTATGACGAGCCTAAAGTACGTAAAGTTCAAAAGGCATTAGAACAACAAGATATAAAGGGCATGGCCAAGATGTTTAAAGTGTTAGCCGATGAAACTCGAATGAAGATCGCTTTTGCTTTATGTGAAGAGGACGAACTTTGTGTATGTGACGTGGCTAATATTACGGGTTCCTCACTTGCAACCGCATCTCATCACTTGCGGTCGCTAAAACAACTGGGAGTAGCTAAATACAGGAAGGAAGGAAAATTGGCGTTTTATTCACTGGAAGATGATTACGTACGTCAATTAGTTCATTTAGCTTCAACACATAGCAAGGAGTTGATGACACATGCAACAACATGAAGAAAAAAGTAACAAAGAGGTCTATCGTGTACAAGGGTTTACCTGTACAAACTGTGCCGGTAAATTTGAAAATAACGTAAAAAGTCTTCCTGGTGTCACAGACGCACAGGTTAATTTTGGGGCAGCCAAAATAACCGTTATGGGAAATGCAACTGTCGAAGAGTTAGAAAAGGCAGGTGCTTTTGAAAACCTAAAGATAACGCCTGAGAAACAACGGGTTATAGAAAAGAAAGAGCCTTTTTGGAAAGAGAATTGGAATGTGCTTTTGTCCCTTTTATTGATGGCGGCAGGTTATTACTTGGCCTCGTACTATGGAGAAGAAGCCTTGGTTCCTGCATTGGCATTTGGAGCGGCCATAATTATTGGCGGATATGAACTGTTTAAAAAAGGGATCAAGAACTTATTTCAGCTGCAATTTGATATGAACACGCTGATGACTGTTGCCATCATTGGAGCAGCTGCCATCGGAGAGTGGGGCGAAGGTGCTGTTGTTGTGTTACTCTTTGCCATTAGCGAAGCCTTAGAACGGTACTCCATGCAAAAGGCACGTCAGTCGATCCGTTCACTTATGGACATTGCCCCTAAAGAAGCTCTGATTCGACGTGGTTCTGCTGAAATGACCATAAGTGTTGATGATATCCAAGTTGGAGACGTTATGATCGTCAAGCCAGGACAAAAACTGGCTATGGATGGAGTTGTAATAAAAGGAACGTCGACGTTAAATCAGGCAGCAATCACGGGAGAGTCTGTTCCTGTTGCTAAAACTGTTGACGATGAAGTGTTTGCCGGAACACTAAACGAGGAAGGGTTGCTTGAAGTCAGAGTTACTAAGCATGTTGAAGATACAACAATCTCCAAAATCATTCATCTCGTGGAAGAGGCACAAGCTGAACGGGCACCATCTCAAGCTTTTGTGGACCGGTTTGCTAAATACTACACGCCTGCAATTATGGTGCTGGCTTTGGGCATTGCGATTATTCCGCCTTTGTTGGGTGGGGACTGGGGAGATTGGATATATCGTGGGTTGTCCTTGCTTGTAGTAGGGTGTCCTTGTGCATTGGTTATATCTACACCAATTTCTATTGTTACTGCTATTGGGAATGCAGCGAAAAACGGTGTATTGATTAAAGGGGGCATCCATCTTGAAGAAGCTGGGCGCATTTCGGCTGTTGCATTTGATAAAACAGGTACCCTTACTAAAGGATTCCCGGAGGTAACGGATATTACTGTTTTTGGAGAACATAGTGAGGGCGAGATGCTTTCCATTGCTGCTGTAATTGAAAAAGGATCACAACATCCACTAGCATCAGCGATTGTACGAAAAGCTGAACAAATGGGGGCGGATCTCTCCCTTTCAGTTGATCACTTTCAATCAATCACAGGGAAGGGTGTCAAAGCCTCGGTCGGACAACAGCAATATTATATTGGTAGCCCTAAACTGTTTGATGAACTGGAAGCTGAGGTATCCATTTCAATACGTGAACAAATTACCATGCTTCAGACACAAGGGAAGACGGTAATGGTGCTGGGGACGCAACATGAAGTCATTGCCTTAATTGCGGTTGCCGATGCCGTACGTACTTCGAGTAAGGCTGTTATTAATGAATTACATTCTATAGGCGTAAAAAAGACGATCATGCTCACTGGTGACAACCAGGCGACAGCTAACGCAATTGGGCAGCAAGTAGGTGTAGCAGAAATTAAAGCAGAACTGTTACCTCAAGACAAATTGGATTACATCAAGAAGCTCCGAGGAGAGTATTCTCATGTAGCGATGGTGGGTGACGGAGTAAATGATGCACCTGCACTTGCGGCTTCCACTGTGGGTATAGCCATGGGTGGCGCAGGTACTGATACTGCTCTTGAGACAGCTGATATTGCACTGATGGCAGATGATTTAAGAAAATTGCCTTACACTATCCGTTTAAGTAAAAAAACACTGGCTATCATTAAACAAAACGTAGCTTTTTCCTTAGGGATTAAGTTGTTAGCTTTAATACTTATCGTTCCCGGATGGTTGACCTTATGGCTTGCAATTCTGGCTGACATGGGAGCAACTTTGATTGTGACCCTTAACAGCTTAAGACTTTTAAAGATTCAAAAAGAAAAGTAATACGATCCGACCGCTGAAAGGCGGTCCTCTTTGTAATTACTATACTACCCTACTCTACTCGTTAGCTTAACGAAAAGACAGCCGACTAATTAGTCGGCTGTCTACTTTAATTATAGCATTTTATTGGATCTCTCAACAAACTTATGCTTTAAGTTGCGTTAAAGAAATCATGATAATTTCTTAAAGCGGCCATTGCACGCCAAACTATGGGTTAAGAAGAAAAGCTCTAAATGCAGGGAACTCAGTCAAAACTCAATTATACAACTGTAATAGTCCCATAATACATATACATCCCACAATTGAAATGATAAGTTCCAGGTTTCAAGTCACTTAAGGTAATGAAGTTGTCCCCCTTTTCAAGATACACATCTATACCTAAATCAGCAGACTCAACACTTCTTATACATGTATAACCTGTTGGTTTAAGGAAATTAATTTTTGTAGGTACACCGGCTTTAACTACAATATTCTCTTGGCTAAAGCCATCCGATTTTACATCTACTGAAATCACTTGATATCCTGCATTTTCTTGAACAGATTTCTGTTCTTTTGTTTGCGCATTAACTACAGGGTTTTGATTCTCTTGATACTGATTAAATAGCAGCAAACCCACCGAAACAGTACCAAAGGCAACAGTTATTATACCTGCAATAAAGGGCACGCTAATCCCACTGCTCGTTGTTTTATTGGTTTTAACTGAATCTGAATTTGTTAATTGAAGAACAACACAAAATATAAGGATAAACACGATATCAACAAACAATGCCATGATATAAGTAAATCCAAACATAGATCCGAGCATGGCCCCCATCATTCCACCCATGATTCCAGCTAACATGCCATCTAACGATGCCAGTACACTCACAGGCTTTCCTGTAAAGTAACCGGTCCCCAAACCGAATAAAATAGCGATGATGGTAGGGACAGCCAAACCATGATCAAACACAATGCCTAGTTGAAAACCAAGGGCAAGACTAGACATCATCCCAATGCTCATAGCAATCATCATTCCAGGCATACCTGTGACTCTATCTTTTCGTCTATAGGTATTCAGCACAATGTATCCGGATAGAACGATAATCATTACTATACTTAATAATGTAATTAGCATTATAAGCCTCCCGATATATAAAATTTTAAATAATCATGTACTACACATTGTAGTGTATTTATGAATAGAATACAGTTTAAATTCGAAACATTCAGTAATTGTTCATAAAATTACTGTGCTATTTAGGCAAACGGCTCAAAAAAGAAAGTCTATTCTAGGTACAGAATATAGCCAGAAAGGCTCCGAGAACATAAAAATAGTCCTTAGGGAGATAAACTAGATATTTGATGTGCAAGCTTCAAGTATGTAATTTTAACCTACTTAATGCGAATTTTTTCCTTTAGTTGAACAAAAGCAGCCGATCACATGGATCAGCTGCATCTTTGTAATATTGAGCTATAGTTTCCCGTTAGCTTAACGATTAAAAGCCTCGTTTTAGTATAATTTCTTTAATAATTCCTTTTGCGTTGGCTTAATATTAATGATATTTCTGATGTGTTTTGCCTTTAACTCAGCATCCTCAATTGTACTGGCTAACCCTAGTTCTAACAGTGTTCCAGCTGCAACGGTCCCCGTTCTGCCCTTGCCTCCCCCACAGTGAAAGGCAACTTTCTTGCCGGCGTTATAAGCTCCAACAACCTCATCAATTGCTTGTTTAAAAAGTTCGGCTTCGTTTTCTTTCGTGTTGTCATCAAGCGGAACCTTTACCCACTTCACATGAGCTGCTGGATGTGCACATTCTGTTGCTTCTTCCCGCAGATCCACCACGACTTCAATACCTTCGTTAAGAACCATTTCCTCTACGTCTGCAGCTCCGCCCATAAAGATTTTATCCGCAACGAGTGCATGGTACTCCTTTTTAGCATGATTCATCTTACTTACCTTCTTTCAAGAATTGCTCAATTCGAGCCTTAATTGAATCACGGACTTCGGCGAACGTAGCTGTGATTTCTTCCTCTGTACCTGTCGCCTTAGCTGGATCATCGAAGCCCCAGTGCCATCTTTCGGCTTTGTCATTACGTACAACCGGACAATTATCGTTGGCATGACCACAAAGCGTGATGATGTAGTCTGCTTGCTTTAAGATCTCAGGATCAATGACATCTGATGTATGATTGGAAATATCTATCCCAGCTTCTTTCATCGTTTGAACAGCGCGAGGATTTAAGCCATGCGCCTCTAACCCTGCACTTCTCACCTCGTATTTGTCACTACCAAGCGCCTTTAAAAATCCATCGGCGATTTGGCTTCTGCAAGAGTTTCCTGTACATAAAAAGTAAACAAGTGGTTTGTTGTTCATGATTATTGATCTCCTTTATCTTTGGTTTGGCTTACTTGTACTTTCGCTTCGCCCATTTTTGAGTTAATTAATGTTTTTATGATCATAGCGATAACAACCAATGCTACTGTGATTACGGCAATCATCAACCAAACGTTCATGCTTGTTGAATGAATCAAGTGTAGCCACAAATACAGTCCTGTTAACGTGATAAAGAGCGTTGGGATGGTGAGCACAATTCCAATTTTGAAATAACTTCCCCACGTGATTTTTACATCTTTGCGGGACAGTACATGTAGCCACAAAAGTGTGGCGAGCGATCCAATCGGTGTGATTTTTGGACCCAAGTCGCTACCGATAATATTGGCATAAATCAGCGATTCCCGGATGACACTTTGCGTACTCGTTCCATCAATAGCAAGCGCATCAATCATCACTGTCGGCATATTGTTCATAACCGAAGACAATACTGCAGCTAGAAAACCCATACCAAGTGTGGAGATGTAGAGCCCTTGGTCGGCAATAGCTTGAATGACCTTACCAAGTTCATCCGTCAATCCCACATTTCGCAGTCCATAAACGACGACGTACATACCAATGGAGAAAATCACAACTGCCCATGGAGCCCCTTTAATGAGCTTCCAGGTTTGAATAGCGTGACTCCGTCGTGCAGCTAAAATAAACAAGATGGCAATAACCCCAGCGATAACAGACACCGGAACTTGAATGAACTCGCTCATCAAGTACGCAATCAGTAGCACGGCTAAGATCACCCAAGATATTTTGAACAGTTTCTTATCCTTGATCGCTTCAGCTGGCTTTTTGAGCTGACTGACTTCGTAGTTTCCTGGAATGCTCTTTCTAAAGAACAAGAATAAGACCAGAAGACTCGCTAATAATGAAAAGAAATTCGGAATAATCATACGACTTGCATACTCCACAAATCCAATACCAAAGTAATCCGCAGAAACGATATTGACAAGGTTGCTAACGACGAGCGGAAGTGAAGTTGTATCTGCAATAAAACCACTTGCGATGATAAAAGGTAAAATCATCTTTTGATCAAATTTGAGCGCTCGGACCATGGCAAGCACAATGGGTGTTAATATCAGTGCGGCACCGTCATTTGCAAAGAACGCTGCTACACCTGCTCCAAGCAGCACAACATAAACGAACATCAGCTTGCCATTACCTCTTGCGAGCCTTGCCATGTGTAATGCAGCCCATTCAAAAAATCCGATTTCATCTAAAATCAGCGAAATTAAAATAATGGCTACGAAAGCAAGCGTGGCGTTCCATACGATTCCTGTGACCGTACCTACATCGGATAGACTGACGACTCCAAAAAGGAGAGCAAGGACAGCTCCAGCTGACGCTGACCATCCAATATTCAGTCCTTTAGGTTGCCAAATCACAAAAGTCAGTGTAAGTAAAAAGATTAAAATCGCGATAATGGTCATGCTTCCTCCTGAGGACCGCAGCAGTTTTTCAATCCTGCTATTTTATCTTTCATGGATGGCAGATACGGATACACACACTGAACATATGCTTCTGCATCTGGATTAAGAGAGTAGTACACCCACTGCCCTTTTTTCTTTTCATTAAGGAGACCGGCTGCCTTTAGTTTTCGAAGATGCTGACTGGCGTTTGGTTGTGACATGCCAATAATGTCTGTGATATCACATACACAAAGTTCTTGTTCCTGAAGTAGCGCAACAATGGTCAGACGTGTTTTATCAGCCAATAACTTATACGCCTCAGCCATCTCCTGAATGTTTTGTTCCATATGTACACCTCCTGTGATATTCTCGTTGGTTTCATTTAGTAATATAATCATATAATAAACCACTTATATAATCAATCACGAATATATTAGGTTTACCACACCAAAAAAGTCGGCAATAATGATTACCGACTTTACTCTCGAACTAAAAATTCACATTTTGACTTAATAAAATAATGACCGTCTTTCATCTTAACTATATCTTTCGTTTGATACTCAATGACTCCACCTCGATCTAATAATTCATCATGCTGATATACCTCTACGTGCCATTGTTTTAAGATTGCATCATTAAGTTGTGCTGCGGTATACAACAGTGTGCCCTTCATTATAGTCACCTCGAGAAGTTATAATCATCAATTATAACATCCTCCTGAAATTCGATAGCTCACAATCTTTTCACAAGCGATTGTACAGCTTTTTTCGCGTCATTCCCAGAACCTCGAATCGTCGCAGACGCAAATGAGGTCTGCCACGGTATACCTACGAAGTGAATACTTTCATCGGTTTGTTTTAAAGGTACACCTGATGAATCAAGAACGTTCAATCCACTAAGATATTCGAAATTCGGAATATAACCTGTGGCAAAAATAACGGTATCCACATTTTCACGAGTCTCATCTGCCCACACTATCCCATTTTCCGTAAAAGCTTTGAACATCAGTTTGGCATCTGGCTTACCTTGATCGATAGCACTTTTATATATACCGGTATCAAGGACACCGTCACTGCTTTTTTGCAATAATCGTTTGCCCCAATTGGTTTGATCAAGCCTAAGTATAGTTAGCCAAAAGTGAATATCTTTCCCTGCAATGACCTGCGGCTTGAATTTGATCGGGCTTCTAGATGCAATCGTTACATGAGCAGTCCTAGCAAGTTCAACCGCTATTTGGACCGCTGAATTGCCTCCTCCCACTACAATGATCCGTTTATTTTTAAACTCTTTCTCATTTCGGTAGTCTTTGGCATGAAGCATTTCCCCCTTAAATTCATACATGCCAGGAATGTCTGGAGTATGAGGATTTACGAATGCCCCACTTGCACAAATGATGGACCTTGTTCGAAACTGTTCTCCGCTTGAGGTATGGACTGTATAGATATTGCTTTCCTTGTCTACCTTGATTACTTCTTGCCCTGAGTGTATTGGAAAATTGTATGTAGCCGCATAAGACTTTAAGTACTGAACAACCTCATCTTTACGCGGATAAACATTTGAACCGCCTGGAAATGCGAGTCCTGGCAATGAGGAATACGACGCAGGTGAAAACAACGTTAAGCTATCATAATAATTTGCCCATGATCCTAAATGCTCTTCACTCTTTTCCAGTAAGATAAAGTTCCGTTTAGCTTCTTGTAAGTAGTAGGCTGCTGCCAAACCGGATTGACCACCACCAATAACGATGCAATCATAAATCATGTTTTTCATTTCTCTCCTTCCTTCTATAAAAAAGCTACTGCATCACGTTCCGGATGCAGTAGCTTCAAATTCTGGTTTATCCGCAGCAAGAATTTGATCCTGCCTTTTCTGTTTTTGAAGGAGAGCAGCAATTCGAAGATGATGTTTCCTCCACTTGAACCGGTTCACAGCAGCTGTCCTTGCTATTAGCACCAAGACTGCAAACCCCCGTCTCCGGCAGTTCCAGTTCTACTTTTTGAGCTGACTCCATATCTCCCACCAAAGCCGCTACAATGGATCTGACTTGCTCATATCCCGTTGCCATTAGGAAGGTTGGCGCTCTTCCATAACTTTTGGCACCCACGATATAAAAGTCCTTTTCAGGTTGACGCAGTTCTTTTTCGCCATGTGGTCGAACTGTACCGCAGCTGTGTACATTGGGGTCAATCAATGGTGCAAGCTCATAAACACAGTCTAAGCTTGGGTCCGTTAATACCCGCACTTCTCTCACCGTTGATAAGTCAGGACGAGATCCTGTATTACCTACAATTTCATCGATGTGATCTATAACCACTTTTTCATTTTTAATGGCTCCTGAAACCTGGATCTGTTCACCTTGTTTTTGAAGTTCTTCAATATGGAATCCTGTCAGGACCTTTACGGCACCGGATTCAACCACCTTTTGAATGCGAGTACCCAGTTCACCCCTTGCCTGAAGCCCATCTAATTCTCGTCCTCCATAAACATCCTCAATATTCGCCTTACGAATAGCCCAAACGATTTCAGTTCCCGACTCCTCTTTTTGAAGCTGGGCAAGTTCAAGCAACGTGTTGATCGCAGAATGTCCGCTTCCTACAACAAGCACCTTCTTGCCGCTATAACGATTTCTCTCTCTTCCTAATACAGCAGGAATACCGTATGAAATTTGACTATTAAGCGCTTTTTCCTCTTCTGAAAATATACCGTCTGAACGAAGCGGGTTGGGATTGGACCATGTCCCAGAAGCATCGATAACAGCCCGCGCTTCATAAATAAACGGAGATCCGTTTTGTTCAACATGGATCACAAACGGCAGTTTCTCACGCCCACTTGTTTTCACTTTACTTAACCCTTTGCGACTGAGCGCAGTAACTTTCGTATTCAAGTGTATATTTGGACTTAATTCAGGTAGTGCAGCCAAAGGTTTTAGATAATGCTCAACAATTTCCTTACCCGTTGGGATCTTTTCGTTTTGTGGAGCAACCCAATTCGCCGATAGTAGTAACTCTTTAGCAGCTTTATCGATGTTATATTGCCATGGCGAGAACAGTCGTACATGTTCCCATTTTCTAATGTTTGCCCCTACTTCATCTCCAGCTTCAAACAACATAAACGGCTCACCTTTTGAAATGAGTTGTGCCGCTGCCGCAAGACCAACCGGTCCAGCTCCAATAATTGCAACAGGTAAGTTACCTTTCTCTTGTACAGGTGCTTCGCAGCAGTTTACTTGATTCACAGGAATATTTTTAATCATTTAAGTTTCCCCCTCATAATTACTTGCATTATGCAAGTATTGTATTAAATAAATGGGATAAGTATTATCCCAGTGGTGTACAGCATACGCTGGATTTCGCCATGCTTTCGTTTAGCAGTTTGACGGCGTTGATGACCATATCCCGTTCAAACTCAGACATATGCGAAAAGACTTCTTTTAAATAATCATTCATCTGCTCATCAATGACCGTAGCAACAAACTTACCTTGTGTAGTCAAGGATAATATGTAAATCCGTCGATCTTCAGGTAAGGGTGTTTTTTGAACCAAACCCAACTTTACGAGACTTTGGACCTGGCGGCTAAACGTCGTGATGTCTATGGATAGTGCATCGGCCACTTGCTGAATGGATGGATTATGCTTACGATCAATTTCATAAATGATATGACTTTGAACAAGCGAAATATCCAGCCCTCCTGCGGTGCAACAGTTTTTATCCAATAATCCAAAACGTCGTGTCATGATCTGAAACATCTCTCTTACGTTGTTTTCCAATTACCTCACCTCTTGTTATAGTTATACTCTTATTATTTGCAAAATGCAAATGATTTTTTTGTTTTTCTTTCCCCCTTCCCATTTCAAGTTACATTGTGATATATAAACAAATACAAAAACAAAACGTAGGAGTGATCAACATGGTAATTCTGCGGCAAGCTACCGAAGTGGATCTGGGAAGCATTCTAACTATCTATAACCAAGGTATTGAAGACCGCATTGCCACGCTAGAAACAAATATAAAAGATGAAGCTTACATGTCTGAATGGTTTAACAAGCACCAGGGGCGTTACTCGGTACTTATAGCCGAACAGAATGATCAAGTGGTCGGATGGGCTTCTATCAATTCATATAACCCTAGAAGCGCGTATGACGGTGTCGGTGACCTCTCCATTTATATACATCGTGATTATCGCGGTAAAGGGATCGGTAAACAGTTACTTCAGAAATTAGAGGAAATCGGTAAGCAGAATAACTTTTATAAGTTTGTTCTTTTCACCTTTCCATTTAATACGCTTGGTCAGAGCCTATATCATAAATCTGGATACCGAGAAGTAGGTGTATTTCAGAATCAAGGCTTTCTGGAAGGAAACTTTGTAGATGTGATGGCTATGGAAAAATTATTATAAGCATCGAGTCGTATTGATCTTATAATACCTAAGTTTACGTATTACTTGAACACGATATATTAAACTGACCTGCCCGTTAGTTTAATGAATTGAAGGGCAAGATGACGATTAGATACACGCCTAATCGGTAATCGGTACAAGTTCTTGTCCTTGGCTCGGGACACGAACTTGTACCGATAAAATAACAAAGCCGCAAAATTAGCGACTTCAATGGGACAATGTTCTTGTCCTCGACAAATATCACATTTCTACACTCAATCAGTTCTCGGCTAAAAATAATAATCGTGCTTGGATCAGCTTCTATCCGTGACGTTCAATAAATTCACTAACTCTACTCATTTCCGAAATATCAAGATATTCTACGAGTTCCATAAAAAATGAATCATAGTCAACAGTCCTTTTCATACGTCGCATATAATTATCTACTTTCTTAATGGGATCATACTGGTTACTACCGTATGACCATTCATATGCCGCAAGAAACAACTTTCTGCGAAGTTCAACACCTTTTGCCTTTTCGAACATTTCAAGCAAACGTTCGGTTACATCAGTACAAATCTTGAAATTCCAATAAGGTGGTTGCCGGAAGGATTCAAATAAGTCCATATATATTTCAAAAAACAGTCCTAAGGATTGATCATCTTGGTCAGGAATGCATTCAATAATGCCTACAGCTCCGCGATTTAACACTTCAAAAACCCTTGGAGACTTCCGTTGGCTAAAGCTCGCGACCAAATCAGTTATGCCAATCTGTCCTTCGTTATACTTTGTGATTGAATCCTCAATTGTTAATTTTGATGAAGTGACATTCAGGCGCTTTCGATTGAATGTCTCCATGTTATGTATGACAACCGGATATTGCTGCTCAGTCATAAGAACAAGCGCTTGATATCGCATTTGATCGTAATTGTTGATCGTTCCAATTGGGGGGTGATCTTTTTTCTCCAAAAAATAGATTAAACGCCCAAGTGCGAAAATATCATAATGAAATGTAGGCTCAGCGTCACCCTCTTTATGCGCATCACTCATATACCGCATGGAGCCCATCAATTCCTTACTATAAGCACTTGTTTTGATAAAATTATTGAGTAAGGGTTTACATACGCCTAGATCGGATATTTTTGGGACACCGTTGAACATAAGCACATTCGACGGTTTTAAATCCCGATGAATGATCTGATCCTCATGATCATGCAAACACGCAAGACCCGATGCAATACCATCGATAATACGATCAATTTCCTCTTCTGAGAGTTCATTCTTTAGAACGTATTCTTCCAAATCACAGTCAGCCTTCTCCATAATGTAAGATGCTCCATTGATTTCATATACCCGTGTGATATTGGGATGACTAATGCTCTTTAGTATCTCATATTCCCTCTGAAATCTTGCCAAGTTCTTTTCAGTGAACCGTTCTTCCTTTAACTCTTTTTTCACACATTCGATTCCATTATATAGAATCTCAGTAACATTCGAATATGTACCACTCTTTGCCCAATTAGCCACGAGATACCTTCCTTTCTATTTTGCTTCCGAATTAGTATAAGACAAATTTCTAATTTCCTCAAACAATATTGATAATGTACATTCCATTAAATTACGCAATATTTTTCTTCAGGGACAAATAACTGGATCCTTAAAACAAAAAAGCCACCCGATTAGGCGACTATGAATGGAACAATGTTCTTATCCTTTCACAATGATGGATGATAGATTAGTCTCTTAACCGATTGTGGTAATGTGTATCCTATCAAAAACCTCAATGAGGTTTCATATTAAGTATTTAGCCTACGATACCCATGCTCTGTGCAATATTACCCTATCCAGAGATCCCGGGCAGCAATCGTTATAATAAAATACAATCTATTAGTAGAGACTTAACAACCATATTTAGCATTTTGCTTTAACAATCTAAACTACTGATTCGCTTTTTATATATATTATTCCTAGAAACCCTCTAAAACCGCCTTTAGTTACCAAATCCGTGACTTTTCATCTACGTTCCTCCTTTTATTGGGTTATGATAGCCGTTACTATATTCTTGAAAACTATTTATCGTCTTTCTCATCAATACTTTGCTGAAGCTGTACTCCAGAATGCGCATCCTTATTAGATGCTACTCTTTACCTGGCTAATCTTAAGAAGATAAACTACCTTCTCAGTACGTGTTTCGGGTTTCACCCTAGTAACACCAGATACATCAAACCGTTCAATTACCCAGCTAGGAACGTCTGCCGCAGGATCTGGACTTGACACTCTTAACAGGGAGCTTTCGGGATCAAAAACGAATTCTAGATACTCTCTGTCCGGTCTGTACCCTTCAGGTGAAAAATGGTCTGTAAGTACAAAAGCCCGTGGAACTTCCATTTGCCCAAAATAGTATCTCGGCTTTGATATTAACTCAGTTAATCCATTAAATTGTGCTTCTTCGCTATCTCCTCGTGGATAGATAATTCCTGCAGCCACATTATTTTTATGATCTTCAACCTTTTTGAACAATTCATCAATAGAATGACATTCTTCATCTTTTTCCTCACCAGTAATACCGGTACTCCAACCGGTACTCCAGGTAATCCAAAGGTTTCCCTCATTTTCTTCATCTACTTCGACTACAGTAAACGCCCATATCTGTCCATTTACAACACAATCGTATGTACTGCCAACCTTGAATGTTTCCTTCATCGTTAACCGCCCTTCCATACTATAATTGTTCGAACTAGTCTATTCATTATAACAAACTATAAATCTACAATCTCAATAAGATGTATTCTCACATTGGGATCCGATATTTTTCCCAGTGCTTCAAAAGCCATTTTCTTAATATCACGAAGGTCCCATCCCTTAAAAATAACCAGCTCCCTGTTATGTCTCAAATATTGCGCCAGTAAGGCGGCATCCTCTACAGAGATGTACTTTCGTTTAAGCCTTTCGATGAGGTATGTAACTGTCCCATCATCCCAATAGATCACGGGAAGATCCTTTTGAGGTTTGTTCTGTCTCACAATTTGTGGTAATGGTATTTCAACATCATTCAATGCCTGGGTGTCCTCTGTTCTTCCTTCATCAATTTGCGTGAGGCGATCTACCCCCTTAGCAAAATCTGATTTAAAAATAGCCATTTGCCGATTTTCGAAATCATCATTAGATAACTGAAGGTAATCCTGGATTACCAAAGCTTCAGTAAGTTGCATCTTGTACCCCGTAGTTACAGCAAAAGCTCGGTATGGGGGCTCAAGTTCATCAAAGATGATTCTATGAACAGAAAACGATATTCCATCAGGCGTGGAATGAACATAGTACAGGCTGCGGACATCATTTTGGAGAATCTGTTTCTCATTATAATTAAACACCTCTGATATCGAGTAAGTATCGTTACCAGATAGATTATTCAGTAGTTTATCCCATTTGTGATCCCAATCTGTTTTGGTACTGAGAAGGGTCTCAGATTCCCAAAGAAACAATACTCTATACGATAAATCTAAACTCAGCTCTTGATCCTCTATAAACCAGATATTATTTAAGCCTTTCTCATCGAAATATTGATTCCTTTTTCGAATTATCTTTACGAGTGACTCATCACCCTTCTGATATACATTGGTCAGGACTGATATACCAAACTCAGAATGCCCCTTTTTTACAATGATGTCGGGGACAACCTTCCAACTTCCCTCAGCTTTCGCTTTATAGCCATGCTCCACTTTAAGATCAGGCTTATATCTCTCCTGCGTTCTCAAGTCATCGTAAATGACGTCCCGTATTACCGAGTGCTGAGCTGATTCTCTCTTCACTTGCTGCTCGTATTGTTCATATGAATGGGCAACTGTACAGGACTTTCCCTGTTTATGTGCAAAATGAGGTTCATTCGTGTTTCCCGCACGAAGTATGAGATATTCATCACAGAAAGGGCATCTAAAACCATCTTTTCTCCCCTTTTTCCTGATCTCTGTGATAGCCAGATCTTTCTGAGGGTATTTATTGAATTCGTCAAAGAGAGAGATTAGATTATTCTCGTAATTGGCAATTTGCAAATCATTCCACTCCTTTCCTTCGTGATCTATTTTGGTGACCGACTAAGATTCAATGATGTATAGTGGTGTTCCGCGGTATCATGTTTATGTTAAATCCTAATTTGAATCGTGTTTCTACAGTCTCCCTCACTTTAAAGATAAGATAATAAACAACGGCATTCGCTTGAGGGCTTGATTTCGTCTTCAAGATTCTCCTAAATCTACATCCAGAGCAGGGGTTTGTCATTATACTCGAGTTTGTTCATACTGTTTCGTAATGTTATCTTTAAGAGATTTCCACCGCTCAAGTGTTTCGTCCAACTTTTCAACGACATCTTGAACAGTCGGTCCTTCAATATAATTAATAGAAGACTGTGAGTAAATCTCATAGCTCGTACCCCGTAAGACGATATCACCTAAATCGCGATCGTCATCAAAATCAGGGTCAGCAAGATTCACTATAATTTCTGTAGTACTATCCAACGACTCTAAGAATTCAGAAAATAACTGCCGATTTAAACCGTCATAAAAAGGGCCTCCTGCATTATAAAAGTCTACCAGAATATCGTAAAATACCGACCAACCATTGTAAACCTGATCATTCCCGAAGACATGAGGATCTATTTTTTTCAATTGAGTAATGACATCATTCAGTTCCATCATCGTGTTGTACTCATTTTCATTCATTTTTTTGACAATAACACTTGGGGAGTCTTGTTCTTCCTGCACTTTGATAGGTTCAGTATCAATGGGGGGAACCTGTTCCTCCTGCACTTTGAGAGATTCAGCTAATTTAGTTTTTGCCATTTCTTTATATCCGATTGTGATAACAACGATGCCAAGGCCAAATAGTGTAGCCCAATCTCCAGCTCTTTGCACAATCCAAAACCCTGTTAGATTGTTGAGTACAGGGATTGGTAATAACGAGACGAGAGATGCTATAAGAAAAACGAGACCGCTAACAAATGTGTTAGTGGCCCACTTTTCATTGCTTTTCACATCGCTGTAATAATCCGCTAAGGTAAATAATGCTGCAGCTATGGATAGTAATGCAATAAACAATGTTGGAACCTCAATGATCAATCTCATAATAGAAATGACTATATAAAAATAGCCTATCCCTATAGTTATAATTATCGATTTCAATTTATAAATCCGCTCCTGATTAAAGATTTAAAGTTTATTCATGAATTTTGGGCATACTGAAGCTTCCATACATTATCTTGGCTATAAGATTGCAACATCTCTCAAGCTCAATAAAAGACAAACAACTCCAAGGTCAATCTTAACTAGGAAACGTTGAGCCTGGCCCCCACGTTAGGTACCCTTTTTTACTATCTGTAGGACCACACCCGAACCAGGCTTTAATAAGATCCAGTAGAACGAATATTTGGTTGTTTAGCCATTACAATGAGTTCTCAATGATGTCTTCCAGTTGTTTTCTAAGATTTTCAATTTCTATAAGAAGTTCTTCATACCGTTCTTGGCTGCTACAGGATCGGCATTCTTTTTCCAGTTCATCTATTTCCGTATTTAGAACTTCACGCATTAGTATCCTTTCCATCTCTTGATTCGCGGAAGGGGTAAAATATACATCACTACACGGTATACACTTAAGAGCAGAGAGCTCCGGCATCTTAACCTTCTTCTGCTCATTAATTTGGACTTCCGTAGATTGTCTTGTTTCTTGCAAGTCTCCTCCACATTTAGGGCATGTTCCCATTATCATATCTAACTGTCCTTCCTCCATTAATTTAACCCTTGTTCTGATAACAAGTGAGTTAACATCTTTATAAGAATTTATTATTTTGATTTGTAAACGGTAATCTGTTTCAAATTTACAAATTCATTTGTTTTCACCAGGCATTGGGAGCAGTAGGTCTTATTGTTGCTTGACGAGCGAGGTGGTTCAGTGTATTTCGAAAAGCAAGTTGGGCATGAAAATACTCGCGAAGGAACCTTCCCTTTTTTGTTCCAGCGTCCCTTCTTTTTCATGATAGAATGTGAGGTTTTAAAAGACAATTTCTTACCCCCTAAGTTATATGCTATATTACCTTTAATATACAACAACAACTATTAATAGACCATTAATTAAAATTGTACTGGCAAAGATACCACCCAGATACTACGAATAGTATCTGTCCATGGATATATATAGTTTAAGGGAGGAATTTGATGTTAAGCATGTATGGAAGATACATACGTCCAGTAAAAATCAATAATAAACCAGAAAAAATACTGTCAAATGA
This sequence comes from Paenibacillus sp. 11B, assembly GCF_030487755.1. Classification (NCBI taxonomy): domain Bacteria; kingdom Bacillati; phylum Bacillota; class Bacilli; order Caryophanales; family Paenibacillaceae; genus Paenibacillus; species Paenibacillus sp. 11B. The sequence goes on along the minus strand of NZ_JAUKNS010000010.1, from coordinate 35,727 downwards.
ATCAGTTCAAGACCAGATTATTAAACGAGATCTGTACTCTCTATTAAATGAGAATTCAAGAAGTAAAATGCTCATGAATACTACAGCTAAGGTTTTTGAATGGATTGCTGTAATAACTTTAAGTTTATTAATTTTATCAATCTTCGGTAACCTAATCTTCTCATGGTGGACTGGAAAAGAGACACCCGGTTATTGGAGGCCACTGAAAAACTTACGATTTTAATTTGTTAAGATTCATTTTAAATCAAAAAGGCTATATTTCGTTCACATTGGAACGGAATATAGCCTTTTTCTCTATCCTTTTACTTTGAGTCTTCCATGAGTGTAATGATTCGCTTGAGGTTAACAGTAAATATGGCCATGGCACCTTGCATTTGCATGCCAACAAGACCCGAGGACGATGCAACATCATACCCGTGTCTGTGCTTGAGTTCGCTATTTTTCGCTTCAATTTTATAACGTTCTTTCGATTTTTCTTTGAAACTATCGCTACTTTGAAATGCCTCATGTTCCTTATGTTCGGTCGATTTGATGGTTACAGAATAGGTTTTACTTTTCGCACCTTCTTTATAGCACCCGTCTTTCATTGGGCATACTTTGCATTTTTCAATGTCAAACATGTAGGTATTCTTTTGGTTATTATTCATACCTTTCTTACCTGTGCGCGCTCTTTGAATCGCCATATGTCCAGCTTTACAAACGTACATACATGCATCTTTATTAAACTCAAACTCATCTTCTTTTTTACGAGTTCCTTGTGTGATATTAGGGTTTAATTTTGATATTAATTGTAGTTCGTTGTGATTGGCATATTGAATATTATCTTTTTCAGAATAGGCAGTATCTCCAATGACGGTATCGATCTTCATACCTGTGTCACGACTTTTTTCAATGAGAGTTTGGAGTTGTTTTCCATCACTTTTCTCACCAGTCGTAATTACCGCAGCTGTAATAATTCGTTCTCCATTCATAGCAAAATGTGTTTTGTAACCGAAGAACGAGGAGTCTGCCGTTTTGTGACCTATTCGTGCATCTGGATCATTGCTGAGTTGAAAGTGCTCATGGTGATCAGCTATGATTTCTTTTAAGTAGTTCAGCTTTTCTTTCACCTTTGGGTATTCACGGAGGGATTCTTCTTTTTCTACTGCATCTACAACTTTTTGGCAATAGTCCAGTTCATCAGATAATTCGTTCGTCGTTGTTTTCGGTGGGAATTTATCCTTCATTTTTTCATCGATCTTGTAAACGGATTTTCTCAACAACTTAGACTTTTGCATTAATATTTCTTTGGGTGACAGCTGATTAAATCGCGCTTTCGTATGGGTGGCATCCACAATAATTGCGCTGCTTTTGATAATTTCTTTCTCCAACGCGATCTTCATGGTCTTTTGAATTAGTATGTCGAGGAGGTTCACATCTTTCAAGCGAAGCTTGCGAAACTTCGTTAGTGAACTAGGATTAATGACTTCATCTTCAGGCGCCATATCTAAAAAGTACTTAAAGGACATGTCATATTTAGAACGTTCCACAACATCCGCATCGGATACATCGAAAATGGATTTCAACAATAGGTATTTGAACATTCGAATGGGAGGCACTGCATTGCGACCATTGTCGAGGCAGTATCTATGCTGCAATTCTACCTGAACAAATGAAAAATCTACGAGATCATTGATTTGACGAAGCATATTATCTTTAGGTACGACGATATCGTATATGTCCATAAATGCACTAAGGTTAAGAGATTGTTGGTTTGAAATCATCCGAGACACCACCTGAAATTAATCATTTAATTATACAGGAAAACAAATATCCCTCCTCAAAAAAATGAGGAGGGATATCTGTTTATAGATGTTGGACTTTTTCAGTGGCCTCGGTTATTGGGGTATAATTTTTGTAGTCATGTTCTTAGGCGGATTCGTCGGTCTTATTGGATCAGGTACTGCTTCAAATTTATTTGTGAAAAAGGAGTATAGCGAGCTCTCCTTTCTAGTTAAGTACTGGATCTTAAACTTCAACAAAGAAGTCCTCTTCTCTATCCAGTGTAGTGCTATTCATAAATACTTAAAGAATAATAGCAAAATGGATAAGAATTACATTGATTACCTTATTGCCTACTACACAGAACGAAGCGATAGCCTCCGCAAATTGCGATGGTTGCCAGTAGCCATTTTCACAGCTTTTTTATTCCCATTATGGAACATCTCATTGAATAAACTTTTTGCTGCTTCTAATTTAAGTACTGCAATAGGGATTATTTTAAGTCTTATACTTGCAGCAACTATTATAGTCTGGCTATTTCGAAAAGTTATTGAACCAATAATTTTTTATAAGCCGATTAAATATCTTCAATTGGCGACGATTCTCCGGACAGTAAAAACATTCTAAATTCAACAAACGCAAGATACCCCTGGGGTTTACACCAGGGGTATCGCTATCTCTCAGTAATTAAGTAAGCATAAGTTAATGCATAATAATCTGAATTATTCTAGTTAAACCGGAGTATGTTCAAACTTCGGAAGTTTATTGATGAATTACGTAGAAACACGATTTATTTTTCTGTTTTTTTTTTTAATAATCCTTTGTCTATAGCCTTCTTACTCTCCCATAGTATTTGAGTCAGGAAGTGTATTTCGTTATTAATTATGTCGACAAAGTCTTGTTTACAAAATAGCATATGTTGGGTTACAGTATGATAGTAGCAGCTGTGGTGCCCTCTATGAAGGGAGGGGACAGACATTAGCAAGATTTTTTTAATTATATTTATTGTTACGAATGCAGCAAAATTTCTAACAACAGTGTTGAACCTTGGTACAGCATTAATAAAATCTATTCATACCCTTCGATCATTCTTTTGGCCGAGTAAGTCTTCTTCTCGAAAAAAAAAGAAGCATTAACAGTTGGTCGCTGTTAAATGCTCCTTTTTGACTTACTTAATGCATTACTGCTAGGACTACTTTTAGCGAGGGAATCCTAGCTGTAAATAAGAGTGGCACTACTGCTACTACTTTAATCTGACTTTATGTAACGTTACTAGGGGTAACGTTACTTATAACGTTATGGCAATTATAGCACCACTATATAACATATACAATGTATATGCAACCTTGGGTTAATAATGAATTAATTCTGAACGATCAGTTACATTTCTTGAACGCAATCGCTCTCTATACTAATTTTAATGAGAAGACTGGCTACTTTATAATATAGCCAGTCTTCATTGTAGTTTGGTATAAATGCCTCTAAGTAACCATAGAACTTTTCACTCAATCCACTGATTACATCAATTAGTTTTGGAGTAATAAATCAACAATTCCTGCTAAACCAAAAAGCACCAGCAACATTACAGCGAGTAAGGGTATCCCTATTGCTACAAGACTCTCTAATTCGTTCTTTTCATTCACTCTTATCTTCTTAAGATATAGTCCGATCATACGTTCATAGGCTTTACTTTTAATAAATCGGTAACCCACAAACATAACTATAGCTAGAAGAAGACCATATAACCCCAAAGTGTTCGAGAATTGACTGACTTTTTCTAGATTTCCATTGACGTTTTCCATATACCCTCCATCTTTAAGATATACATTTAAATTCTTTATACATTCAAGGGTAACTTACTTTTTTCAGGGTTCATTACACAGCGAAGAACAGGATATTTTTTGCGTTTCCATGCCTCTACCTTATAGAAAGTAACAATAAAACAAGTAGCTCTATAGAATAGAGCTTGTAGCAAATTTGCCGGTCGGATCTCTATTGCGACATTTAATCTTTTTGCAAGTTCATCAAGTCGGTGCTTGTCGTAATGATTAGTATAGAAGAATACACTAACATTCATCTTCAAAGCAATTCGTCGAATTCTGGCCACTCTAATGGCTATCGTATTCCAATCTGTGAGGGGTCCAATATGCAACTCTAAATTATTAAATAACCGAATGTACCATATTCCGTGTCCGTACCTTTTACTCGAAATAAACACCTCAACCGAAGGATAAATAATTGCTAAGGCAATCATAAGAAAGATAGGGATAGCGGTACCGAGATAATTAGCAAGAGAAGCAAAGTATATCGCAACACTAAACAATATTATTGTAACAACCGCCATAAATTCTAAAAGCTGCATTCTTATTTTATGCATTTAGGTTCTTCTCCTCAATTTTTTTTGAGTTGTAGCTTTCGTAAACTGAATTCACCAAGTCTTTAAGTCGTTCTGATTCTTTTCTTCCTCCCCCTATGTACTGGCACTTCATTATATTGAACACCAAACCCTCATTATAAAATACATGTACATCTTCTTCTTTAGTGTAGTAATTGTATTTGCCCACTACATAATAGAAGAAATCATCACCTTTGCATTTGAAAGCAAGAGCATTTCCATCTGTGGGTTGACTAGCTTTGTAGATATTATGTTTTGACCCCATATCTTTGAAATTATCAATGATAACATGGAAGACAGCAAAAAAGTCTATTGTGGACATTAAGTCTGTTACAATATGCTTGACATCTACTAAATGATTCTCAATCAAGTAAGTTAAATACTTGAAGTGTATACTAGTCGACCACTCGAACGGTCTGCTCATTTCTTCGGCATACTCCATCTGAATTGCCCAGTTATTTGCATGAATCCAGGTGCAATCATTTTCCTCTTTATATTGAATAGCCTTCCGAAAAGTTGCGAATGCCCTTTTATCAAAACGCTCATTATTGCTCATTAAATTCAACTTTTGAAGCTCACTTCGAAAATTATCGACCGTCCCTCTCTTTTGATGTGTTAATCCCATTACATCACTCACGGTAAACATTCTAATCCCCCTTGTTAAATGATTAATATAGTCTAATTCTACTACAATCAGACTATACCAACAATCAAAAAAATACCCCAACATTAAATGATGGGGTGAACGCCGGAAAAAATTATATCTAGATGGACTTATCAGATTATATGACCTAATTCAAGAAATCTACCAGAGAGAAGATCCAGTTAACTCTCATTGATACGATTTATGTAATTTTTATAATGTTGATTTATCACTTCATCTAATCTTTCGGACTGCTTAATAACTAGAGGGTGTGCAAGCCCATATGAGTTTACTAATTTATGTAGACACTCTCTTTCTTGTTCCAAAGTGCTCATGTCTGAACTTTTAATCATAATGATTCACCTCAATATATATCCTAGCGGGTTCTGCTCAAATTTTAGACTTAACCACATGAACAAAAATTCAAAATAAAAAGCCTCCATTACAATGGAGACTTACGTAGGCCACTAAACTTCTACCAACCACCTTCACCGTGTGAAGAGGTTGTTACTATAGTGTTCGGAGAAACGGGAACAGCAGGTTTCGTAACATCCGTATTTGCTGATACCTGGTTTAATGGACTGATTACCAGGATTGCCAGAGCCACAAATGCGGAAACTAGTACTGATTGTCTTTTCATCTGTTTAATTGAACCTCCCTTAAAATTGCTTTGTACCTATGGAGATGCTCTTCTGTTGCTGAATCCCTTATTTCATCAAATAAACAGAAGCATCTTACCATACAAGCATCATTTTTGATCTTAGCAGAGATTGCCAAACTATCTAGTATAAAGAGAATTCCAACCTTTGGGCGTAAACTCTTTGAGAAATACTCCCCTATGTCGGCTAGGAAAATTACAAACCGGTCATTGATAATCTGTGAAGAATACGACCCTACTTTACATTGTGAAACCACCTGAGATTGGATTGTTTCATCAAACCGTTCAAGTATATGATCAATGTTCATGTCATATCTCAGAGCAGCCTTAACTATCTTAAAAAGTGCACGCAATATTTCACTATCGTTAGTTGCCAAAGATTCCACATAATCATCGAGTAAATCAGTTTCCCCCGACATTAACCTATAAAGAGTTTTGTTAGCAGTAGCCCATAATAGAAATTGTTTTTTTGTTTGCTCAGCTGCTACATCACTTTCTATAATCCAAGTATGATTCTCGTACATTGCAACATGTTTCAATGCTTCTTTGTAATCTTGTTTCTCTTCAGCAATAGCCCCAAGAATTAAGTGAGAGTATAAAATATAGCCAAAGAGAGGTTTTAGTGGGGTTACTTCACTTCTGTCTTGTCGCTTACGAGTATGATTTTGCTCATACTGAATTTTTGCAATTCTCCCCATTTCCTCACTAAGACTCATTGCTTTGTCCCAACGTCTAAGTGACAAATACAGATTCGTAAGATCCTTTAGTGCATCTAACTGTTCGGTTTCACTCAGTCTCGTAACAAACGGTTCAAATATCAAGGCACGCTCTAAATTTAGGTCTTGGTCATCATTTAAAGTGGACTTAAAAATTCTGTAATGGCATATAGCCAGTCGCTCTGCATGTTGATATCGCTCCCCCTCGGAGACTTTCTTGTAAATAATCAATGCAACAGATTTATTCCCATCTGCGTTTAACATTTCTGCAAAATCAAAAAGTGAAGAGATATAATATGATTTTTCCAGCATCAGATCAACAACTTGCTCAACACATGCGAGTTTATTCAATTCCGCGCATCGTGCGATGAATGGTTTTAATCTTCTCCAATCCGTTGAGGGATCGTGCATCAGCTCTTCAACATAGAGGTCATAGTAAGCCCCTTCTTCTAATCCCATAGTTGAAGTCAATTTGTCGAGGGTTCTGATCGGCATAGGTTTCGATCCATTAATGATTCTACTCAAGGTACCTGAATTAATTCCGGATTTCTCAGCAAAATGATAAATAAGTATTTTATTCTGATCTATGTAGTGTAGCAATTCTGTTCGGATCGTCTTTATATTATTTGATTCCAAGTGAGATTACACCTCCACAGATAAATAATAAACCATTTTTTATGAGTTTTTCTCTTTATAAGTAATACTATGGATTAATCTACCATAGGTCAATGCCTTTTATGCGAAATTTCTGATACTTTTATATTTAGCAGGACAACGAACTGATTTTAAATCTTTTTAACACGCTGGGTACCCTTAAATAAAGCGTTGGATTATAAAATTTTAGATAAAGCAAACAGACCAGGCTAAGTGAACTGGTCTATTACATACATTGATGATTAGCTGTCCCAGTAAAAGGGATGTTAATCTTCATTTGAAATATTTAAAGTACTGGAATCATTGTTACTGAGCTTGTAGGCCTCTTCAAAGAGTTTGCGTTTACGTCTTGGTAAATCAATTTCAACAGCATTGTGCAACAAGATGATATAGTTCCCAATCGTATTCTCACTAGCAAACACTTTAGACACATAGTTCATGTTAATGATGTTAGACTGATTAGGCATAAAAAAGCTGCTTGAGCATTGACTCATGATATCTTTAAGTGAGCTGGTAGATATGATCTCATCCTCACTGCCTTCAGCATAAATGATAGTCCGATGCTCCCCTTTAAGCTTACTTGCATAAATAAGATTATGCTCGTTCACATAGATGGTTTTGTAACTCGATTTCAGATTTATGATTCTTCCAGGCGATCCATGTGTAATGCTCAGGTCTCTATCCAATGTCATTCTAACCTTTTCTACTGCTTCAGTCATACGAACTAAATTCACAGGTTTATTCAAAAAATCAAGACAATTCAGCTGAAGTCCTGCTAGCATTAACTCTGTACTCAATTCATCAGCCATGATGATCAAATAGGGTTTAACCCCATAATCAATTAGTCTTTCAAATGCAATCAATCCTGGAGTTCCATTAAGATCATTATTTAAAAATACAATATCTGGATTGTAACGGATACAATCGTCAATAAGCCATTCGCCGGACGCGACAGTGCTTAAAATGCTAATCCCTATCCTATTTGCATAAATCACCATTTGTTCCCGATTTTCAATGTTATCTTCAGCAATAATTGCGGTCAATATTTTGTTTGGCACGTGGACTTCCCCCTATTACTGTTTAATTCGCTGTTATTCGACAAATTTTTCTCCATATAAGGTCAACCTTCGTCCAAATATGCCATATCATACTAATGACCCATTCATGCGGTATAATCGTACTAAAAGTAGTACATTTTCACTAGAAAAATGAAAACTTACACACTATCCACGGAGGGCAATATATGAACAGCAGAGAAGTAATGATTTTGGTTGAAGAAGACTATTCTTCTAAGAACGTCAGCGCATACGCTCCAGAGTTTCGGTTGAGCGTTGTTGGAGATACAGAGACAGAAGTCCTTGAAAGTATAAAGGAACTTATCAAATTAGAATTGGACAAGTCAGTGAATGTGAAAAGATTCTCTTCTAAATTTGTTTCAATGCCATTGGAATCCACCCTGCCATTAACAGCAGTATAGATGGTTCTTATAAAAATCAGCTCCCGGCCGCCAATGAACATGGGGAGCTGATTTTTTGCAATAAAAAAGGGCCTCTCTGAAGAGATAAGCCCATTCCACCGGTCTAAATCAATTGATTTTCAACTTCGGTAACCAGGCTGTCATAGTTCCAACAGGAACATTAGACCCTCGGCTTTGCGTCCTTACTTTTCAGTAAGTTTGCTATTTAACGTACTATTCATTGTATAACATCTTTATTTTTTTTGCCAAGTTATCTAAATCCATGAGGGAAATATCGCAAACATCGTATCCCTGTATTTATGAATCTAAATTAGTGGTTATCCACGCTTTGCCATAGATAGTATCTACTTTGTTACGTGAACGATCCGGATATAGTAATTTACCGCAGTATTTGCAGTTCAATTTAGTTAATTCATCTCTTAAAGTAGAGACATACCTGGCGCTGCAGACACACTGAACTTTGTATGAGACTTTAGTTATTGCAACTACGTCCAATTTTGATTCATTTTGTTGAATTGTTTTTGTTTCTTCGACTACTTCTTTATTTGGTTCTAAGGTATTACCAAGATCACTATTCATCTTAATTTTAAATGCAGAAACAAGTTTGGGATTCAAACCTCTGATATATCCACCTTCTGTGGTGATATATTTACGACCATCCTTATAATGTCTGAGCCATTCCTTTTGTTGAGCACTGTTCAGTTCTATGTTTCCGGTAACCCCACTATGAAGTGTATAAATCATCGTTTCGGTACTTTTCTCACTATCAGTACTCCGCGTATTGTTGTCATTGAACATATGTAGGACCGTTCCCCTTCAATTTTCTTTAAGTTACAAACAATATAGATTTAGCTGAATCGAATATAGATCTAAGTAAATAGTTTGATGTGTATTTCACTTTATTAGCTGAAAAGTCCTTAAATAGTCCGATGACATCTGCTGCTAGGAAGAGTGGGCGCAATACGACCATTATTGCAGGATTAGTAAGAAGCATAATACCAAACAGGACAACAGCAGCTGCACCATTAATATTTTTAGTCGTTTGAATTGCAGCCTTAACACCAGCAACCGTTAATTCCTTTTTAACTTTAGCATCAATTTCATTAATAAAAAGCTGTACCTTCTCTGGCATTGCAATTCCCATCTCAACTGCTTTTTCAAGTACGTTGTAACATAAGCTTAGGCAGTGGTTAATGACTCAACAGATCGCGTAGGCATACCTCTGAGATAGTTCATTCGTTCTTCATCTGTTTTTAGAAATAGCAGGGCTCGAACCGGCTTAGGCAATTTAAATTTTGATTTCACACTTTGCAATGCATTTTTCTATTGAAATTTTGGTGCTGGTGAATCAATACAATCAATTAACTCATCTTTACTTACAGTAATAAGGTTCCCATCTCCTAAATCAACTGTGTAGCGATCTTCAGTTTTCACTACCGTATACTCACTCATTAGACTCTTCCTGTTAATAAAATAATATCTATTATTCATAACATTATACTACAATCTATTTAAAGACCGATATTTTGAGCAGCATTCTCGGTAAATAAAGAACCCATCCGAATATATCTTCTAACCATGGCATCTGAAGCATGACGTGTTTGTTCCTTTATCGACCTTTCACTTTTACCCAGCATAGCAGCTGAGGTAGCAAAACCCGAACGTATACTGTGGCCGGCATAAAGTGCTGGGTCCAATCCTACAGCAGCTACATACTTCTTAATTATCAGTGCTACGGCCTTGTCTGAGAGTCTCTTTTCTGAAACATGGCTATGTTTATTAACAGGTCTGAATATTGCTCCATCAGTGATACCTGATTGTTTTATCCATTCATTATAACTACGGACCGGACAAGTCTCTAAACGTGAACCGTATGGAATACCAATAAATTCACCTTTCCCCTCCTGGTCTGTTTTCGATTTTGCGATCCGCATAATCATCCCTTCAGGAGTAATTCGGATGTCCCTCACATCAAAATTCACTAATTCGGACCTTCTGTATGCCCCACTAAAGCCGATTAATAGCAGAGCCCTATCACGATAACCTATCATTCTATTCTCCGGAACATGCTGTAATATCTCTTTTAATGTGTCAACTGTGATTGGATTCTTTCCTACTTCTGCAGAACCATGGATTCTTTTAATTCCGGACCATATCGTTTTAATATGAATAGTATTAGGCGATTCTAGTTTCTTCATTATATGTGCTCGAGATATTGAGGAGATCCTACGTTGAATCGTACTAACTTTATACCCTGAAGCTGCTAAGCTTGTTAAATAGTATCCGTAAGCTTCATCGGTGGTTGGCAAGTAGGGTTGCTCATACTTGATACACCATGATTTAAAATGTGCCCAATCACTTTTGTAAGATATAACTGTATTGTCCGCTTTTGATTTGGACATATAGTGTTTACTCTGCTCTAAAAGTAGCTCCAGGTTTATCTGGGTGTTTTCCATTTCATTAGAATCATATTTTATAAGTACCAACTGCAACCACCTCCAATTTAGGACTGCTTTAACCCGTCTTGCTTTTGACTATATTTGAAATATAGATTCTTCTTGTATTCGTCAACCTCTTCTTCCAAATCCATCAGCAGTGCATCTAAGTTATTCATCTCAAATTCAGCTTTTTGACGAATCTTCATAAACACTCTTCTAATCTCCTTTTCTTTTTTTTCTATATAAAGAAGCTCATCTTCAGACAGTAAATCAATATTTAAATAAGCAGAAACACTAGCTTGAATTTTCTCTATTTTCAACTCATTACTGATTACTGCTCTGTGGTTACCACCACTGCAGACTACGTGATGTGCAGTGTCCGGAAGAAGTACAAGGTGCAACCCTCGGGGTGTTGGATCCTTCCACCCATGCTTATGGACTTTATTTCGAAGACTCGCTAATTGTGATTCCACCGGAATTCGTGATAAAGCGATAATGGACTTTGGATCAATCGTTCTAATTCCTAATTCAATGGACATGTTCGATCCGCTATTCTCATATTCTTCAATTATCGAATCTGATGATTTCCAGTTTCCATACATGTAGTACATCTCAACTCCTTTTTTTGTAATATTGATTACTAAAATGTATTTGCACAAGTAAATTGGGCATAATACATACAAATGTAAACGATCAATATAAAGATTATCATGTTCAACATAGTTAACATACATATTATTATGTAAAGTATTTATAAAGTGTAAGTAAGTTAACTCTCGTAAGTTCCAATACCTTTAAATTATAGGAACTTAGAATTCTTCAATTATATCATAAAAAAGCTGCTCGGGAGTGTATGTAGAACACACCTCTCAAGACAGCTTATTTTACATTATTCAATTAAAAGTGAATTCTTTTCCAAAAGTTTAAATATTGGCAGTTTTTTGAAAAGAACTTGTTCATTATCAGTTAACGTTTCTATCAGCATGAAGGCTTCTTGATGATACTCTAATAAAATATTGATACCTATTAACAGAAGGTAATTTTGATCTTTCATTACCCTAAGCTTCATTCTCAGCAAAGATTGGGTTTCACTTTCATTAAGGTGATCACCAGACCATTTTTTTATTTGATATTTATTAAGCAGCATGACATCGTCATCTTCGAATTCTGTCCCTATTGTTTTGTCGTATATATATAGTGCTAAATTTAAGAGCTCCATATTATTAGAAAGTATAAATGCATCGATACAGCGCAGACAAAACATATTGGTGACAGCGAAGGTTGTTTTATCTATAAACGGATTAAAGAAATCGAACGATCGTTTTATCTCATTTATATTCAAGTTTAACGCAGAAGCCAAATGTTCTTCATTCAACAATATATAAGGACTATGCTTGAATCTGGTGTTTGGATCATCTTTTATTGAACCACTTATAATTGTTATATCTGGACTGAAGGCATTAGTCATTTCTTTGCTGTCAGCTCTTCGTTTTAAGAAGAGTACACAGTGACTCTTCCCAATACGATATACTGCTAAACCTTGTTCAAGATCTATGTTAATGCCTTCATATTCTTTGTGATAAACAATATTAATTAATCCTTGGAAATCTGATATGGTGTAATCCTCATCTTCTAAATTCACTTCAGGATTAATATTTAGTATTTCAAATGTTATTAATAGTTCACTCATTAATTTCTCATAGCTTTCCATGTCCTCAACCAATTCTAAACTTTGTGGAATAACAAAATATTGGTCCTCCATGAAAACAATTCTTTTACCAAGAAAAAGGCCTTTCAAGAAGGGGATCAACTTTAATTGCACTGATAGAGAACGGAAGTTTAGATATTTGTATGTGAACGTACCCTTAGACTTATTCAAAATCAATTGAATCGATTTTTCAAGTGTGAATGTGATTACAGATACTTGCATTGTAATTTCAGTGTACAAGCGACATCGGGTTGAAGAATCTATTACATAGTCAATATCCCCATCGAAACCCATTTCATTAATCTTTGCAAACGCAAGAGGAAAATGAGTTTGATTTTTAATACCATACAAATTAAATTTTTCATCAAATATATTTTCTGTGTTATTTATTGAATTAAACTTAAATTGCTGAAATTCAGTAACTTCAAAGGGCTTGTTAAGAACAAGTTCATATGGTTGATGCTGTTGTTCCTCTAAAAATTTCACACATACTTCATGTAAAGAAGTATCTTCTAAAGCATGAAGTTTAATGACCCTTGAATTTTTCGTACCATGGTTACGAATTAAATGATCTAACTCAAGTAAATTTAGTGATTTATAAAAAAGTTTGTTAGAACCGTCTTCCTTTACTTCACCGACGATAAGCAGCACACCACTTGTTTTATAATAGTTTTTGTAGTCCGCCATCTCAAAACTAAATGTGATCTCACGGTTACTGAATTCGTCAACACCTCTTGATTTCACCTGGACAGGTACCTTCCCTAAGAAAGATTCTTTCTTTTCACTGTCATCAGACATGACATCGATGTGGCCATCAAATGAAATAGCTTTGTCTCCTACTGGAATTTCAGGATTTAAAAACGAACCTGGTTGATTAGCTACAGTATTAATGGCAGTAACAATGATTTTTTCTTTTCTAGAATTCGACAACACTGAAGCCCACCACTTCCAGAAGATTTGATATCTTTAATTATATCATGATTCCTAACATGCAATCCAAGACTACGGGAAACAGAAAAACTCAAAAGGATCACCTCATTGAGATGATCCTTTCAAGCGAGCAGCTTTTATAATACTATTATATCCACTATGTTAAGATATATGCCAATAGAATAGCGATGTATTCTCAATTATTTTATTTGTAAATCTTTCAAGCTATTGTTAGGACCTAAATTAGTATAATGAGATATCAGGAGGGCAAAATGTGCCTTCCTGATCAAAGTTACACCATGCTATCTTTCTTCTATAATTGATTGTATCCATCTATCGCTTTTAAGTTGTATAAACGGATCATAAATTACTTTATAAGGAAGTCCCTCAGCTCCACCTTCGTTTTCTCGCATCCCTCTTACGAAATTCAACATATCATACATTAATTTCATCGTGAACACTGTGAGAGAGCCGGTACGGGTTCTAAGCTCCACCGAGATAAATGATTCAATCAACTCATAGGTATTCGTTACAATCTCTTTTAGATCGAGAAAGTCTCTCCATATCCATAGGGCACTTTTATCTGTTTCCTCATGCGTGTACATTAAAACATAATGGATGGCGTTACCGGTGAATACAGCTTCAATTTTCACATCGATTGTTAAAGTGTCCTTACATAGAAAGCATTTCATCCCCTTTGCTTCTGCATGTTCTAAAATTAAGCCCTTAAACTCATTAATGTATCCATTCAATTTTTGGTTTACCTCAGCGGTGCTGCCTATAAATTTTTTCATGATCCTGTCCACTCCCTGTTAATAAAATAAAAAAAAGCACCACTTCAGACCCTAAAGGGCATGAAGCGGTGCTTCCGCTTATAAAACCATCGCTTAAGATGGATATTCGATTGAAGATATAGTAGCATGATCGAATTCTCCTGTCAAAGATCGTTATAATTTAATAGGTCACTGACAATCGAGTAAGTATTGGTTGTGACACTCGTGACAAGGTGAACTACCCGATATTTCCTTTCCTTGTTTCGTTAATTCTATAGCCTTTTCTCTTGCTTCATCCTCTGTATCAAGTTCCAGGAAGTTAAAATAACAACCACCTAAACTACAAATATTCAAAGGCAGCTGCCACTTACCGCTCTCATCATCCCTAAAAAAATCAAATTTACTATCCACACTGATTTCCTCCTTGATAAGTCAACCCATTTGACGTGACTTTAGTATTTATGAAACTTTCACCTTTATCTTTAAAGTATCGATCGTGACTGTTTCTTGAGAATATGGATGTACGCGATTTTTAGATTCCAATCTGATCAAGTCTTCAGCGTTAGAGCGCGCTTGAGACAGTGTTGATCCTTTAACTCCAAGTCTCAAAGCAGGAATGTATGCTGTCACATCATTTTCTTCTTCCAGCACTTCAAACATAACAAGTAAATCAACACCTGTACTTCCCTTTATTGTTTCAATGACTGCTGTATCCTCTGGCAACCGTTCCTGCCGCCCCTCAAGTTCCAGCTCAATTAGTTCAATCGCATTCGTTCGAGCTTCCTCCAATGTATCTCCATGCACTCCAAGACGTAGCGATGGTACGTACGCTGTTACGTTTTTCTCCGCCTTTTCCTCTTCAAACATAACCAATAGTTCTAAAACATCTTTCATGTGTTGATCCCCCTTAAATTTCATCAAAGTACAGCTACCAAGATGGGCAACTTATTGAAAGAATCGAAGTAAATTGAAATCCTCGCTTCTTTTATAAATATCCCACTATTAAATACTAAGTTAACTCAAGATATGAGTTGCTAAAAATAAACATTCTACATTTTAGGCATAAAAAAATGGAAACACAAAAAGACACCTATTTTGGGTGTCTATAGTCTCCATGGCGAAATAAGCCCTATTTAAATATACTGATACATGGATGTTCCCGATCAGTATGTCTCCAACTCTGTCGAGCAATAACGACAAAATAAATCAAAGTGATTCGTAATAATATATTTGTACCATATACTACTTATTTCGTCAAATAATATAGGCAAATAGATCGAAGGAATAATTACCTATTTGCCCAGTGTTATATGTAGCTTTATACAGCGATTTACTTTAGATAATCTCTCAACCACATTTAAATTCGTTCTACTCATCTCTACTGGTAGCATTAAGCAAAATCTTGTAAAGACTGTGATACCGTTACTGAAGCTTTCCTTGTTCTCAATGTATTAATGCTATTAAACCAGTCCCGATGCTTATTACTTTGAGGAAAGAA
The DNA here is from genome assembly GCF_030487755.1 of Paenibacillus sp. 11B. Taxonomy (NCBI): domain Bacteria; kingdom Bacillati; phylum Bacillota; class Bacilli; order Caryophanales; family Paenibacillaceae; genus Paenibacillus; species Paenibacillus sp. 11B. The sequence continues at coordinate 20,076 of NZ_JAUKNS010000010.1, read as the reverse complement.
ATACATCACCTTGAGATTTTTAATTCTCTTGTACGGCAATTTAGCAATCTTTTTAAGAAACTGGTCACGATCCTCATATGCAGCTACCATTTCTTCTTGGCTCATAAACAACAATGGAGATTCATCCATATACAAAAGTACATGCCTTCTTAGGTTCTTCTTAAATTGACGTTTTCTCACAGTAACTCTCCTTTAAAGTTCCATATTCTTTTGATCATACTTTTGGCTCAAACACAGTTGTACCATCTAAATATTCTGTTAAATTAAAAACACAGCCATGACTTCGCATGTGATAATCACACGATCGCCCTTGTTAATCTGATTTGAATTTCAAATTTCTCATACGCACTATCGTGATCGTTCCGAGAGAAAAAAATCCATCATAGATTGTAGCCAATTAGACTCTTGCCACTACCACTGATTACTAGTTGCTTAACGCTCCACTGCACGGGTAAGAGCTACTTACGATTCATCATCGTCTGGGTCTGGAAGTGAGAAAGCAACCAAACAGCTATTAACTCCTTCCACAGTCATAACTTCTATATCAGTCACTTGAACTTCATTTCCATACTCATCTACCGATTCAAGTTTGTAGTCATCTGGAACATTTTCAATTAGCTTTCTCAGATCGCCTACTGTTTTTCCATTACTCATTTTTAATAATCCTCCCTAATTTAATTACGTCCAGGTGATCGACTCCACAGCTACCTATCTTGGCTCAAGCAATATCGTGCCATCCGTGTATTCAATGATGTAAAATTCACAACCGTTTACCTCGCAAGTTGCTATCCCTCGGGTATCGTCTTCAGGATCGTTTACTTCAGAACCAGTACTTGTTGTCTCGCCGCAGCAGGGACATTTAACATCCTTAATACCAGTTGCCAATTCCTGAATTTTGATTTCAAGAGTTAGTTTGAATTCGTCGCTCATTCAAATACATCCTTTCGTCTAGTTAAGTCCAGCTGATCGACTCCACAGTAACTCATTCTTTTCACGCAGCCATTTGCTAAATGCTTTCCACGGTCGAATGCACCTTTCCTAATTCTATTATAACCCTTCTTGTCGCACTTTGTTTAGAGGGGGCGACAAGCATCTAAAATCCTCCTCCCTGAACGGAATCCCCTCATGCTTTACTTTAAGTTACTTAAACTATATGCTTTAGGTAACTTAAAGTAAAGGGATGAATTTACAGCATATGGAATGCATGAATTGTGGTAGTACAAGTGACACAACCGATTTTTTGTACAATGGTGAGCGGGTGATTCTGTGTGTCGATTGCCGGTATGATCAAGCTACGGGTAAATTGACCCTCCCTCTCAAAACGATGGGACGGCCATCTCTGGGAATCACGAAAAAGGTTTCGCTTACGATGCCTGAAAAGTTGTGGGAACACCTGGATGTCCAAGCCAAGAATAGCCGCTCCGAATACCTCCGCTCGTTGGTGGATTGGGACAGGTCAACCGCTGGCCAATGGGGTAACGAAGCCTGCTTAGGTTACGTGATGCTTGCGGCGGAGCGAATAGGCTATTCTCCGCAGCAGCTGGATCTGCTTATTCAGGCGATTCAGCATGAATTTGATGTAACCACAGTTCATGAAGCACGGAAAGCGTATGAACGTAACTAGTCTCATTCATTTGCTTTTATAATACGAATAATTTTCTGGAGGTAATGAAAATGAGTGAAGTTCAAATTTTGAGAAATGTATTCCACGATTGTTTGGCAGATATAAAGAGATCTAAGCCGAACGAAGAAGAAATCACAGCGTGGGTCGAAAGGATCCCTAATGACATTGAAGGCTTAGCTCTCCAATGGGGATGGAATGACACAGAGGTTAGAGAAAAAATATATATGTGGATAGACAGAATACATTTGGAATAGATCTTGAAAGATTAAAAGAGTAAGACGTAAGACATATACCTTTGCCTGCAAGTGTCCGATCCGGATCTCCTCCTCATCGGAACAGCTGTATCTGCTTGTTCAGCCAATCTACCATGAGTTTGATGTTACCTCAGTTGCTGAAGCGCGCAAAGAATACACGTCTTCCTAAACTTAATCGGAGGTGCCTTATGGATAAAACAGATCAGCTGCCAGATCATAATCCAAGAAAACGTTACCAGGTCACTTTGTCCTATATACAGAATGCTAATGCTCTGCAAGATAAGAACCAAGATCTGGAACTGGAGATCAACCTGTTAAAGCAAATGCACGACGCTGCTAGTAGTACACATCAGATTTGGGTTAGAGTGCTCCTACTCATTGATGCCCTAGCCCTCAGTGACGCACAAAAGCAGAAATCTGTAGATGTGCTTGACCGCCAAATTAGGGATAGAGCACTCATGTTAATCGGTGCTCATCTTCAGAGTGACGTACAAAATGCAGCATGCCCTAGAAGTTATTGATGGTGACCTGAATGCGCTGAAGGAATTGAACAAGTTTAGTGATCTCAAAGAGTAGAACGGAATATACGAATGGCCACTTCAAATGAAGTGGCCTTATTTGCGTTGTCTGGTCACAAATGAATTCTATTCTCGATATTAGATTTTTGTTAACAGCGAATATGGCCATTCTTGCTTGGAATGCGGACTTTATGACGTTATGCACTTCTAAGAAGAGATGACATTTCCCATATTTTTCAACATTCCTTCCTTTAGACGAAGGCTGTAGAGAAATTTACGGTGTTCATTTTCTACTTCAGGATAGGAAAGCTCAAAAAGAAAAATACATACAAGCGTGATTTTCATTTCTCATACTGACTTGTCACTAGAGATCTGTAAGTGAGTTCTTAAACAAACTATTAAATTTCGGTTTGGTCGATCACGCCTGCTGTTCTAAGTACTAAAAATTTCATTTTTGAGAAAGGAGTGATACATATGGACTGGTGCGATTTTCTAAAGGAGTTGCTGAACCAATTTGGAGATCATTGTTTAGAAGCGGTGGCACAAGAGTTGTTTAGATATGTTGTATCCAAACTGTCAGAAAAGTCTGACAGAAAGCATAAAGCCAACTCTAAACCTAAGAACCGCAAGAAGCGAAAGTAAAGTTGTAAATTGAGACTATTAATTACTCAAGATCTAAGTTTAACTCACTGATTTTAATGAAAAAAGCCTGCGCTATTCTGTAATCAGAAGCGCAGGCTTAATTATATTTGTTAAATAAATGTGCTATAATATTTAGAATATATTTATATTTAGAATATATTTATTATGGAGGTGTTAGATGTGGACAAGCAAGTAAGTGTAACGATTCCATGGCAAGCGCGTCAGGATTTAACTATGTTTCCTGGTTACAGAGTTGAGTATGTTAAAGAAGAGAACCAATATACGACATATTACAAAATTCAAAGATCGATCAAACCGGTGTTCTCTCTCGGAAAAAAACACCAGGATTATCTCATATCTACTCAAGGTCAAATAACTGTACCGAGATACATACTCGAGGACCTAAACATTCGGTCGAAGGAAGAATTGGCAGTTGAGTTTATGGGTGAAGGTTTGATATTAGTGAAGTCCTGTTGGCAGAAGTTCCATGATTTATTGTTGGAGATTCGACCACATTTCTATGAAGATTTAGATAATGATACACTAACTATTGTTAGACGAAACGATCCAGATCCAGGTGCAGAACGGTTTGTGTGGGTTGATACAGGGACTTTTAAACTTTTCCGTTATCTCCATGGGAAATTAAGACGTTTATATGCTCAAGAAAATTTATGGTTTAAAATCCCTGGTGTTGGCGATATAGAATTGTCCCTAATGTTGAGGGAGAATGAGTTAGTTTTGACCAAACTCGGGTATAAATATCTTCCCGATCCGCTCTTATCGAGACTATGGAATGAGCGTGTTCCGTTTGAGATTAATAAGAATGAAATTCGTTATACAGAGAATAAAGTCTTGAAGGTACAACCTATTCATGAAAAATCATTCCAGGAATTGCTAGATATCTTCAGAAGAAATGCTTCCAAATTCAAGTACCATGAAAAGCACGAAGAGTCTAAAGTTGAAATGCTAGAACTGCATTCCGGAGATTGGGTTAATTACCATAGCAGTAATCAAATGATTGAGTATTGGCCAACCTTGCTAGATTCACAGGATAAGTAATAATAACTGATGGCCTGTGTGTTAACTACTGTATCTCTGCTTGCATATACCATGTGGGTAATCGTGTTTCCATTGGCTGGCTTGTATCGCAAACACTCTATGGTGCCACGCAGCAGCTTACTTTACGATCTATACGCTGATGAAGTCCAATTACTAGCTATCTTGAAACTCTTTTAGCCATAATTTATAGCTTCTTTCAAATAGGTCATTTAGTGATATCAAACTAAAACCCCCTATATCTCTCATGATGAGAAATATAGGGGGTTTTCAACTAAACTTCCTGCACGTACTGTGGCCGGCAACTGCCAGTCCTAGCATTGAAGTTTGCATAGTGTACAATGATTGTATTAGTACTCAACAGCTCATTTATAATCGTTGAGATATGGAATGCTGCCATCTCATTTGCGATCATACGTTGAGGTTGATAAGGTTCCAGACCACAATTATGTGAAGGCGCGATAAGATCCGTTGCATCGATCGGGTAAATTCTATTAAGTGGTTCAAGGATTTCTGTTCCATTTTTCTTGAGACCCACTACCACTTGCCCGGAATATCCGCTTTCCATATGATCTGTTATTTCTTCTTCTCCCCACTCACTCTTTGGTTTATCACCTGATGGTAAGAAGACCCCTTCAATACCTGCGTCAATATAAATCAGGTCACCGGTCTGCATAAAGTACTCATGCATTACATTACGCGTAAAGTCATTATCAACTGCCCCGATTAACACCTTCTGAATGTGTTGCCCGGTCTTGTGGCGAAAATCAGTTAATGAAAATAACTGATCTAGTTGTTCAACCGATTCCACATATTTATCAACATAAGAACCGATTTTCAGTCCGTATGTTCTACCATAGCGTTGGGCAAGAACACTTGCCTTTTTTCCGCCTATATCCTGGTTAACGAAAGGCTGTCGTAGCAAATTCTTTTCCTCTACCATATCCGGATCAGCAATCATAAGAAATGAATCTACGGATGCAAATGCACTTAACATTTTGGTAATTCGTTGAACTGAATAGCCACCGGTACCGCCGGCCCCAACAATTACAATGTAGTAGTACATACTCTGTATCCGTGATTGGCGAACCTCTGAATCATCATTCTTAGCGTGATAATCAAGTAGATTAATCATGGTTAACCACCTCCACCTGATCAAGCAAGACACGATCATGCCAGGCTGCAGGGTACTGCACTTTTTTAATGAGGTTCCATGAATCTTCTTGATTATCATAGTCTCCCTCTAGCAGTGCTGAAGGAAGCAAGGATATAAATTTCCCTGCCATACCAGCTCGTGTTTGAATATCAAACCGAATGAGTCCTTCTGCTTGTTTTAAGTTTCCAATCACACCATATAGATGGGTGCCTAGTTCATCTTCGTTATCTACAGAACTGAAATATGCTTTCATTGTATTATGAGAATGTAACTCACAAACTTTAATAATCCAATATGGCATACTCGTATAATGCTGATCGATTGAAGTCTTCGACACACTTTGATTAGGAACATCCAATAGATAAACACCTTCCTTGGTATCCCAGTAGAATACACCCATCACTTCTACATCATTATCAGAATAGTCCATAAAAAATGATATTAGTTGGTGTACCAATGATTCAGGGATTTTCGGCAACTTGGATTTAAAGCCGGTGCGACAAGAATCAAGTTCTTGGACTCTGGGCTGCTGTGCAAAAAAATCATCAGCATTGCTCCATCCTTCTAACTCTTCCTTGTTGCATTTGGAGATAAAAACCCCGATCCCATTCTCACGGATCTCATAGTAACCGTTTTTGGCAGCCAGGTAACAGATTGAATACTTATCTTTATGCTCGACGAGCTGGCTCGCAGAGTAGAAGTATGCTCTCGAATCGTTGAAGTAAACGGGCAAAGCCCCCTTCTTCCCACCTGTGATGGCCGGTACTATTATATTCTTTTTCTCGTCAAAACTCATGAACGTTCTTTGTTTTGACATCTCAGGAAAGTCTTTTTCTAACTGCTTGCGAACATCCTCTAAACTGAGCAACCCTATCTTTTCGCTATCAAAATATTTAGTTAAAAGCTTGGACGTACCGGCATAGCAAATATATGTTGTGTTAGTAAAGACAGGCTTTTTATCTTTGCTATCTGCATTTTTGGACGAATCTTTTTTTACTCCAAGTTCTGCAGTATCGGCTGATGACTCGCTTATAGGCGTTTCATCCGATAGAGCATTAATTTCATCCTGAGTTAAGCCCTCACATGTGTCTACACCAGGTCCATCAATTGATTTGTCAGATTTACTTCTGGATTGAATGCGTTTAGTGATGTCGATCGTATTACCCACTGATTTTAGTGTTTCTTCCTTATCAACATTCGTTGGCTCTACGAAACCTCCCCCAAAGTATGAAAAGAGATCAGAACCACCAAATAATTCGTTAGACATATCTATTACCTCCAGCTTATTGCTAATTTATTTGAGTTGTATTTGGCCTAAAATAGAGAAGTCAGTCCACTGATCCAATCAGCGAGGGTCATGCCAGTCGTTTTAAGATAATTATCCGGAAACTCTTTGCCTTTGACTTTCTCTAATAGTTCCCTATAGGTAAGCCCACTACCATTTGCATGACCATAGTAACAGTCAGAGTTCTGTGAATTGAAAAAGACCTCTGGCACTGTTGATAATTGAGAAATGCGTGTGATTTGGGGTAACTGAGATGACCCTAAACATACTTCATAGGTTCTATCGACGTTTGTATAGGGATAAAAATATACTTCCGACTCTTCATTGGTTAAGCCCTTCTCTAAAGCACCGACAAATACTTTACATATCTCAAACCTATCTGTTCTTGACCTAAGTTCATAACCAAAAATTAAATTTGGAAAAGGCACATCCTCGATAACCGCATCATGGTAAAACACAGTTCTGCGATGTGATGGAACTTCGAAGAAACAATAGGTTTTAAATGTACTCTCCATGTATGAGATACAACCCCGTGGCAGGATAGGTGTCTTAAAGACACTGAGGTTTTGAGCATGCAATAATGCTTCAGCTAAATCCTCATTCGTATAAAAACCTTCTCCTACCTTAATACCGTTCTGAAATTCAGCTACCAGGGGTAGACTATGATCTCGCAACCTGATTACATATTCATTACCTTCTTCACTAATACTTAGCGAATGCTCAACAATACCCGCTTTATTATCCGTTAGAATTAAACTCATGCTACCTCATCCTTTTCATCAATTTTTATGACGTCCCTTAACAAAGAACACATCTTCTTTGGACTGAGATTCTCTGCAATCTCGGTGGAGAAATCCACCCCACACGTTTTCATAAGTTGTATGAATACGAATGAAGTAGGTGCCCAAATTGAGATACCTAATGGTATTGGCCGACTAAGAGACAACATTTTTATCATGAAAATATTTTGGATTTTTTGCATGAGCATCTTCTTCTTATGTGCAATGAACCCAAGTACGATAGTTCTCAGTTCAATAATTCTGCCTAAGAAATTCGAATATATCCCATAGTTTCCTGTTATCTTGATGTAGATGTTCTTTCCCTTTATAACTCCGCTCATCCCCATTTCAAAATTTGGACATTCATAATGCAAAAGAATATCTACCTTTTTTAACAGTTCATTTGCCTCGTCATTATTGGATAGAAGCATCATTTCTTCAATTTCCGGAAATACGATGCTATACTCCCAAGTCTCTCCTTGGAGATTGTCCGAGTAGGATTGGTTGCAGCTTTCAAACAACATTCTTTTGATCGCCTCATGGAAGATATCCGCCTGATCACCCCATCCGTAACAATAATAATTAATCGGATTGTTACGGACATCTATCCCAGCTTCATGCAACATCTTCACCATTGTGATTGCATCATACGTTGCTTGCATCTGACCTACTTGTTCATCACAAAAATAAGCCCGGTTCATACCCTCACCTAACTTTCTCTAATTTGAAATCTTTAGAAAAACTCGTTATCTTCCGTCTCTTGGTTTACTGGTTTCATTCTTCTTAACCGGTACATTGACTCATTGTTATGTAGGTACACATGAATAGCATTCCCTTCATTGGGACGTACTGAATATTCATCAGCTATTTCATCTGCTACATAAGCTAAGGCCTCGTTAAGAGCTTGCTGAGCCTCCTGTAGAGAGAATGAATTCCAATCAACCTCATTACTCTCAACATTGCACATAGCCGCATCAATTACTTTGAACAGTCCATTGGAGTGTGAACTATGCGGTTGTTGAGTAGTTAAGTTTTCTTTAAACTTTGACAGGTTTACAAATGTCATTTAGTTATCCTCCAGTAGAAGCAAAAAAAGCCGCAGAAAACAAAAAAAGCACACCTAAATAGGCATGCTATTGTTCTCCACGGCTTCATTGCCAAAATTTAAACCGGTTTTCACCGGGAACCACTCTTTGTCTTTTAAAAAAGGCAAAGAAAATTAATCTCAAATCATAATAATCTGATTATAACACAATTACAATAAAAGTGCTAAGTATTATCCCCTACTAACTAACCAATAGATTGACACAATGAGAATAAAGAGTCCCCAAGAAACCGGGTTGATGGTTGCTGACCAATCAAACTTATCCTTCCCTTTTGAGCCATTCGTTAATCCGGATAATACTATAGCAACACCAATAATTAACCCTATCCATGCAAGGGATAATAGAATACCTTCTACCATTCAAAACTCTCCTTTATTGAAGTAATCATTAGATTATCTAAGTAGCTCTGCTCAAAGCTCATCTGTTAAGTATTTCCATATTCAAAAAGAAGTTGCTAAATAATAAAGCAACCTCCTTTTCTAATTTAAGCTATTTAATTATGTACTGATGATTAGCCAACTGCAGCACTTAATAAATTCCTTCTAACCTCTAATTTATATATTTCTTTTTTAACTTTCTTTTTCTTCGTATTCAGTGATTGAATTTGATCGTATACCATCTGCATGACTGGTTGAGATATATCATCACGGAGTTTAATTAAGCGGATAATCAACTCTTTATCTGAACCGCTTTTCCTTTCATTATCAATGAGCGCCCCGACCATGGTGCAGCAAGTATGTAATTGTTCCATGCATTGAAACGTGTCTATCATGTTATCCTGGTATTTCTCAATAATACCGTTGCTTGTGGCCCTGATTGATTTTTCCAATTGCTCATATGTATGAAGCAAATGAATCACTCACTTTCCGTTTCATATTAATTAATATACTAATATACTAACACTAATTTATGGAGAATCATATGATTATTTCAAATCAATTCGGTGGTGGGGATGGTGGATGGGCTAGAAGAAGAGAAGCATCTCAATTTTCTTCATTACTGTCAATATCCTTTACACTTGCCCTCAATATGAAACTAATTGGAAGGGGCTTCATAAAAGCGAAGCCCCCTCAAAGTTACTAAATACCTGATGTTAATGTACTAACAACCTTGGCTTTGTAAGTTCCCGCCATCAGACCAGTAGACTGTCCTGGAACGAACTTACTTCCAGATCCAGAGGACACAATTTTCACACGATCCGGAACACCTAACGTGAAGTTAAGTGGAATTTCGTTGTATCCCATACCTTCAAACGGTCTCGCTGTGGCCAACATTTCTGGTCCACTACCAGAGAAGACATGTTTTCCAATGTTGGACAGCTCCGCTGCCGGTCCGTTTAAGGTTTTGGTATTTAATACCTCAACAGACAACGCATTGGCCGGAATACTAACAACAAGGTCTTGTGAGTTTGTTGAGTTATCCTGCATTGGTTCTGAAATGAAATCAGTCACATCCATACTGTATTGATAACCTTTTCCGTTGCCTCGGCTGTCTTCAATCAAAGCCCGGCTTACCGAATTGATAGATTGGTACGGCTTCGTGCTGTCGATGATGATCGTAGAGAGATCCGCTCCCTCGAATTTTGCGCTAAGTCCACCGCTATTTACCGTGAAATCAACATCTTCTTGTCCCACCGGCGTGCCGGTACCTGGATTCGGTGTTGGTGTTGTGCCACCGTTACCCGGATTACCTGCATTTGGATCAGTCACAACGATTGTGAACGGTCCTCCAACGTATACAACATCACCAGAAGCATCATCCCGAATCTCTACATCAAATGTGTAAGTTCCAGGCGGATAAGTTACAGGACCAGTATACTCAGTCCAAACTCCATTTACATTATCTTTGTAGTAAGTTTTCAAAGTAGGTGCAATTACACCAATGTCAATCTTAAAGTCTCCATTGTCAAACTCAACCTTAGGATCAACCTTAGTAGTTACAAACTCTACAACTTCACTTTCTTTTCCGTCAATTGCAACTACTTTTGCTCTCACAGTGTGAACACCGTTCAGAACAGAGATTGTTCCTGTGGTTGCTGTCCATGTTCCGCCATCCACTGAGTATTGAGCTTCTCCTACCGCACTATCAAACTGGACATCCAGGTTTAACCCATACGTACTGTTCAGTCCTGTTTGAGTTACAATAGGTTTAGCTATAATCACCGGAGTAGGATCATCTGCTGTTACAGTGAAGGACTTATTAATCAGTTCCTCATCTTTGGTATTTATTAATCTCACATCAATAGTGTGAGGTCCTGGGTCAAGCAAGAGATTGTTCGCTACATTGTGGAACTGCCAAGCCGCTCCATCAACCCGAACTTGAGTTCTAACAGCTCCCGTTGCTTGTGCGCTTACTTTAAATTCATTTGCAGAAACCTTACTTACATTTGGCTCCCCTGCAGATATAACAATAGGATTACTTACGATTTGTAGCACACCTTCATCGCTAATGTTACCCTTGCTGTCCGCAGATCTTGCAAGAATTTTTACAGCGCCAGTATCCGTTATAACAAACTCATCCGTGTAAGGCGTCCACGCTCCACCATTGATTCGGTACTCTTTGACACTCAAATCGGCGCTAGTCCCATAATTAACGGAGACCGTGAACTGGTCGAATTTATCTTGTGACGTTGTTGTCAATATCGGAGTTTCTGGCTTAACAACTGGAGCGACATAATCTTTAGGAGCCACTCCTGTCGCCATTGGACTTCCAGTAGACTCGTATGTACTCCACATCCGGTATAATCCGAAATCTTCACCCAGTCCTACCACTGTAAGCCCGCTAGGAGACTCTCTAAACGGTATCAAATCAATGTATTTTCTTTTGTGGGTAAAAATAGCCCCTTGTGTACTCCAGCCGAGCAAAGTCCCATCGTTCTTCAAGTAGTAATTACCTTGATTGGTATGGTAGAACTTTTTAAGATCGGACAGTTCGTTTGCCGGCCCTACTATTTTTATAGGAGTGAGGAATGGTCCTCCCGTAAGTCCGGAATTGTTTAATTGGTTGGTCCCTACATAAAACAAATTCCCACCTTTAACGAAGTAAATATGTCCACCGCTCGTCGCTGAAAAATAATCCACCCCTGTGGCTATCTGTTCTGGAGTAGATCTAAAAGTAGCGCTTCCGTCACTTATAAATTTGTAGGCATCAGAATATTGCTGTATTGGAGATCCCCAGGAAGTAAGCACCTTGCTCTCTGACAAATGTATTAAAATATAACGATTTTCAGAATATCTGCTATTGTGTGGATTCGTCACTTGATTGGAGATCTTAACTATATTTCTGGCGTCTATTCCATCTGGCACAGGATAGAAAGTAGCCGTCTCAGTCTCGTAAGTATTTGCAACTTCAGGGTTATACTTCGACAAATCTCTTAAGGTGTACTGCTTGCCCTTTATCTCAAAAACCCGCATAACTTCCTCTTTAGAACTGTCCTCACCATTTATACGGAACATGTCGAACTCGTCCGCTGTATCAAATGCAGGGAAAATAGAAGTTACATCTACAGGTACTGCATTGGGTAATGAGTCCTTCCCAAAAGCCGTGCCTATTAAATATACCTTTCCATCTCCCACAAAAAGTATTGCGCTTTTTCTTGTGATAGTCGACAGAGATATCATCTTTTTAATGCCTTTAAGATCTTCTGTAGGGTCGGCAGGATCTACCACTTTGGTAGCCACAGTTTTGTCTTGGTTATAACCTATACCGAGTTGGCCGTTAGTTCCTCTGCCCCAAGCTTCTACCGTTTCGTCCAATTTATGTGCAAAGAAACTGTCAAAACTTGTACCAGTATAGTAATTGTACCCTTGAAAGTCTTTTACTCCCGAAGCCATCTTCTTGGGAGTACCGGTATCTTCCTGGTAATATAGATCGTTAGTTGACGTTATATACAGGTGTTTAGGTTTAGAGATAGTGAAAGGTTCATTGTATTTCCTAACCTTCAGATAATCTCCTTGTAGAGGTTGATTTGAAATAGAACCACTCAAACCTACCCTGCGACCTCCTTCAAGTTCTAGTGAACTATAACTTTTGCCCGCGGTAGACTGTCCGTTACCTTCGTCATAGTTTTCAATCCCAATAATTCTACTATACTCGGCCGCTTGAGCATTCGGTCCAAAGTCAGCAAAGGAGTAAGTCCCCACCATCAATGCTACAACCACAGTCACAATCAGACTTCGTTTCCATCCAACACGGATGGTGTATTTCTTTCTATCTTTCTTCTCTGTGTTATCCACTTTTCACCCTCCTTTAAATTCCCGATGTAGCCGTAGTCGTAATTGTAGATCGGTACGTTCCTGCAATAACACCGGTTTCTTTTCCATCTTCCGCTTTTATAATCTGCGGCAGTGAAAGAGAGTAATGAAGCTCAAAGTCATAAGCTCCTTGTCCCGTGCTGACGGCGGCCGAGAATATCGCTGTAGACTGATGCGACAACACTTGATCTTTGGCTAAATGGCCACCATTAGTGAAGTCAAGTGGTAGTCCTGAAATCGTATTTTTCAATGATGCCGTCACTTTTACGGCATCAATAGGGATATAAAAATCCTGTCCATCGATTGTTGTCACAAAATCAGTGGCAGCCTGGCTTACTGTCCAACCATTACCATTGCCCCGATCGTCAATAACTCGCGATGTCACAATTGCTTGAGACTTCTGTTGCTGACGAACGGCAAGAGTAATATCCGTAAAATTTATTTTTGATTGGGTGACCATGAAATTACCACCGGTAACCTGTACTTCTTTTTCCATGTCCTCTGCAGCAGCCACGCTCGGCATAGCAAGAGCTAGAGCTAAAATTGCGGCAAACCATAATCGTTTCATTCATTCACATCCCTTTTTTATTTTGAACAGACACCTTCGATCAATATAACGATCACATGTAAACCACCTCCCTTCTTGAAAAGAAAATACGCTAACCCTGTGGTGTTTGGAGGGTTTGTCGTCTAACTTGCTGCCGATCCTGCTCGTCCTCTTTCTTTTTTCTTTTCAATAGGAACAGTAACAAGAAGAACGTTCCGAAAATTAGAATAAGCACAAGGGCTCCAGCGACAATGGCCCAGGGATGATTTTTCAACCAATCTATAAATCCACGCCCTTGCAGCAGACCTGCATTACTCAGACTTTCCTGTGCAAGTTTTGCATCCGCTTCAGTAATCGTGAAATTAAAAGTTCTGGATACCTTCTTCTCGTTGAAATTGCTCTCAAAATACGCACTGTATACTCCTGGCCATAGGATCTGATCTTTGACGTGATAGACCATGTCCGCTGTCTTACCTGCATAAATAGATTTTTCTTCAGCTGCTGCATCATAGGATTGACTAAATATCCCTTTACCGTTAGCATCGCGGATCATGATAAGTCCACTTGGCCTTTGTAAGATGTTCCCCGTGTTGGACAACTTGATGGTGAGCTGCGAATAACCATTGCTTATGTAACTGTGCTTGAAATCATCAATGCTCATGTCTTGCACAGCAGCCTGCTTGTCCTTCTCCAACACAATTTGGACCCCGATACGTGGGATACGCTCAATCAGCAATACCGCTTTGTCTTGGACCTGGGATGGACTCGCCTCTAAAGCAGGAATTTGTTCAGCTACAATTCCGCCCACATATTCCCCGGGATCGAGATCCTTTGGCACTTTTACGGTGTATACGAATTTTTTCTTTTCAAGGGGCTTTAAATGGACCACTTCTTCTTTTGAGGGGAATATCCAGGAACCTAATGAGGTATTTTTCTCACCTTTTAACGCGAAACTCTTTCCACCGTTGACCATAGGAGCTGCGTCTGCCGGGTAGATCCATAGATCGATCGGCTTCTTAACAAGATTCTTCAGGTAAAACGTATATTGTTTCGCTTCCCCTCCGTTAACTACGTCCCGGTAGTACCCACTGGATTGTTCAATTTCTTTCACCGGCGAGAGTAAAAAATCAACGTCCGATGCAGCATTTACCTGTGATTGAAGTGTGAATATCCAAAAAAAAGCGAAAAAAAATAAAGGTAAGCTGATTTTCACAAAAAATCTCATTTTCAATCTCCCTCCTTAAAAAAGGAACGGGGCAGTGATACAGCCCCGTAAATATTAGTGTGGTGCTTGTGCGCTAAAGTCATCTCGGCTGGATTTATCAGCGTTGTAAAACACGACATCTCCATCCTTGACGTTGTATCTCTTCATAAATGAGTCCAAAATCGAATTCTGGTACCCTTCCAATTTCCACTGGTTCATCAATGGTGCATGGATATATTGTAAATGCGGATCATTGACCTTCCCTGCTTGGATTGACTCGATGTCAAAATTCACAATGATGTAGCCATCTTTTAAGAAGAGTGTCGACTTGTCAGTGAGCCCTCCGTTTGTCCGGCCATACTCCGCAAGATTAGTTCCAGCCGGGACTACATATGGAGCTGCTGGTATGCTGTACTCACCGTACCACTGCTGTATCGATGCATTTGCACGTTCCGGAGTAACTGAAGCATTACTTGGTATGTCCTTTGATCCGATCAAGGTCTTGAGCTGTTCCGGAAGAATGAGCTTATCGTACCCACCAACAGGCGTTTTTAGCTTGGTGTATTTGAGTACATAGTTCCTCATAAACTCTTCTCGATCGACCCCAACCTTCTCAGCTGCCGTCAGGTGCTGATCATATTTCCAGTACCCTGAATTCTTCATTTCTCCGAGTGGAACATTCCGTAGCCGTTCATTTAAAACGACATACCGCTGGACTGTGTCCTCTGCAGATCCAATTTTCACAAACGGTTTCTCATTGGTTTTGTAATACAAGTCAACTGGTATTGGTGTACCACCGGCCTTACTGACGTATGTAAATGTCGGTGTTATACGAATACCATCTTGTTTACTGAACATATTCCCCTTCGTTTTGAAGTCAAACTTGAAGTGGTATCCAGTTTTTATTGAGACATTGCCCATACCCGTTAATGGGTTACTACCGGGACGGATCGGCAAGGTGAACTGCGCCAAGTTACCTCGGGGATCTCCATCAATCCCATTCTGTCCTACCCAGTAGGAAGCCCCGCTCGGATCTTTACTGCCGGCGAATGTCCGGAACACTCTTTCCCAGTTGTAGTCCGCGATATCTGTGACATGAAAATCATATAACCGTCCAATGACTTCCACAGAAACCTCGTCTACTGCTGCGTGATTGGCCAGATCCAAGTTTGCGTCCGACTGCCAGTTATATCCCTCCGGAGCATTTTCAGCGATATTCCGGAAGTACACTTGGTAGTCGCCTTCATCTACCCATACAGGCAGATAGAACTCGGTATCGAGTTGATCCACCGGGATGTCGATCCAAGTGTTAGCGGGGATAAATTGACTTCGGCTGCCAGTATAGACATCGAACATGAATCGCACTTGTTTAGTCCGGAAATATTTGGCGTAATCCCGATTTCCGTATCCAGGATACTGACTAACATCTAGGTGTTGTCCAGACGTTGGGATCCGGACGGTAAACGGTCTCTCCAAAATCAGAGCTGATCGGCTCATATTAGGCTTGGTTTTCTGGTTGTGCGGCTGATCATCCGACACGGCCGAGTAGTTCACAACCGGCGTATGGACGGTTACGGTGTTAATGCCGCGGATCTCGTATTCCAGTTCTTCCTCTTCGGCTTCGATGCTACCATCGGCCACGATGTAATGAATCTGGCCAGTGCTGATCTGATCCTTCTTGTTGACTTTATCTTTCGGGATATAGTTGTACGGGCTGTACAGCACGTCTTTCCCGATATGCACTGGCGCTGGGATCTGTCCAGGCTGCGGACCCTCCTTGGCTGTGCGCTGCTTGTTCATAACGGTCTGACCCTTGAACACCAGGGAGTCGTTTTCGACTTGTACGTCCGGAACAGCAGCTTCGGCCACGGCCTGCAGATTCTCTTCCTCCATGGATGGTTGTCTTATTCCACCATCCTTTGTTCGAGACGGCCCCTGCTGTGTGACTGGCTGCGGAGCAGGGTATTTGTCGCCTGTCGTTTCAGCCTGGAACTCTGGCGGTGTGTATCCCGTTGGCGTGATGGTGATCTCGCTTCCGGAAAATGCGTAATTCTGGAGTACCGCATCCTGGATGTTGTACACGCTCAGTTCACCAATCGTCCAATAGGCGTATGGACGTACCACTTTGTACTCTGGGTTCCGTTCGTCGTCTATTGATCTCGGTATGTCATAGACTGTAGTCGTACCACCATTCGGTGTGGAAACCGTTCTTCCATCTTTCCATGTCAATTTCCATTTCTGATTTACTTTGACCGTATATTCGCATGTACCGGTCATCTGAATAAATTTGTTTTGGAACAAATAATCTCGGCTGAGGACGTTACCGTACAGGCTTTCCGATGTCGGGATACCCTTCAGGACATCGAACATTTCATTGCCGCGCTGATCGGCTTTAATCATGGCTGTGACGACCGGATCCATATACTTGCCATCTAGGGTGCGTCCGGGCTGCGGAGCGGTACATGTTGGCCCTCCAGGTTCCGTTGTGCCGCCTTTGGGCTTGTAATAGAAGTACACGTAATAGACCGGATACTGTCCGTTGTATATGAACTGTCCAGGATCTCCGGATTTTCGAGATAGACTCGAAGGGTCTCCCTGCGTACTTTTCTTGTGCCCCTCATACGTGTACTTCTCACTAGGAGCGGTATGGGTGAAGTTGTATGACTTATCCTTCTCCAGCTTAACTTCCTTGTTGGCGAATCCGTCTACACCATCCAGGCTTTGGCCAGTTGTGGTCCAGTATTTCACCACAGCTTTGCCTTCTTCCGGTTCCAGTTCAATGGTGAATAATGTAGGGAAAAAATAGCGGTAACCTTCAACATTTGGTGCAAAAACTTTTTTATTTTCAATTTCTTCCTCAAGTCTTCGATCAACTGCTTGTGCCCTAGCCAATAGTACTCCATCTTTAACGATAACTTCTTTTCGTGCAGAGTTCGTACCTTTTCCTAATACCGGTGTATTATCATAGTTGTCGTAGTTCCTACTTGAAGTTGCATCATTATAATATTGTTGGGGCTTTTCAGCTAATTCTCCACCACGAGACGTGTTGAAAATTTTGTCTGCTGTAGGGCCCCCGTCAAAATTAAAAGGTTTAACTGTGATATTTTTGACTCTTCGACCAGAGGCAAATGTAAACTGGTAGGTTCCACCATCTACAACACTAACTTTATCACCCG
Source organism: Paenibacillus sp. 11B (assembly GCF_030487755.1). NCBI lineage: Bacteria > Bacillati > Bacillota > Bacilli > Caryophanales > Paenibacillaceae > Paenibacillus > Paenibacillus sp. 11B. The sequence goes on along the minus strand of NZ_JAUKNS010000010.1, from coordinate 2,476 downwards.
GTTTATGCCCTTTATCAGTCCATTTACCTCCACTGTCTTTCCAAACTTCGTAGTATACCATCCCAACAAAATAGTAAAGGTTTGGATTGTTTTCGTCTTGCGTATATCGACTTGCACCCACAGGGTAAATTGCTGCTTCAGCTTTACCAGATTGATAAGTAAAAAGTACAAGCACAGAGGACAAAATGATTATTAAACTGAGTATGGAACTGATGGTCCTTTTCATTCAGATCATAGCTCCTTTACTTGAACGGATTAATGATGGCCACAGCGTATTCGTCCAGCTCACCATCTCTTAAAAGAATATAGTCTGCTTGTGTCATTTTGAAATTTTTCCATCCTTCGTAGTTATCAAGATATTCGCCGTTTCTAAATTTATCCAACCGACTTAGTACGGGATAAAAATTCATGCCTGTCTTATCGTCATTATTGATAAAAGCAGCATCTACTACCCCACGACCACGACCATAACTATTCTTCACTAAAAATGTAATTGAGTTCCCTCTCTGGCTGCTACGGATTTGAACTCCATCGCCTAGTATTGAATCTTTTGTCTTGTTAATGTCATATACAATTTGTCCGTCACCTAACTTGATAGGAAGATCACTTTCCTTAATAATCTTAATATTCTTATATTTCTCAAGCTTAATATTTTTGAAGAATTCTTCACTTTGTGTATATGCTTTAAAATCACTTAACTTGGTTAACTTAAACGCTTTATCATCTGTACTCCGGAACTCTTTGTTGCCGATCCAGACCCAACGGCCAATCTTATCCCACTCTACCTTCTGGCCAAGACCTTCACTCACCAAACGCAACGGAACGAATGTCCGGTTCTGCTTCAAGATAATCTGAGTACCGTAGTCTTTCTTCTGACCGTTAACCAGGGCTGTGGTCTGCCCGATCGTCATATCCACCTTATGGTCTTTGCTAACGACCCCCACCTTGGACACTTTTCCTTCCTTGGAGTACGTCACCTTGGCACCCAACGCTTCAGATACAAAGCGAATCGGAACCATGACACTACCTTGACCATCTTGAAATGGCTTAGCATCTGGAAACTTCATTTTCACAGTATTCAGAAGCACCTCCACTTGCTTCGGTGTGCTTGCCGCATGAATTGTTGAACCCCCTGATGTTGCAGTAATTGCCATTGCACCTATCAAAGTAGCAAGTAAGATTTTTTTCATTTTAAAATTTCTCCCTTCAATTTGGACTCTTTACAATTTATCGGCATATTAATAAATCTCTCTTAGCCGACATTAACTACTAAGAGCACTCGATGTTAATCAATATATTAACTAATATATTACTATTATATCATGGTGTTAAATTTTCTCCTAAATACTTTTCGGCTAAATTGAACATATTTAATTCTTAGGGGCTCGACTCTGTGCCGGTTCTGAATCATACTCTTTAATGCGGCCACTTAGGAGAATAATTATCCTTTCTCCATCCCTCCCTTAAGGATGAACCGACACAAGATCCAACACCCATATCTTTATCTCTTATTCAGCGAGTCAGTAGGCATGTATCCTGCAGCTGCTGCATCCTTCTCAGATGTAAAGGTTTCTTGAACACGTAGGTTTAATGGATAGTTACTACGGTAGTAGAATTTCAGACCTGTACTTTCGTCTACTGCCCCATAGACTACGTTCTTCTTCAAAATCCGACCGCTCCCGAATGCATAGTTATTATAGAATTGGTGTCCCACCGGTAGTCCCTGAATAAATGCCATGATTCCAACGTCATTAATGCTGTTTACCCATTCCTCATTAGGGATCAGTGGGAGTTTAAATTGATAAAAACTACCCAGTCGAGTTGCAAAAGTATTGTGCTTGTTTATGAAGTAAGCCACATCTTTCTGCACCAACTTTACGATTGTATTACGACGTACTTCATCAAACAGTTTTGCGTTATTCAGTAACGGAACATCAGTGAGTCCTTCCAACTCTTCACGGTATCCTTCGACCCAGGTCTGAGTTGAAGCTTGATATACTTTTACATAACTGTCTAATGTGAAATTGATACTGTTCCCAGCTTGATCCGAATATGCATAAGGTTTTTCAGGCTTCCATGCGTGCTTATAAACTTTTTGACCTGAAGTATCCGTATATTCAGTGAATGCATAGAGATGAAACCCGTTATAATCGGTAACTGCTATAACCGGTACATACGATTCGAGGGCACCCTGGGAGATCTGGTCAGATCCTGATCCAAAATTGAGGTACATTGTTTTCCAAAAAGTTTCTATTGCTACATCTTTATTGGCATTAAAGAACTTTGTAGACTGATAAGAAGCCTCTTTATCTTGATTTTCATTTTGGTTTAGTGCGTATGCAGCATCTTGGACAGCTGTATGTAGTGCTGCTGAATATTGTTTTTCTAAACGGTTTACAGTTTTCTGATCCGATACCCTTATGTCCATGATTAGATAAAACGGCACAACGATGAGAATAAATATAATTGCCAGATT